>NZ_JAKZHU010000001.1:319762-639525 GCF_022568795.1 Arsenicicoccus dermatophilus | reverse complement strand
CGATCGCCAGGCCGAGCAGGCCGTAGATCATGGCCAGCAGCTGGTCGATGCTCCCCGCCTGGGCGTCGGCGAACTCCTGCTGGTCCTGCAGCGAGACCATCGGCAGGTCCCTGACGATCGCCTCCAGGCGGGCCCGGGTGGCGGCCCTGTCGGCGCCCGGCGCGAGGTCCACGTTCACCTGGGAGTCGACGGCCGGCAGCCCGGCCCGCACGAGGGTCTGCAGGGTGGTCACGACGCCGCCGCCGGTCCCCTTGGGGTGCTCGGAGAGGGCGACGATCCGGACCGGCAGGGGCGTCGCGCCCATGCGGTAGTCGAGGGTCTGCCCGACCTTCCACCCGTTCTCCTCGGCGGTCCTGCGGTCCACGATCGCCGTGCCGTCCCGGAAGTCCGAGAGCGAGCCCGCCACGACGGTGCCGGCCAGGATCGTGTCGAAGTCCCGGGGGCCGATCGCCCCCAGCATGGCCCGCTCGCCGCCGAGCTCGACGGGCACCCGGCGGAAGCGGTGGACGGCGGCGACCCCGTCGACCTTGGCGGCCTGGTCACCGATGGCGGTGGAGAACGGCTGGTACGTCGGGTTGGAGTACATGAAGTCTCCGCGCAGCCCCTCCTCGATCGCCGAACGTGTGCTCGCCTTGGCGGAGTCCCCCAGCACCGACATGGCCGTGACCAGCGTCAGGCCGATCATCAGGGCCGACGCGGTGGCGGCGGTGCGGCGGGGGTTGCGGATCGCGTTGAGCTCGGCGAGCGCTCCGACCTGGCCGAAGAGCGCGCGGTACCCCCGGCCGAGGGCCCACAGCACCGGCTTGCCGAGCACCGGGGAGCTGAAGGACACCCCGAGCAGGGTCAGCAGCGCTCCTGCGCCGATCCACCACAGCGGCTGCGGCGTGCCGTCCCAGAACAGGCCGGTGAGCAGCACGGCCAGGCCGACGGCCGTCATACCCAGACCGATGACGAGGCGCCTGCCGAGGTCCTGCGCCCCGGTCGTCGCGGCCCCGGACATCGCGGCGACCGGCGGGACCGTGGAGGCCCTGCGGGCCGGGAGGAAGGCCGCGAGCATCGTGACGAGCATGCCGACGAGGTACGACGCGACGATGGCCCGCGGGCTCAGCGTCGGCGTGACCGCGCCCATGTCCAGGCCCAGGGTGCCGAAGATCGCGGCGATGCCCTTGGCGATGGCCAGGCCGAGGAGCAGCCCGATCGTGGAGCCCACCAGCCCGACGACGAAGGCCTCGAAGAGCACCGACCCGCGCATCTGGCCGCGGCTCGCCCCCATCGCCCGCAGCAGGGCGAGCTCGCGGGACCGCTGGGCCACCAGGATCGAGAAGGTGTTGACGATCAGGAAGGACCCGACGATCAGGGAGATCGCGGCGAAGACGAGCAGGAAGGTCGAGATAAAGCCGAGCCCCCGGGCGACGGCGTCCTCGGACTTCTTGGCAAGGTCGGGGCCGGTGACGGCGAGGAAGCCCGCCGGAGCGACCTCCTCGACCCGCCGGGCGACGGCGTCGACGTCCTGGCCCTCGCGGACGGTGACCCAGGCCATCTGGTAGGCGTCCTTGCCGCCCGTCCACTGCCGCTGGGTCGTGCGCGCGTCGAACATCGCGTAGGTCGCGCCGGCCGTCGACTCCTTGCTGCCCCACAGCACGGTGCCGGCGATCCTGGCCCTGAGCGAGGGCTGGGCCCCCGAGCTCGCGACGGTGATGGTGTCGCCGATCCGGTAGCCGGACCTCGCCAGCGACACCGGGTCGATCAGGACCTCGCCGGGGCCCGGCAGCCGGCCGCTCTTGACGACCATGCCAGGCTGGTGGCCGTAGGCCGGGGCGGTGACCACGTTGCCGCCGATGGCGGGGGCGCCCTGGCCGCCGATGACCTTGCCGTTCTTGCCGATCAGGAAGGCGTCCATGACCGTGGTGACGCCCTGGGCGGACTCGACCCCGTCGACCTTGGCGATGGTGTCGATCTGCGCCTGGGCGATCTCGCCCCGCATGGCCGTGGCCATGGAGTCGGGGTCGCCGTCCGTGGCCTGGACGTTGATGTCGGCGACGGTGCCGTTCATGATGCCGTTGAAGGCCGTGCTCATCATGTCGGTGAAGATGAGCGAGCCGCTCACGAAGGACACGCCGAGCACGATGGCGAAGGCGCTCATCAGGAGCCGGAGCTTGCGCCCCAGCAAGGACTTCCACGAGGCGCGGAGCATGGCTCAGGCCTCCCGGCCGGCGCGACGGGCCTCGACCATCTCGTCGAGGTGCGTCATGGTCTCCAGGACGCTCTCGCGGGTGGGCCGGTCCAGCTCGCTGACGATCTGACCGTCCGCGAGGAAGACCACGCGGTCGCAGTACGACGCGGCGACCGAGTCGTGGGTCACCATCACGATGGTCTGGCCGAACTCGTCCACGCTGCGTCGCAGGAACCCGAGGATCTCGGCGCCCGAGCGGGAGTCGAGGTTGCCGGTCGGCTCGTCGGCGAAGATGATCTCCGGCCGGCTGGCCAGGGCCCGGGCGCAGGCGACGCGCTGCTGCTGGCCGCCGGACAGCTCGGAGGGCTTGTGCCGCAGGCGGTCCCGCAGGCCCACGGTCTCGATGACGGTGTCGTACCACTGCTGGTCGGGCTTGCGCCCGGCGATGGACAGCGAGAGCAGGATGTTCTCCTCCGCCGTCAGCGTCGGGATCAGGTTGAAGGCCTGGAAGACGAAGCCGATGCGGTCCCGCCGCAGCTCGGTCAGCGCCTTGTCCTTCAGTCCGCCGATCTCCGTGTCGCCCACGAAGACCCGCCCGCCCGTGGGCGCGTCCAGCCCGGCGGCGCAGTGCATCAGCGTGGACTTGCCGGAGCCGGAGGGGCCCATCACGGCCGTGAACCGACCCCGCTCGAAGTCGATGTCGACCCCGCCGAGGGCGACCACGCGGGCATCGCCCTCGCCATACACCTTGGTGAGCCCTCGGGTCCCGGCCGCGATCGCCCGGCCCCCAGGTCGAGCCGCTCCGCACGTCCCGGCCACCGGGGCCGTGCCGGGCATCGCCGGCGCGAGCCCCTCGTCGTTCCGGTCCGGCCGCATGTCCTGCTGCGGGCGGCCCCTGCCGAACACTGCCATGATGATGCTTCCCCTCGACTCGGTCCGCCCCGGGTCCCGGGGCGATCACGTCATCGACGCTAACGGCCTGTCGTCGAGTCAGCACCAGCCCGCGACCCTGGTCCGTCCCTGACGCGTCCCTGAGCCCGCGCGGGAGCGCGCGCCCGAGCACGACACCAAGTGCCTCCCCCGGACCACGCGGACCTAGAGTGGGCCTGTGACCTCCCCCCGCCCGCTCGCCGAGCTCGTCCATCCCACCTGGGCCACCGCGCTGGCGCCGGTCGCCGACCAGGTCCGCGCCATGGGGGACTTCCTGCGCGCGGAGGTGGCGGCCGGGCGGCCCTATCTCCCCCGGGGCAGCTGGTGCTGCGGGCCTTCGAGCGGCCGCTGCCGGACGTGCGCGTGCTCATCGTGGGGCAGGACCCCTATCCCACCCCGGGTCACGCCGTCGGGCTGTCCTTCTCGGTCGCGCCGGAGGTGCGTCCGATCCCCCGCTCGCTCGTCAACATCTTCCAGGAGCTGGGCACCGACCTCGGTGTGCCCCGGCCCAGCTCGGGCGACCTGTCGCCGTGGGCGGACCAGGGGGTGCTGCTGCTCAACCGGGTGCTCACCGTCCGGCCCGGTCAGGCCGCGAGCCACCGCGGCAAGGGCTGGGAGCAGGTCACCTCCTGCGCCATCTCCGCCCTCGCCGAGCGCGGCGGCCCGCTCGTGGCGATCCTGTGGGGACGGGACGCTCGGGGCCTGGCGCGGCACCTCCCCGGCATACCGTGCCTCGAGTCCGCCCATCCCTCACCGCTGTCCGCGCACGCCGGCTTCTTCGGCTCGCGACCGTTCAGCCGTGCCAACGCGGCCCTGCAGGAGCAGGGGGCCGACCCCGTCGACTGGAGACTCCCGTGAGCGTCGCCCACCAGCCCAGGGCCTGGAGCCGCTACGTCGCCATCGGCGACTCCTTCACCGAGGGCATGTGCGACCCCTCCGTGGAGGACCCCGAGGTGTATGCCGGCTGGGCCGACCGGCTCGCCGGGATGCTCGCGGTCGTCGCCGCCGAGGACGGCCGGGAGCTGGGCTACGCCAACCTCGCCGTCCGCGGACGGCTGCTCGCCGACGTCGTGGGTCCGCAGCTCGACGCGGCGCTCGCCCTGCAGCCCGACCTGGTCTCGATCGTGGGCGGCGGCAACGACATCCTGCGACCCCGCGCCGACATCGACGCGCTCGCCGGGCGGCTCGACGAGGCGGTCGGCCGGCTGCGCGCGGCCGGTGCCGACGTGCTGATGGTGACGCCCACCGACCCCGCGGGCGCGCCGCTCGTGGGGCTCACGCGGGGCCGGGCCGCGACGTACGTCGCGCACATCTGGTCGATCGCCCAGCGCCACGAGGCCTATGTCCTGAACCAGTGGGCGCTCACGGCGCTCCAGGACTGGCGGATGTGGGCCGAGGACCGGATCCACATGACGCCCGACGGGCACGCGCGGGTCGCGGCCGAGGCCTTCAAGACCCTGGGCTTCGAGCCCGAGACGGCTGACTGGGCCACGCCGCTCCCCCCGCTCGGACCGCCCGCCCGTGTCGACGCCATGCGCGAGCACGCCGCCTGGCTGCGCACGCACGTGGGTCCGTGGGTGCAGCGCCGGGTGACCGGCCGCTCGTCGGGCGACGGCCGGTCCGCCAAGCGACCCGAGGTCCTGCCCGTGGACCTGCGCCGCGCCTTCGCGCCGACCGCTCACCGTCCCGGGCATCCTCGGATCACAGGCTGATCACTGCGTGGGGCTCCCGTCCGGGGTGTGCCGGGCGAGGGTCTCCCGGATCTCTCGGCCTGCCGATCGGGTCGCGACGAGGAGGGCGCCCAGGCTGACGTCCCGGGCCGCCAGCACCAGCAGGATGTGACCCAGGTGGGGCACCGTCAGCCGCTGCAGCACGCACTGGAACTCGGAGTCACCGATGTTGACCGTGGTCGAGCCCACGTCCTTGGTGGGGTCGATGCCCTCCCGGTGAGCCTTGGCGACGGCGAAGACCGAGCTGCTCAGCGCGGCGAGCTTGCCCACCTGGGAGGTGTCGATGCCGGTCGCGGCGATGTTGAGGCCGTCGTCGGTGCAGGCCATGGCGCCGATCAGCGTCGGGACGGAGTCGTGCAGGCGCTCCAGGTGCGGGCAGATGGCCGTGCCGAACGGGCGCGACCAGGCGTCCCAGTCCTCACGCCACTCGGGGGTCATGTCGGGTGCCTGGGGGGTCACTTCTTCTCCATCCTGCGCAGGGCGATCCGGATGACGTCGCAGACGTCGTCGGACTCGCGGGGGTCCGCCGCGGTCAGGGCGATCTGCGGGTCGTGCTCGTCGAGCAGGGTGCGGAAGTCCGACAGCTGGAAGGCGCTGTCGTCCCGGTCGAGCCGGGTGACCGCCACCGTCAGGCGCTGGAGCACGTCGGGTACTCCCCTGCTGATGTAGTCGATCCACTCCTGGGCCTCGCCCAGCGCGTAGTCGTTGTGGCCCATGAGCCACAGCACCACGGCGCAGCGGGAGTGGAGCGCACCCTTGCGCGTCAGGTCGAACCGCTCCTGACCCGGGGTGCCGTACAGGGCGACCTTCCCGAACTCCTCGCTGTGCCACTCGCCGTAGTCGATGCCTACCGTGGTGGAACGTTTGGGCGTCGTCGGCATCGCCGGTGCCTCGTTCCAGGGGACCTCGGTGTTCGCCACGTCGATGGTGGAGCTCACACGTACCGCGGTGGTCTTGCCGACCCCCAGCGGGCCACAGAACGCCACCTCGCGCTGCACGGTCGTGCCGATGACGGACGCCGGGCGCGACGGCGACCTCCGGGCAGTCTTCTTTGCCACAAAAACCATCAATTCTTTAGCTCAGAGGAAAGTCCATGAATATTCTCCCCGACCTTGCGGATGCCCTGGGGAGACCGGGGGGAAGAGATGCTCGGTGGCGCGCTCCTGGTGCGGCGAGGGTCTCGACGATCCGGCTCCCGGTCACGACGCCTGCCGAGGTGGAAAGCCGGGGAAGGCATCGTCGAGGTGGAGAGCCGCCACCGTCGGACGGGTGGTGGAAAATAAGAGTCATGATGGGTCCATTTCCTGAGAAAAAACCGGGAAACAATGTGTCAGGATTTCCTTACCCAGCGTCAGCAGGTCGGCGTCGGAAGCCGATTGTCGATGAGTGATCATCGCTCGACCCAGCGTCCGTACCGGTGGCTCTCGTCCCTTTCCAGGGGGCGCCGTCGATCACCTTCTCCAGCGGCGCCACCCCGGCACCCGGGGACGACCGGGCAGGAGGGTGGGGCCTGCGGCATACTCGCAGGCAGTCGCACGCGAAGGAGCGGACCATGAAGCTGGGACTGGGGCTGGGCTACTGGGGGGCCGGCCGCCCCGACGGGGTCGACGAGGCCGTGCAGGCCGCCGAGCAGAGCGGCTTCGACAGCGTGTGGACCTCGGAGGCCTACGGCTCGGACGCGCTCACTCCCCTGGCCTGGCTGGGCGCCCGCACCACCCGTCTGACGCTGGGCACCGCGGTCTGCCAGCTGAGCGCCCGCGCCCCGGCGGCGACGGCGATGGCCGCGATGACCATGGACCACCTCAGCGGAGGACGCTTCGCGCTGGGCATCGGCGCCAGCGGCCCCCAGGTGGTCGAGGGGTGGTACGGCCAGCCCTACCGCCAGCCCCTCGCCCGCACCCGCGAGTACGTCTCGATCCTGCGTCAGGCCATGGCCCGCGAGGTCGTCCGGCACGAGGGCCGGCACTACCACGTGCCGCTGCCCGCCGAGAAGGGCACCGGCCTGGGCAAGCCGCTGCGCTCCACGCTGCACCCGGTGCGCGAGCGGATCCCGATCCTGATCGCCGCCGAGGGCCCCAGGAACGTCGCGCTCACCGCCGAGATCGCCGACGGCTGGCTGCCGCTGTTCTACTCCCCCTACGAGGACTCGTTCTACCGCCGCTGCCTCGACGAGGGATTCGCGGCGCGGGGCGAGCGCCCCGCGGACTTCGAGGTCGCGCTGCCGGTGCAGGTGGTCGTCGACGACGACGTGGAGCGCGCGGCCGACCGGCTCCGTCCGCACATCGCGCTGTATGTCGGAGGCATGGGCGCCAAGGGCGCGAACTTCCACCGGGACGCCGTCGCCCGCCTCGGGTTCGAGCGCGAGTGCGACGAGATCCAGGAGCACTTCCTCGCCGGCCGCAAGCAGGAGGCGACGGCCGCGGTGACCACCGAGATGGTGAGTCGGGTCGCGCTGGTCGGCCCGCCCGCCAAGATCAAGGACGAGCTGGCCGCGTGGGAGGAGTCGCTCGTCACCACGATGATCGTCCACGGAGACGCCGCGACGGTGCGCCGGATCGCCGAGATGGTGCTCTGAGGCGCGGTCCCGCGCGGCCCGCCGCGCGGCGGCATACGCCGTGACCTGCGACCCAGGGCGTGCCGCGACGTAGGCATGACGCGACGTCAAGACCTAGATTGGCGTCATGCCCGCAGAGCGCCTGATGCCCAACGAAGAGTCCCAGGACCTGATCGACCTCACCCGCGAGATCTGTCGCGACGAGCTCGCCCCCCAGGTCGATGCCATGGAGGCCGCGCACGAGTTCCCGCGCGACATCTTCCACCTGCTCGGCCGGTCCGGCCTGCTGACCCTCGCCTACCCCGAGGAGCTCGGCGGCGGTGGCCAGCCCTACGAGGTCTACCTCCAGGTGGTCGAGGAGATCGCCTATGCCTGGATGTCGGTGGCCGTCGGCGTCTCGGTGCACTCGCTGACCTGCTTCCCGGTAGCGACCTTCGGCACCGACGAGCAGAAGCAGCAGCTGCTGACCGGGATGCTCTCCGGCGAGCAGCTCGGCGCCTACTGCCTGTCCGAGCCGCAAGCCGGGTCCGACGTGGCGTCGATGACCACCCGCGCGACCCGCGTGGGCGACTCGGGCCCCTACACGTTGCGCGGCACCAAGGCGTGGATCTCCCACGCCGGCCACGCCGACTTCTACACCACCTTCGCGCGCACGAGCGACGAGGGCTCCAAGGGCATCTCGTGCTTCGTGGTGCCCTTGGACGCGCCGGGTCTGACCTTCGCCGAGCCGGAGCGCAAGATGGGCCTGCACTGCGACACCGTGCGGCAGGTCTACTTCGAGGGTGTCGAGGTGGACGAGTCCCGCCGCATCGGCCGCGAGGGTCAGGGCATGCCGATCGCGCTGGCCGCGCTGGACGCCGGTCGCCTCGGCATCGCCGCGTGCGCGACGGGCCTGGCCCAGGCGGCCCTGGACTGCGCGGTGAGGTATGCCAAGGAGCGCGTCCAGTTCGGCAGGACCATCGGCGAGTTCCAGGGCTTGGCCTTCCTGCTCGCCGACATGGAGGCCAAGGTCCACCAGGCTCGCGCGACCTACCTCATGGCCGCGCGGATGAAGGACGCGGGCCGCTCCGTCGGCAAGCAGGCCTCCGTCGCCAAGCTCACCGCCACCGACAACGCCATGCAGGTCACCACCGACGCCGTCCAGGTCCTCGGCGGCGCGGGCTACACCATGGACTTCCCCGCGGAGCGCTACATGCGCGAGGCCAAGGTCGCCCAGATCTTCGAGGGCACCAACCAGATCCAGCGCCTCGTCATCTCCCGCGCCCTGCTGCGCGGGTGACCCGTCGCGCACCGGCCGGCCCCCGCCACGGGGCCGGCCGGTGCGTGCCCCGACCCAGCCAGATCGACAAACTCCCACCAGGACAGGACAGCTCGTGAAGATCACCGACAAGACCGTCGCCCTCGTCACCGGGGGCGGCTCCGGCCTCGGCGAGGCCACCACCCGTGCCCTGCACGCCGCGGGCGCCGCGGTCGTCATCATCGACCTCGAGGGCTCGCGCGGGCCGGCCGTCGCCGAGGAGCTCGGCGACCGGGTGCGCTTCTGCGCCGCGGACGTGCGCGACGAGGACCAGGTGCAGGCCGCGATCGACGCCGCCGAGGAGCTCGGCGACCTGCGCGTCGCGGTCTCCTGCGCGGGGGTCGCCACCCCCGGCCGCATCGTGGGCCGCGACGGCCCGCTCGCCCTCCCGACGTTCCAGACCGTCGTCGACGTCAACCTGGTCGGCACCTTCAACGTCATGCGCCTGGCCGCCGCCGCGATGGTCGACAACGAGCCGGTCGACGGCGACCGGGGCGTCATCATCAACACCGCGTCGATCGCGGCCTACGACGGCCAGGTCGGCCAGGCGGCGTATGCCGCGTCCAAGGGCGGCATCGTCGGGCTGACGCTGTCGGCCGCGCGCGACCTGGCGGACAAGGCGATCCGCGTCATGACGATCGCGCCGGGCACGATGGAGACGCCGATGATGGCCGGTATGCCGGAGGAGACCAAGGCCTCTCTCGGCGCCATGGTCCCGCACCCCTCGCGACTCGGCCGCCCGGAGGAGTTCGCCTCTCTCGCACTGCACGTCGTGGACAACCCGATGCTCAACGGCGAGGTCGTCCGGCTGGACGGCGCCCTGCGGATGCCGCCTCGCTGACCCTCCCGGGTCACCGGCGTCTCGTGGCGTCCCCGGGCCCCCGTGGTCCCAGGGGGGTGCCGAGGACGCGGGCGGTCGCCATACTGGGCGCGCACCGGTGGGGGTCTCCGCGAGGAGGCCCCCACCTCGCACCCGCCCCCAGACCGTCGGGCCGCTCACCCGACGAGGAGTCCCCCATGTCGCCCTCCCCCTGCCCCGGCCCACGCTGCTGGCCACCGGTGTCGCCACGCTCGCCCTCGTGCCCGTGGTGGCCGTCGCCGCCCAGCACCACGCCGTCCCGGGCATCCCGCTCGCCGCCCCCCGCTCCAGCGCCCCCTCGTCCACGACGGCGACGCCGGTCGCCGGCCCCGCCCCCACCTCGGCCGTCCCGACCGCGAGCGGCCCGGCGGCGATCCCCGCCCTGCCCGCCGCCGGGGTGCCCGCGATGCCCGTCCCCACGGCGCACCCGGTCGTCGCGCGGGTGGCGGCACGTCAGCTCGCCGCGGCTCCCGGCACGACCCAGGTCCAGGCCGGGTCGACCCGCTCGGGGAAGGCTGCGGCTGCGCCCCGGACGACCACCACGGCCAAGACCGTGGCCCGGACCCCGGCAAAGGTCCGCGCCAAGGCCAAGGGCTTCGCGAAGGCGCCGACCAAGGCCCGCCGCCGCGCCGCCGCGGCCCCGGCTCCCGCCGCGCGTCCCCGCGCCACCCCGTTGCGCTACGGCCAGGGCGGGACCTACGGCTCGCTCGGCTATCCCTATGCCGGGACCTTCTGGACCGCCCGCGTCGACACCCTGCCCGCGGGCGTCGTGGACCCCGCCAGCGACCGGATGGCGGCCCGTCTCGCCGACCAGGTCAGCCATGCCGGCGCCCGCGTCTGGTGGCTGAACTCCGGGGACTACAACGCCCGGGTCTACGTCGGCGAGCCCGGCACCCGCCGCGGCCGGATCGCCTTCGGCGGCGACTGCGGTGGCCGCCCGATGCCGCCCGGCTGGCACTCCTGGGCGGACGACGTGCCGCTCGACCCCTCGTGGGTGGGCAGCAACGGCACCGACTCGAGCATCGTCATCGTCGACGTCGCCCGCCGTCGTGCCTACAGCCTGTGGTTGTTCCGCGGGGGTGACCGGCCGACCGCCTGCCACGGCGGATGGATGAGCCTGACCGCAGACCGCAGGGCCAACGCAGGCCAGCTGCCCGGCACCTACCCCGACCGTGGTGGCGCGACGGCGTCCAGCCTGCCCCACGACGCGGGCTCCATCAGCCGCGAGGACATCGCCTACGCACGCCGCCACGGCTACTTCCCGCACGCGTTGTACGTCGGGCTGCCGGTGGCTCGGTCGGGTCGCTGGTCCTGCCCCGCCTCGCGGACCGACGGCTCGGACGGCCACCCGGACGCGATCATGGAGGGCCAGCGGCTGCGGCTGCGCATGTCGGACCGGGAGATCGCCGCGCTGCCCACCCAGCTGCAGCAGTGGGTCGCCCGCACGGGCGTCCGTCACGGCTTCCTGCCGGGCGACCAGACGGGTGACACCGCGATCCTGTCGACCGTGCAGGACCCGGGCTTCTGGTCGTCCTTCCTGCCGTCCCAGCGCGAGGGGACGCTCGCCGACATCCCCTTCGCGAGTCGGCTGCAGGTGCTGCGTCCCGACACGGGCTGCCGCTGATCAGCGGCGGGTACGGCCGGTCTGGCACCCCCTTCCCGACCGCCTCGCCGGACCGACCACGGGGCCCGCCCCGAGCACGGAGAGAACTCTTCGGCATACCTGCCGTGATCTTCACCCGGGGTAGTGCTCCCTTCACGCAGAAGCACGGCCTCTGACGAGGCTTTACAGGCCCGGGCGCGCCTCGGAAGATGTCACCCGTACGGTCGTACCACCGACCTTCTCGCGGCGCGCCTCGCGCCGTCGTCCGCTGCCACCTCACCGAGGAGATCCTCTATGACTTCCCGCTCCGCGCGCCGCCCTGCCGTGCTCGGCGTCTCTGCCCTGCTGCTCGTCGGCCTGGCCCCCCAGGTCGCCCACGCCGACGACTACACCAGCCCGGACGGCCGGCACGCCACCATCGTCGGCGGGGACCAGGCCCAGGAGGGCGCCTGGCCCATGCAGGCCAAGGTGCGGATGAAGACCAGCGAGGGCACCTACGGCTGCGGCGGCACGCTGATCAGCCCCGACATCCTGCTCACCGCCCAGCACTGCCTGGACAAGACGCCGAGCTCCATGACCGTCACCATCAACGTGGGCAAGGTCGACTGGAAGCAGGGCACGGAGTACAAGATCAAGGACTGGCGCACCGGTGCGGGCCCCAAGCGCGGCGACTGGGCCGTGGCGAAGCTCGAGCAGCCGGTCACCGGGGTGACGAAGTTCGCCCAGCTGCCCGCCGACTCCTCCCAGGACGCGGCGCGTGAGTTCACCGCGATCGGCTGGGGCAAGCTGTCCGAGACCGGCTCCTCCTCGCAGAACCTCATGCAGGTCGACCTGCCGCTGCACACCGGCAACCAGTGCAGCCCGTACTCCTCGTCCGAGATCTGCGCCTCCGGCAACGGCACCGCCGGCAAGGACACCTGCAACGGCGACTCCGGCGGCCCGCTCTTCGTCAAGGGCACCACCACCCAGGTCGGCATCACCTCCTGGGGCGTCGGCTGCGCCCGCGCCGACCAGGCCGGTCACTACACCAAGGTCTCGGCCTTCCGCACCCAGATCCTGGACGCGATCACTGCGCTCGGCGGCACCCAGCCCGGCCCGGCCCCGGCCCCCACCTCGACGCCGGCCCCGGTCCCCACCGAGACCTCCACCCCCGCGCCGGTCCCCACCGAGACCTCCACCCCCGCGCCGGTCCCCACCGAGACCTCCACCCCCGCGCCGGTCCCCACCGAGACCTCCACCCCCGCGCCGACACCGACCGAGACGTCCACCACCACCCCGGCCCCGGTCCCCACCGAGACCACCGCCCCGGCCCCGAGCACCAACAACGCCGTCAAGAACGGTGACTTCGAGTCCGCCGGGACCGGCTGGAGCGCCACCCCCGGCGTCATCAACACCAACCCCGGACGCAAGGCCCACTCCGGCTCCGGCAAGCTCTGGCTCGCCGGCACCGGCCGCATGAACTGGCAGCGCGCCCAGCAGACCGTCAAGGTCCCCACCGGCAACCCCAAGCTCACCTACTGGGTCGCCATCGACACCGCCGAGACCAGCAAGTACGCCCGCTTCGACAACGCCCGCGTCGCCATCAACGGCACCCCCGTCGCGTCCTACTCCGCCCAGGACAAGACCAACGGCTACGTCCAGAAGACCGTCGACCTGACCAAGTACGCCGGCAAGACCATCACCCTCGGCTTCTCCGCCAGCGAGGACTACACCCGCCAGACCTCCTTCGTCTTCGACGACATCACCATCGGCTGACCCACACCCCCACCGCCTCAGGGCGTCCCAGGCCACCGGCCCGGGACGCCCTGATCGGCATCCGGGCGTGGAGCCGCTGCTCCCGACCGTCCGGCAGATCGAGCTGACGGCTGCCGCCGCGAAAGCTCAACGTAGAGAAAAGTTTCGGTAGGGTCTTTACATATTCGGGGCGCGGGCTGAGGATGGTCCCCCATACGGCCCTGTCGGTCGTCTCTGGATCGCGTCATCCCCTAGGAGTCCTCATGCCCGCTTACTCCCTGCGTCGTCCCGCCGCGCTCGGCCTCGGCGCCACCACGCTGCTGCTGGCGGGCCTGGCCCCCCAGGTCGCCCACGCCGACGACTACACCAGCCCGGACGGCCGGCACGCCACCATCGTCGGCGGGGACCAGGCCCAGGAGGGCGCCTGGCCCATGCAGGCCAAGGTGCGGATGAAGACCAGCGACGGGACCTACGGCTGCGGCGGCACGCTGATCAGCCCCGACATCCTACTCACCGCCCAGCACTGCCTGGACTCCACCCCGACGAACATGACCGTCACGATCAACGTGGGCAAGGTCGACTGGAAGCAGGGCACGGAGTACAAGGTGACCGACTGGCGCACCGGCGCGGGCCCCAAGAAGGGCGACTGGGCCGTCGGCAAGCTGGAGAAGCCGGTCACCGGGGTGACGAAGTTCGCCCAGCTGCCCGCCGACTCGTCCAAGGACACCTCCTCCTGGTTCACCGCGATCGGCTGGGGCAAGCTGTCCGAGACCGGCTCCTCCTCGCAGAACCTCATGCAGGTCGACCTGCCGCTGCACACCGGCAACCAGTGCAGCCCGTACTCCTCGTCCGAGATCTGCGCCTCCGGCAACGGCACCGCCGGCAAGGACACCTGCAACGGCGACTCCGGCGGCCCGCTCTTCGTCAAGGGCACCACCACCCAGGTCGGCATCACCTCCTGGGGCGTCGGCTGCGCCCGCGCCGACCAGGCCGGTCACTACACCAAGGTCTCGGCCTTCCGCACCCAGATCCTGGACGCGATCACCGCGCTCGGCGGCACCCAGCCCGGGTCCGACCCCGCTCCCAGCCCGAGCCCGACCAGCACGCCGACGCCGACGCCGACGGGCACCCCCACCAGCACGCCCACGGGCACCCCGACCTCGACCCCGCAGCCCGGCGGCAACGCCGTGACCAACGGCGACTTCGAGGCCGGCCAGTCCGGCTGGACCGGCTCCAACGGCCCGATCACCGACAACACCGGCCGCAAGGCCCACTCCGGCACCTGGAAGCTGTGGCTCGGCGGCAACGGCAAGACCACCAGCGAGTACGCCCAGCAGACCATCACCGTCCCCACCGGCTCCCCCAAGCTGACCTACTGGGTCGCCATCGACACCGCCGAGACCACCGCCTACAGCAAGTACGACAAGGCCACCATCACCATCGACGGCACCGCGGTCGCGTCCTACTCCAACCTGGACAAGACCAACGGCTACGTCCAGAAGACCATCGACCTGACCAAGCACGCCGGCAAGACCGTCACCCTCAAGCTCGCCGCCACCGAGGACTCCATCAACCAGACCTCCTTCGTCATCGACGACATCACGGTCCAGTGACCCGAGCCTGACGGCACCCCGCACCCGACGCGCCCCGGACCTGCCAGATCCGGGGCGCCTGGGCATACCGCCGCCGACCGGCCACGGAGGGCTTGGGCCGGGGTCGGACACCTCCGGCTCGAGGTCCCCGCCTAGGCTGGACCCACCAGCTGTCCCGTACTGAGGAGAACCTGCCGATGAGCTCCCGCGTCGCCAACGCCGCCCTCCGCTCCAAGATCATGTCCGCGGACGACGCGGCCGCCCTCATCCAGCACGGCGACAACGTCGGGATGAGCGGCTTCACGGGCGCGGGCTACCCCAAGGCCGTCCCGGCCGCCCTGGCCTCCCGGATGAGCGCCGCGCACCAGGCCGGCGACGAGTTCAAGGTCGGCGTGTGGACCGGCGCCTCCACCGCCCCCGAGCTGGACGGCGCGCTGGCCGAGGCGGACGGCGTCGAGCTGCGCCTGCCCTACCAGTCCGACCCGATCAGCCGCGCCAAGATCAACGCCGGCACGATGGAGTACATCGACGTCCACCTGTCGCACGTCGCCCAGATGACCTGGGAGGGCTTCCTCGGCAAGCTGAACTGCGCGGTCGTCGAGGTCACCGCCGTCAACGAGGACGGCACGCTGCTGCCGTCGGCCTCCGTGGGCAACAACAAGACCTGGATCGACCAGGCCGACAAGGTCATCCTCGAGGTCAACTCCTGGCAGCGCATGGAGCTGCAGGGCATGCACGACATCTACTACGGCACCGCGCTGCCGCCGCACCGCAAGCCGCTGCCGATCGTCGACGCCGCCGACCGCATCGGCGACCCCTTCTTCCGCGTGGACCCCGACAAGGTCATCGCGATCGTCGAGACCGACGCCCCCGACCGCAACACCCCCTTCAAGCCGCTGGACGAGGACTCCAAGGCCATCGCGGCGCACCTGATGGACTTCCTGGAGCTGGAGGTCCGGTCGGGCCGTATGCCCGAGGGCCTGCTGCCCTTGCAGTCCGGTGTGGGCAACATCGCCAACGCCGTGCTCGCGGGCCTGTCCGAGTCGCCGTGGAAGGGCCTGAAGGCCTACACCGAGGTGCTGCAGGACGGCATGCTCGACCTGATCGAGAACGGCACCATCGAGGTCGCCTCGGCCACCGCCTTCTCGCTGTCCCCGGAGGGCGTCCAGCGGTTCAACGACGACATCGACTTCTTCAACAAGCGGATCATCATGCGGCCGCAGGAGATCTCGAACCACCCGGAGGCCATCCGTCGGCTCGGCGTGATCGCGAGCAACGGGCTGATCGAGGCCGACATCTACGGCAACGTCAACTCCACCCACATCATGGGCTCGCGCATCCAGAACGGCATCGGCGGCTCCGGGGACTTCGCCCGCAATGCCTATCTGTCGACCTTCGTCACCCCGTCGACGGCCAAGGGCGGTGCGCTGTCCTGCATCGTGCCGATGGTCACCCACGTCGACCACACCGAGCACGACGTGCAGGTGCTGATCACCGAGCAGGGGCTCGCCGACCTGCGTGGCTGCTCGCCCCGCAAGCGGGCCCAGCGGATCATCGACAACTGCGCGCACCCGGACTTCAAGCCCATGCTGCAGGACTACTTCGACCGGGCGCAGCGTGGCGCGTGGGGCCTGCAGACCCCGCACCTGCTGGGCGAGGCCTTCTCCTGGCACGAGCGGTTCATGCAGACCGGCACGATGCGCCAGGGCTGACACCCACCGGCGCACGCCGGATCGACCGCGGCCCCCGGGGATCTCCTCGGGGGCCGCGGCGTATGATCGTGGGGTCCTCGCGGGAGTCCGGCGCACCGGGCTGAGAGGAGACCTGCCGCGGGTCTCGACCGCCATACCGGCCCGATCATGCGGGCCAGGGAGCACGGTGATCGCATGTCCCACCCCACCGACGTCGTCGTCCTCGGGGGCGGCGTGATCGGGCTGTCCTGCGCGCTCGAGATCCGCCGCCGCGGCGCCTCGGTGCAGCTGTGGGACCCGGCCCCGGGCCAGGGCGCCTCGCACGCGGCGGGCGGGATGCTGGCTCCGGTCAGCGAGGCGTCCTACGACGAGCTGGACCTGCTGGAGCTGCTGCTCGAGTCCCACTCCCGCTGGCCGGGTTTCGCGCAGCGGCTGGCCGAGTCCTCGGGCGTGGACCCGGACCTGCAGACCCAGGGCTCGCTGCACGTGGGGCTGACCCTGGACGACGCGCGCGAGGTCTGGCGCACGCAGGCGCTGCTGGAGTCCTACGACCTGTCGGTGGCCCGGCTGTCGACGCGCGAGCTGCGCCGCCTGGCACCGGCTCTCGCGCCGGGATCGCGCACCGCCCTGGTCGTCGAGAGCGACCTGGCGGTGGACAACCGGCGGGTGGTGCTGGGTCTGCTCGCGGCGTGCGAGCGGGCCGGCGTCAGCCTGGTGCGGCGGGCGGGCGAGCCGCTCGTGGCCGACGGTGCGGTCATGGGCGTCGTCGCCGAGGACGGCGCGCCGACCCGGTGCGACACGGTGGTGCTCGCGACCGGGGCTGCGGCCGGACGGTGCGCTGCGCTGAGCGGACTGCTGCCCCTGCCGGTCCGTCCGGTCAAGGGTCAGATCCTGCGTATGGCGGGAGCGTCCGGCCTGCTCGACCAGACCGTGCGCGGCACGGTCCACGGCGACCACGTCTACCTCATCCCCCGCGGCCACGGCGAGCTGGCGATCGGGGCGACCTCCGAGGAGCTCGACGACACCCGGGTCACCGGTCGGGGGTTGCTGGAGCTGCTCCGCGCCGCGACCACGCTGCTGCCCGAGGTCGGTGAGCTCACCCTCGTCGACGCGGTCGCCCGGCTGCGGCCGGGCACGCCGGACAACGGGCCGCTGCTCGGCGGCGACGTGCCTGGTCTCGTGGTCGCCGCGGGGCACTACCGGCACGGCATGCTGCTGGCCCCGGTCACGGCCGAGGTGGTCGCCGACCTCACGCTCGACCGGCGGACCGAGGTCGCCGCGGCCGAGCCGTTCACCCCCGCCCGATTCCGCACCGAGGCCCCCGCCGGTCCGCTCTCGGGGTCCTGCGGACGGGACACCGGGTCCCCGGTCGCGTCCCCGGTCGCGCCCACCGAGCCCTCCGCGGCGGCTGCGGTCCGCCGCGGCCACCGCCCCGTCCCCAGCAGGAGTCAGCGATGACCAGGAGTCCAGCCATGACCGTCACCGTCAACGGTGAGCCGCGCGAGGTCCCGGAGGGCTGCGACGTCGCCGCCCTCGTCGCCGCGCTCGGCCTGAGCCCCGACGGGATCGCCGTCGCCGTGGACCAGGCCGTCGTGCCCCGCGCCCGGTGGTCCGGGCGCACCCTCGAGGCGGGCACCCGCGTCGAGGTCGTCACCGCCATGCAGGGAGGCTGAGCAGCCGTGTCCGACACCACCACCCACGCCACCGACGGCGACGACGTCCTCGTTGTCGGGGAGCACCGGCTGTCCTCCCGGGTCTTCCTCGGGACGGGCGGGTCGCGCCGGCTCAGCGAGCTCGAGGCCGCCATCCGCGCCGCGCAGCCGAGCCTGGTCACCGTGGCGATGCGCCGGGTCTCGGCGTCGGGCGGGGACGACACCCTGGGGCTGCTGCGGCGGCTGGGGTGCACCCTGCTGCCGAACACCGCCGGCTGCTACACCGCCCGCGAGGCCGTGCTCACCGCCCAGCTCGCCCGCGAGGCCCTGCAGACGGACCTCGTCAAGGTCGAGGTCGTGGCCGACGACCGCACCCTGCTGCCCGACGCCGTCGAGCTCCTCGACGCCTGCGAGCAGCTGGTCGACGACGGGTTCACGGTCCTGCCCTACACCACCGACGACCCCGTGGTGGCCACGCGCCTGGCCGACCTCGGGTGCGCGGCCGTGATGCCCCTCGGGTCACCCATCGGCTCCGGCCTCGGCATCCGCAACCCGCACAACATCGAGCTGATCCGCGAGGCGGTCGACGTGCCCGTGGTGCTCGACGCGGGGATCGGGACCGCCTCCGAGGCCGCCCTGGCCATGGAGCTCGGCTGCGACGCGGTGCTCGTGGCCTCGGCCGTGACCCGCGCGGAGCACCCGGCCGCCATGGCCGCGGCGATCCGCCACGCGACCGTCGCCGGTCGTCTCGCGTGGTCGGCGGGGCGGATCCCGGTGCGCCGCCACGCGCTCGCGTCGTCCCCGACGGGCGGCCGGATCGACTGATGCCCGGTCCGGGAGGCACGCCCGGGAGGCCCGGCGGAGCCCCGCCCGGGGAGTCGCCGGGTCCGGGCCGGTCCGCCTGCGGCTCCGGCGTCCCCGGGCCGGCCTGTCCGCGGCTGCTGGTGCTGACCGACCGCGCCCAGCTGCCGTCGGGCCGGACGCTGCGGGACCAGGTCGCCGCCGGCGTCGAGGCCGGGCTGCGCTGGGTGTGCCTGCGCGAGCGAGATCTGCCCGCGGACGACCGGGCCGAGCTGGCCACCGAGCTCGCCGAGCTGCTGCACCCGGTCGGTGGCCTGCTCGTCGCGGCTGCCCCGGCACCCGAGTCGCTCGGGGGCGGGACGATCGACGGTGTCCACCTGCGCGCGCACGATCCTGCTCCCGACGGGCTTCGGTCGCAGCCCCGGTTGACGGGTCGGTCCTGCCACGACACGGCCGAGCTGCGCCGGGCGGCGGCGGAGCGGCTGGACTACGTCACGCTCTCCCCGTATGCCGAGACGCGGTCCAAGCCGGGCTACGGTCCCGCGCTCGGGGCCGCCGGGGTGCGGGCGGCTCTCGCCGGGGCGGGCTGGGCCGCCGACGGGGCTCCACGACCGGGAGTGCTTGCCCTGGGCGGCATCTCGCCCGACACCGCGGCCGAGGCGGTCGACGCCGGCGCGCACGGGGTCGCCGTGATGGGTGAGGTGATGCGCGCCGAGGACCCCGCGGACGTCCTGCGTCGGTTGCTCGCCGCCCTGCCGGACTAAGCCCCCCGCGTCTCGACCCCCGCGTCGCCGCCGCACGGTCCGGCTCGCCCGGCAACCGGCGACGCCCTCGCCCGGAGCCAGACGCCAGGGCGACCTCGGCGGGAGCGGCGCCAGGGAGGACGCGAGACCCCGTCCAGGGCGCCGGATCAGGACACCGCCGGCAGCGCCCCCACCTCGAGCTCGCGCACCGCCGGTGCCACCTGCTCGGCGAAGAGCCGCAGGAAGCGCTCCTGGTCGTGCCCCGGCGCGTGGAGGACCAGGTGGTCGAAGCCGAGGTCGGTGTAGGCCCGCACCTGCTCGACCACCTCCTCCGGGGTGGATGCGACGATCCAGCGGCGGGCGACCTGCTCGATCGGCAGCTCGTCGGCGGCGCGCTCCATCTCGGTCGGGTCGTGCAGCGAGTGCTTCTGCTCGGGGGCGAGGGACAGCGGCGCCCAGAAGCGGCAGTTCTCCAGCGCCGCAGCGGGATCGGTGTCGTAGGACAGCTTGATCTCGATCATCCGGTCCAGGTCCGTCGCCGACCGGCCGACCTTGCCGGCGCCCTCGACGAGCGCGGGGACGAGCTGGTCGGCATACAGCTCCCTGCCCTTGCCGGAGGTGCAGATCAGCCCGTCGCCCTTGCGCCCCGCGTAGCGCGCGACCATGGGGCCGCCCGCGGCGACGTACACCGGCACGGGCTCGTCGGGGCGGTCGTAGATCGTCGCGTCGGCGGTGCGGTAGTAGGCGCCCTCGAAGGTCACCCGCTCCCCCGACCACAGCTGCCGCATCAGGTCGACGGCCTCGCGCAGCCGGGCGAAGCGCTCCTTGAACTCCGGCCACCCGTCGACGGAGCCGACGGCGACCTCGTTGAGCGCCTCCCCGGAACCGACGCCCAGGACGATCCGGCCGGGAGCCAGGCACGCGAGGGTCGCGAAGGACTGGGCCAGGACGGCGGGGTTGTAGCGGAACGACGGCGTGAGCACCGAGGTGCCCAGGACGACGCGCTCGGTGCGGGCGGCGACGTGGGCGAGCCAGGGGATCGACGCCGGCGCGTGGCCGCCGGTGTGCCGCCAGGGCTGCACGTGGTCGGCGACGAAGACGCTGTCCAGGCCGAGCTGCTCGGCGAGCACCGCGAGGTCCGCGAGGTCGCGCGGGGCGAACTGCTCCGCCGAGGCCTTGTACCCGATCCGCAGCGCCATACCGTCTCCTGGTGATCCTCGTGGTGGTCGCCGGCCCGAGGCGACGTGCCTGGTCATCGGCCCGGTCGGGGATCCTGGTGGATCCTGCCCACGACCCACCCTAGGCAGGTGGATACCCTCGACGCATGACAGAGCACGTGCAGCCCCGCGACGTCGACCACCACGACCCGCAGGTGCGCGCCTGGGTCGCCCGCGCCATCAAGGCCGTCCAGGCCGATGGCAACCGCTCGGCCGACACCCACCTGCTGCCGGTGCGGCTCCCACCCGAGTGGGGCATCCAGCTCTACCTCAAGGACGAGTCGACGCATCCCTCCGGCTCGCTCAAGCACCGGCTGGCGCGGTCGCTGTTCCTGTACTCCCTGTGCAACGGGTGGGTCGGTCCGCACACCCCGATCATCGAGGCGTCCAGCGGGTCGACGGCCGTGTCCGAGGCCTACTTCGCGCGGCTGCTGGGGCTGGAGTTCATCGCCGTGATGCCGCGGTCGACCAGCCACGCCAAGGTCGCGCTCATCGAGTTCAACGGCGGCCGGTGCGAGTACGTCGACGACCCGGCCGAGCTCTATCCCCGCGCCATCGAGCTCGCGCAGCAGCTGGGCGGGCACTACATGGACCAGTTCACCTATGCCGAGCGGGCCACCGACTGGCGCGGCAACAACAACATCGCCGAGTCGATCTTCAGCCAGCTGGCCCTCGAGCCGCACCCGGACCCCACCTGGATCGTCACCGCCGCCGGCACCGGTGGCACCTCCGCGACGATCGGCCGGCACCTGCGCTACGGCGGCCACCTGACCCGGCTGTGCGTCACCGACCCGGAGAACTCCGCGTTCTTCGACGGCTGGTGCGAGTCCGACCCGCTGGTCACCACCTGTGTCGGCTCCCGGATCGAGGGCATCGGCCGTCCGCGCGTGGAGCCGAGCTTCGTGCCGTCCGTGGTCGACCGGATGATCGCGGTGCCCGACGCGGCCTCGATCGCGGGCATCCACGTGCTGCAGGACCGGACCGGGCTGTATGCCGGAGGCTCCACCGGCACCAACCTCTTCGGCGCCCTCAAGCTCGTGTGCGAGATGCGCGAGCGCGGCGAGGAGGGGTCGGTGGTGACGCTGCTGTGCGACGGCGGCGGGCGCTACGCCGACACGTACTACTCCCGGGAGTGGCTGGACGGCCGGGGGCTCGACGTCGACCGGTGGCGGCCGACCTTCGAGCGGGCGCTGGACGAAGGGATCTGGCGCGAGCCCTGACCTCCCCGACCTGGGCGGACGTGGCACCTACAGTGGTCGGAACCGTTCCCGACCCGGAGGCCGCCATGTCCCGCTGGACCCAGACGCCCTTCGCCGAGAACCCGACCCGCGCCGCGCTGCTGCTCGGCTGCCGCACGCTGCTCGCGCTGGTCCTCATCGCCCACGGGTGGGAGAAGTTCTCGGTGCTCGGGCTGGACGCCGTCACGGCGCAGTTCACCCGGCTCGGCGTCCCCGTGCCCGCCGTCTCGGCCTTCCTCGCCGCCGCCGTCGAGCTGGTCGGCGGGATCTGCATCCTCTTCGGGGCGTTCACCTGGGTGGCGTGCGTCGCGGTGGCGGTGGACATGCTCGGGGCCTACCTGCTCGTGCACCGCGGCCACGGGGTCCTCGTCGACCGGGGCGGCTGGGAGCTGGTGGCCGCGCTCGGGGTGGCCGCGGCGCTGCTGGCGGTGACCAGCCCGGGCGAGATCTCCGTCGACCACGCGCTCGACGGTCCGGACATCGGCCGGTCCCGCCGTCGCAGCTGACCCGGGAGCGCCCGGCGTCGTTCTCCGGCATACGGGAAGCAGACCCGGCCGCGCGACGTTGGCTCCTGCGGACCACCAGGAGGAGACCCCGTGAACCCAGCAGCTGCGCCGCGCCCGCAGGAGGCCGGCGAGCCCGGCACCGTCGCGAGCCTGACCAGGATCGTCCGCTTCACCCGCGAGCTGCGGCCGTACTACGCCGTGGTGGCGCTGTGCGCCCTGGTGACCGCGGCGGCCGGCATCGCGACGCCCTTCCTCGTGGGGCGGGCGACCGACACCATCGTCACGGCGGTGCGCGACCACCGGGGCACCGACGCCATGCCGACGCTGGTGTGGTTCGCGCTCGGCATCCTCGCCAGCGAGCTCGTCAGCACGGTGGTGTCCAACGTCGGCGGCTACCACGGTGACGTGCTGTCCAACCAGATCCGCGCGATCTTGTCGACGCGCTACCTGGACAAGCTGCTCCGGCTGCCGCAGAGCTGGTTCGACGAGGAGATGACCGGCACCATCGTCAGCCGGCTCAACCGCTCGATCACCGAGATCAGCCAGTTCGCCAAGTCGCTGTCCAACACCTTCATCACCCTGCTGGTCCAGACCACCGCGGTGCTCGTGATCAGCGCGATCTACTACTGGCCGCTCGCCGTGCTCCTGGTCGTCGTCTTCCCCACCTATGTCTGGCTGACCGGGCTCACGTCACGGCGCTGGCAGGCCCACGAGGGCGACAAGAACGCCCACATCGACACCGCCGGCGGGCGGTTCGCGGAGGTCGTCAGCCAGATCCGGGTGGTGCGGTCGTTCACCCGCGAGCGCCACGAGCTGGCGACCTTCACCGAGCACTTCGACCACACCTACGACACGACGCGGGCGCAGGCCCGGCACTGGCACGCCATGGACGTGCTGCGGCGCGCGGTGCTCAACGTGACCTTCGCGATGATGTACCTGCTGATCTTCTGGCAGACCGTGCGGGGGCGCTTCAGCGTCGGCGAGCTGGTGCTGCTGATCCAGCTGATCACCATGGCCCGGATGCCCGTCGAGATGATGAGCTGGGTCATCGACGCCGGCCAGCGGGCGGTGGCGGGGTCGCGGGACTACTTCCGCGTGATGGCGGCCGCGGAGGTCCCGGCGCGGGTGCCGGCCGCGGTCGCGCCGCCCGAGCCGGTGGCGCACCCCACGGTCCTGGTGGACCTGCCGGAGGCGCCCGCGGTGATCGAGTTCGACGACGTGCGGTTCGGGTATGGCGACGGGCCGGACGTGCTGCGGGACGTGACCTTCGACGTGCGCCGGGGCGAGCGGGTGGCTCTGGTCAGCGAGTCCGGGGGCGGCAAGACCACCCTGGTCAACCTGCTCCTCGGGCTCTATCCGCTGCGGGCCGGGCAGATCCGGGTCGACGGGGTGGACATCGCCACGCTCGACCCGGTCGAGCTGCGGCGCAAGGTGTCCATCGTCTTCCAGGACCCCTCGTTGTTCTCCGACACGGTGGGCGAGAACATCCGCTACGGCGCGGAGCACGCGACGGCCGCCGAGGTGGCGCTGGCCGCCGACCGGGCCAACGCCAGCGACTTCGTCGGGCGGCTCGACGGCGGCTACGACGCGCTGATCGGCGAGCGCGGCCTCAAGCTGTCCGGCGGCCAGAAGCAGCGCATCGCCGTGGCGCGGGCCATGCTCAAGGACGCGTCGGTGCTGGTGCTGGACGAGGCCACGTCGGCGCTCGACACCCGCTCCGAGCGGCTGGTGCAGGCCGGCCTGGAGGAGCTGATGCGCGGCCGCACCTCGCTGGTGATCGCGCACCGGCTGTCCACCATCGCCGGTGTCGACCGGATCGTGACGATCAAGGACGGTCTGGTCGACGAGATCGGCTCGCCCGCGCAGCTCGCGACGACCGACGGGGTGTATGCCGAGCTGCTGCGGCTGCAGCGTCGCGGCGAGGATTCCTACCTCAACGCCTACGCCGAGCGCTGACCGTCGACAGCCTCAGGCGGCGCGGCCGCGGACGGTGGCCTTGCCCGCCCGCTTGGCGGCATACATGCACTCGTCGGCGTGGTGGAGCAGGTCGAAGGGGTCGACCCGGGCCGTGTCGTCGGTCAGGGCGTAGCCCACGCTCGCGGACACCAGGCCAGGCGGGACGACCTCCAGCGCGGAGCGCTCGACGGCCGCGACCAGGGCTCGGCCCAGCTCGGCGACGTCGACCTCCGAGCGCGGCCCCTCCAAGCGGATGACGAACTCGTCGCCGCCCCAGCGGGCCACCGTCGCGTCCATCGGGGCGGTGAGGTGGATCGCCCGCGCCACGACGAGCAGCAGCTCGTCGCCGCGGACATGACCGAAGGCGTCGTTGACCCCCTTGAAGCCGTCCAGATCGGCGACGACCACGGCCAAGGGCCCACCTGCCTCGTCGTCGCGGTCGACCTGACGCTGCCAGTAGCCGTTGCGGTTGAGCAGCCCGGTGAGCGGGTCGTGCTCGGCCTCCCAGGCCATCTGCGAGCGCTCGCGGATACGCCCCGCGGCGGCGCGCGCCACGGCGGCGAGCGACCGCAGCGCGCTGGCCTCCGCGCCGGGCAGGTAGACCTCGGCGGGCAGCAGGTCGGCGCGGATCCACCGGTCGTCGGTGGCGGGGTCGGTGCCGTCGCCCGTGCCCCCGATGGCGAACCACGTCGAGCGTCGCCCCCGGCTCGGCGGCTCCACCGTGAGCTCGCAGGCTACGGAGGGGGCGAGCTCGGGCACCGCCTGCAGCAGGATCGCGTCGATGCCGGCGGCGTCGTCGGTGCGGGCCAGCTCGGTGAGCGCCTGCACCAGGATCCGGTCGCGGGCGAGCGCGGTGCGTCGCTGCGCGCGGGTGTGGGCGAGGGTGACCAGCAGCAGCATCGGGACGGACAGGCCGACCAGGGCGACGGCGGGCGCGTCGGAGTAGGTGCACATGGCCGCCAGCGCACCGGCGCCCGCCCCCAGCGGGAGGAGCAGCCCGGCGCGGCGGAAGCGGGTCGGCGGGTGGGAGTCGGCGACGTGGCGCACCGCGAGCTCGGTGATCCCGGCCTCGCTGAGCATGTGCACGGCCCCCACGGTGGCCCCGACGACCACCAGCCGGTTCACATCGACGCCGGTCCAGACCGGCCCCCACCCGAGGAGCCACCCCGAGACCACCGCGGCGACGGCGGAGGCGAGCAGCGAGATCCCGGTGTTGGCGAGCGCCATCGCGACGAAGTGCTTGCGGGCCAGCTCGACGGCCACCGTGATCAGCAGCCAGAGCCCCATGCCCGGCACCACGCCGTACGACGTCAGCAGGACGATCAGCACGCCGGAGTCGAGGACGGCATGGGTCCGCACCCCCGCCGTGCGCAGCGGCAGCGGGTGCGCGACGGCCCACCACACCAGCCCGAGTGCCGCGGCGGCCGCCGCCAGGTCGGACGACACGATCGTCGTGAGCCAGGGCCCCAGGAGCCAGACGGCGAGGATCAGCACGCCCAGCCCGACCAGGCCCAGCCGGCCGGCGGCACGCGAGGGCGCCCAGGCACGGCCGGGCAGGCCGAAGTGCCGCTGGATCCAGGTGGCGGCACGTCCTCGGGTCACGGTGTCTCTCGGCTCGGGGGTCGGTCGGACCTTCATGGTGCCATGGGTTTCCGGGACCCGCGCCGTCCGGGTGTGGACCGTCCGGGGGACCCGCCGGTCGCCGTCGCCGACCCCGGCGCCGGCGAAGGGCGGGTCGCCGTCGCCCCCGTCCCTGCCGACCTGCCCCGATGGCGCCGACCCTCCCCGCGCACGCGCTCCGGCCGCCTGGACGGACCCCCGCCGGCGGGGGCACCATCGAGATCCGGATCCCGGCGAAGGAGGACCAGATGGTCGACGTGCCAGCACTGCTCGCGCGCGTCCCCCGCGAGCTGCATGTCGGTGGCGAGTGGCGGGCCGCTACCGGCGGGCGCACCCTCGAGGTCACCAACCCCGCCACCGGTCAGACGCTGGCCCGGGTCGCGGACGCCTCCCCCGCCGACGGGGACGCCGCCCTCGGGGCCGCCGCCTCGGCGCAGGAGTCGTGGGCGACCACTCCCCCGCGGGAGCGGTCCGAGATCCTCCGATCGGCATACGAGCTGCTGGTGGAGCGCACCGAGGACTTCGCGGCGCTGATGACCCTGGAGATGGGCAAGCCGCTCGCGGAGGCGCGCGGCGAGGTGGCCTATGCCACGGAGTTCTTCCGGTGGTTCGCGGAGGAGGCGGTGCGGATCTCCGGGTCGTTCACGGTGGCGCCCGCGGGTGGGATGCGGCTGCTGACGATGCGGCAGCCGGTCGGGCCCTGCCTGATGATCACGCCGTGGAACTTCCCGCTGGCCATGGGGACCCGCAAGATCGGACCGGCCCTGGCCGCCGGCTGCACGATGGTCGTCAAGCCCGCCGCGCAGACCCCGCTGACCATGCACGCGCTCGTCGCCCTCCTGGAGGAGGTCGGGGTGCCGGCCGGCGTGGTCAACCTGGTGACCACCTCGCGGGCGGGCGAGGTCATGGAGCCGCTGATCCGCGACCCGCGGGCGCGCAAGCTCACCTTCACCGGATCCACGGCAGTGGGGCGCGCGCTCGTCGAGCAGTCCGCCCAGCAGCTGCTGCGGGTGTCCATGGAGCTGGGCGGCAACGCGCCGTTCGTCGTCTTCGACGACGCCGACCTGGACGCCGCGGTCGAGGGCTGCCTGGCGGCCAAGATGCGCAACATCGGCGAGGCGTGCACGGCGGCCAACCGGATCTACGTCCACCGCTCGGTGGCCGCGTCGTTCGCCCAGCGGCTGGCGGAGCGGATGCGGGCGCTGCGGGTTGGCGACGGGCTGGACGACGGCGTCGAGGTGGGGCCGCTGATCACCGCGGCGGCGGCCGACACGGTCCGCGGGCTGGTGTCCTCGGCCGTGGCGGGCGGGGCGCGGCTGCTCTGCGGCCACGAGCCGGTGCCCGAGGTGGGGAACTTCGTGGCGCCGACGGTGCTGGTGGACGTGCCCCGGGACGCGGCGCTGGTGCGCGAGGAGATCTTCGGCCCGGTGGCGGCGATCCAGTCCTTCGACGACGAGGACGAGGTCATCGGGCGCGCCAACGCCACGGAGTACGGTCTGGCCTCCTACTTCTACACCCGCGACCTGGCCCGGGCGATGCGGGTCGCCGAGCGGTTGGACTACGGCATGGTCGGCGTCAACGCGGGCGTCATCTCCAACCCCGCGGCGCCCTTCGGCGGGGTCAAGGCCTCCGGCTTCGGGCGCGAGGGCGGCGCCGAGGGCATCGAGGAGTATGTCGAGACGAAGTACGTCGCCATACCCTCGTGACGACGAAATCCCTTGAGCCAGAGCCCCTCAGGGGCACCCACTGCACTACTGTGAGGCCGCATGACCGCAGTCGCCGACACGACCACGCAGATCCGTGTCGCCACCACCCCCGCCGAGATCCACGCCGCTCGCAGCCTCGTGCACCGGGTCAACCTGCAGGACCTGGGCTACGGCTACGACCCGGTGTGGCACCGTGACCTCGACCTCGCCTACGAGACCTATGTGCTGACCCGCCGCAACCTCATGCTGGTCGCTGTCGCCGACGGTCAGGTGCTCGCCTGCGGCGGCCTCCGGGTGGGCTTCCCGCAGACCTGCCTCCCGCTCCGACAGCGCTACCCGGACCCTCGGCGCGTGCTCCAGGTCGTCCGCGTGGCCACGGACCCCCGGGCCCGCCGTCAGGGGCTTGCTCGCAGGGTCGTCGAGCAGCTGATCGACGCGGCACGACGGGACCACGAGGCGAGCGTGCTCTACCTGCACACGAACGCGCGGTACCCCGGGGCCGTCGACTTCTGGACGGCCCTCGGGGGGCGGGTGGTCCTCGACGAGCGGGACACCTCAGGCGATCCGCGCCTGTCGACGGTCCACCTCGAGATCCCGCTCCGGCGCGCCTGAGGGCTCCCCCGACGTCGCGTGCGCGGCGCGCCGGAAGACGACCACGGAGTTGACCACGTCGTCGTGGGGATGCACCTCGAGGACGGGGGTCAGGGCGGTCCCGATGGCGGGGATCCCCTCCTCGTGCAGGTCGAAGGGGCAGTAGAGCAGGGCCCGCATCCCGGCCGCCGAGCGGACGAGCAGGTGGCTGTCGGCCGCCATGGCCCGGGCGGTGGCCGTCATGATCTTGGCCTTGGCCTCGGCGTCGGCGCCGACGAGCGCCGCGAGGATCACCGCGTCGCTGCCGCCGACGGGCAGGTGGCCGGCGGTGGCGTCGCCCAGGTGCGAGGTGATCTGGCGGCCCAGGCCGAGGGCCCGGATCACGTCGTGGCCGTAGGCCAGGCTGTGCGGATCCCGGTCCACGACGGTGACGGTGATGCCGAGCTCCATGGCGAGCACCACCGCGGTCAGCGGGAGCGGGCCGGAGCCGATCATCGTCACGGAGCGGACGCGCGAGCCTGCCGCATGCAGGGCGGACAGCTCCAGACGCGTCAGCCGGCGGTAGTTGTCGAGGTAGGGGAACTCCTCGAGCGTCTCGAAGGGGTCGCGCGCCTCGAGCAGGCGCCGGGCCCAGGCTGTCTCCAGCCGGGTCTCCCCGCGGCCGCACAGCTCACGCAGGTCGTCGACGGCGGCCGGCCCGAGACCTTCGTGCACCGCGGGGAAGAGTCCGGGTGGTGCCGTGAGGACCATGTCCACCAGCTCGGAGAAGAGGGCGTCGACGGTGGGGCTGGGGCGCAGGTCCGTCCGATGCAGCTCACGTCGAATCGTGCTGATCCGGTTGATGTATCGCTGAGGGCTCATGTCTCGGGACCGTACGGAGAAGCGCCCCGGCGCTCGCGCCGAGAGGTGCGCTCTGTGATAGAGGTCATGCCTTTCGGGCCTGTCGTGCACAAGTCTGTGCGTTCGCTGAGCAGTTACCTGACGAATGCCGAAAATACTGCTGGGGCCCTACGGCAACGATACGCAAGATCTTCGGCCAGGGCCGTCTAGCACCGGAGGTCCTGCCCGACCTCCTCCCCTGGGTGAACAATGGGTGAACTCTGGGCCACGACGTCAGCGTCCCGGCCGCGGTCGGTCGCAGCCCTCGCCCCGGAGGCTCCTCGGCGTCGTCGACCGCTCGCCGCAACCCCGATCCCTGACGTCGAACACCGTTGATGCGGATGACCTTTCGGTGACCCGATGACGGCGTCACGCAGGGGACGCCCTACGGTGACCGCATGCTCGTCATACCGATCCGTCTGCCGGAGAGCGACGCCGAGCGCCGTGTCGCCGCCGCCCTCAAGGACCGCCCGGGGGCAGAGCCGATCCGGGGCCTCATGCTCGTCGGGCCGAACAAACCCGCCCACGTCGACCTCCTGGTGCTCACCCCGCACGGCTGCGTCGTGTTGGAGGTCAAGGGGATTCGGGGCGACACGGGTGGTCTCGTCGAGGCTCCGCTGCAGGGCCCCTGGACCGCGGACGGGCGCCCGATGGACCTGTTCCTGCGCGAGGGAGAGATCAACCCCATCGGCCAGGCGGAGGGCTACGCCAAGCAGCTGGGCGGGATGCTGCGCGAGCACCCGACCACGCCGCTGCCGTCCGCCTTCATCCCCGCGCTGATCGTCCTGTCCCAGCACGCGAAGGCGCCGGCCTCCACGCTGCGTCTCCCCCTCCCGGCTCCCTCGACTTCGCCGAGGACCGGCACCAGGTCACCGTCGTGGCCCATCGGCCGTACGTCCCCAGCAGCAGCAGCGACCACGGCGCGAACGTCGGCCCCCTGCGCGGCTACTTCCACGCGCTCGGCCGAGACCGGCGAAACCGGGACTGGGACCTGGAGTCGGTGGCGACCTTCTGCGACATCATCGGCCTGCCGGCCGGCGTGCGCCCGAGCGAGGAGGCACTGCGGGCCGAGGGGTTCGAGCCGCGATCCTGCGTGCGCGCCTCGGTGGCGGCCGAGCGCCCGAGCCGCACGCAGCCGCTGCCGGTGCAGCCGATCGAGCCGGTGCAGCCGGCGCCGGGGCCGAGGCAGCCGGTCGCGCCACCCCCACCCACGGCCGCAGCGCCGACGCGACCCGCCGCCGCGGTGCCCCCGACCCCGCCGGCCTCGTCCCAGCCGGCGTCGAGCGCCACCGTCCCGATCACCCTCCCTCCCGCCCCGCCGGCGCCCTCCTCCGCTCCCGTCCCGCCGGCGCCCTCCTCCGCTCCCGTCCCGCCGGCGCCGTCCTCCGCAGCCGCCCCGCGGCGCGGTGCCGTCCTCGGCCGGACCGGTCGGGGTTGCCTGCTCGCCGTCATCGCCCTGGTGCTCCTCGCGGTGGTCGCCCCCTCCGTGGCCGCGATCTGGCGGGGCGTGAGCACCCTGTCAAGCACCTCGTCGCAGACGCCGACGTCGTCGCCGTCGGCGGGTGCGGCTCCACCTGCCGCCCTCACCATGCCCTCGGGCAACATCACCTGCTGGGGCACGGGGTCCGGAGTCCGGTGCACCATCACCGAGCACGACTACCGGGCGCCGGCGGCACCTGCGGCCTGCCGGGCCGCGAAGCGCTGGGGCAGCACGGTCGAGATGATCCACAACCGTCCGGCCGCCCTCACCTGCCCGCCCGCGACTCCGGCTCCGCGGGGAGTGGTGCTGCCGTACGGCCAGTCCCGCGTCCTGGGCACGGCCACCTGCACGTCCACGACGTCGTACGTCGAGTGCAAGGACGGCCCGCACGGCCTGCGGCTGGCGAGGGCGAGCTACCGCGTCTGGTGACCCGCTGGTCAGCGGACGCCCGGCGCGCAAGCAGGTTGAGGGCGTGTGGCCGCCGGAAGACCTCGAACCCGCAACCACCTGTTATTCAGAGCCGAGCTTCGGCGAAGTTCGGCTGGCTCCCGAAAATCCCGTCTCACCTGCGCGTCTTTCTCTGATCATCTCGCCCGGCCTCGGATGCGATCCGACCACCTCGGGCTCAAAGAGGTGGGCAAAAAGATGGATGCGAGGTGAAGACACCCCGCCGATCCCGCCCGCGGCGTGACCGCGCGCGGTGCCGTCGTCGGGACGCCGTGGAGTGCTCTCGACGAGGTGCTCTTCGACGCCCGCGACTGGTTCGCGCTGGACGCGGACAACAAGCGGGTGCCCGGCGTGGTGGTCACCTCCCTCGGTGCCGGCTTGGCGTTGGCGGGCCAGGGCCGGGTGGCGTCGATCGTCGGCTGCCTGCGGGCTGAGGTCGTTGCCGTCGACGTCGACCTGCCGGGACACGCCGGCTACGCCGTCATGGATGCCGTGACCCGGTGGGCCACCGACCGGGGGCTGTGGCACCTGAGCCGTGAGTCCGGGGGCGCCGCCGGCCGTGGCCACGTCTTCGTCACGGCGGGGCGATGCCGCGACGAGCTGGAGGCCTTCCTCAGCGACTGGCGAAGGAGCCTCGGCGCCTCGAGGTCCACAATCGATGTGCGCGAGTGGGTGCGACCGCTGAGCGCGCCGCACCGCACCGGCGTCATGCACCGGCCCTTCGGCGACCCTGCTCGACTGCTCGACGAGCTCACCAACCACCCGTGGGCGCGAGCTGGAGCCCCGACGAGCCGCCATCGCCGCGGGAGCTCTCGCCACAAGGCGGGCACCGGAAAGAGAACCCGCTCACGGAGCCGGCTGACCGGCGTGCAGCGCAGCATCCTCGACACGGACGCACCTCTGGTGCCGACCGCCCGTCGACGCCGCGCCCTCGACGACCAGTGGGCGACCTACCTCGCCACCGGTCGAAAGCCGTTGTGGGACAAGATGCTTGACGAGAGCGTCGACTCGTCGAACTCCACCTACGAGCTGATGGCCACCGCTGCGATGGTCCGTGCCGGCTACACGGTCGACGACGCGCGTGAGGCCATCGCGACCGCCCACCCGGAGGCGATGTCGCACGCCCGTCGTAACCCCGCCTGGTGGGTGCGATGGCAGTGGAACAAGGCCGTCGAGACGGACACCGTCTGGCGAGCACAGGCCGACCCGATGAAGCGGACGAGGCCGCGCGACGAGCCGTCCGCCGAGGTCCGGGTGGCCGTCGAGCAGGCAAGGATGCGGCTGCAGAGCCTCGCGTGGTCCACGTCGACCCGGGAGCGGCCGGCATTGCTGACGATCGGCCACACCGTCCTCGACCGCATCGAGCGCACGGGCTCCCTTCGCGTTCCCGTGCCGCAGCGCGACATCGTCCTGGACACCGGCATCACTGACCGGAAGACCATCGCGAAGCACCTACGCACCCTCGACGGCGTCGTCGGCACGCTCCACACCGACTGCTTCGACCCGGTCGGCGCCCCCGACAGCTCGAGCTACGAGTTTTCGATCGCCTCGGTGGACCTGCGAGGGGTGACGGAAATCCCTCCACCTCGTTTCTATCTCACCCCCCTCGCCCGCAAGGTCCCCCAGGGCAGCCCGCGCATCACGTACATGGTGCTGCGGGCCCTCAGCCTCGACGCCCCGCTGGACCTCGAGGCACTGGCGCACGCCGCCCAGGTGACCCACTCCCCCGAGACCCCCCTGACCACCAGCCAGCGGCGCACCCTCGTCCACGCCTTGCGCGCACTCGCCGCCGCCGGATTCGCCCAGTGCCTCCCAGACGGCACGTGGCTGCGCCTGCTCACACCGAACGAGACCGCACGCGCCGAGAGCGAGCGAGTTCACGCCGTCAGGAGCGCAGCCGTCTCCGCCGAGCGGCTCCGCTACCGCGGGACTACGACCCGTGCAGCGTCCCGCCGGGCATCCACCCGGCCGGCCCGGCGCCCGGGCGCCCGCCTGGCCGCTCCACCGCGCGGCGAGGGGCATCGCCGACCTGCGGCATCGTCAGGCCACGGGTTGGCTGTCCGCCGCCCGGGTGAGGACTGGACGGCACATGACAAAGGGCCGGGCACGTGCGCACCCGGCCCCGATCTCGCACGACGAAACGTGCGAGCGAGTACGGCAACGGTACTGGCCCCAATCCGAGGAGGCAATCGACCGCCCGGCACCTCCTCCACGCACACGTGACCTACAGCGGTCGAGCCGCCCGCCGCTCTCCGGGCACTGCCCGCCGGCTACGGACTGCCCCCGCGGCAGAACGTCACTCGGAGGCTGCCTCGGGCGTAGCGTCGAGGGTGGCGTCGACGATGGCTTCGAGCTCCTCAGGGCTAGGCAGGCGCATCTGGGACGCAGCACTGGGTTGGGTGGTGTAGTCCGCCACCGCCATGGGGGCGCTGCTGTTGGCCAGGGCATACCGGACCACCGCGTCTGACCGAGTCGCGCACAGCAACAGCCCGATCGTGGGTGCGTGCAAGTCCGGGTTGCGAAGCTTGTCGTCGACGAGAGCGACGTAGAAACCCAGTTGGCCGGCGTGCTCGGGCCGGAAGTGGTCGATCTTGAGCTCGACCACGACGTACCGCAGCTGTTCGACGTGGAAGAAGACCAGGTCGGCGTAAAAGTCGTTGCCATCGACGTCGAAGTGGACCTGCCGGCCGACGAAGGCGAACCCGCGGCCCAGCTCGAGCAGGGTGTCCGTGATGCGGTCCATAAGGGCCTGCTCGAGGTCGCGCTCGGTGGCGCGCGTGTCCAGGGCGAGGAAGTCGAAGACGTACGGGTCCTTGATGATCTGGGTGGCGCGAGCCGAGTCACCCTCGTCAAGGCGGCGATCGAAGTTCACCAGCGCCGCGCCCAGCCGTTCGTGCAGGCGCGTGGCAATCTGGTGGTGCAGCACGGCCCGAGACCAGACGTTCAAGACAGCTTGTTCGGCGTACCAGTCCCGAACGACCGGGTCGGGCACCCGGGTGAGGAGCTCTACAACGTGCCCCCATGGGAGTTGTCCAACAGCCTGTTGGACAATCTGCTCACGAGTCCACGCCGCAGCGAACCGCCGCATGGAGTGCACGTTCGCCCGCCCAAGACCCTTCATGTCGGGGAACTCCGCGCGCAGGTCGTCGGAGAACCGGTCTACGACCTTGCTCCCCCAGCCCTCGCTCTCCTGACGCTCCAGGATGGAGTGGCCGATGACCCAGTACAGCTCCAGCAGCTGCGTGTTCACGACCCGCTGCGCACGCGTGCGGGCAGCACGGATCTCACCTTTCACCCGTGCGAGGACATCCCCGTATCCCTGCGGCTCCCGCTCCAGCGACGACATGGCGTGATCCTAGGCCTCGACACACTCGCACTCCTCAGCGGCCGTCGGCCCAGCGGTGGGCCTCCACGAGGAGCACTCGGATGGTAAGACCGCAGGTGGCGCCACCATCGGCGCGGTGGCGGCGGGGACCGCCGGGTTCTACAGCGGCGGCTCCCAAACCGCCGGGTTCTACAGCGGCGGCTCCCAAACCGCCGGGTTCTACAGCGGCGGCTCCCAATCAGCACAGAGCCCATGCCTAGGCCAGGGATCCGCCTTGAGCCCCCACTCGGCCTCGCGCTCAGGCTTACTGCCAGCACGGCGGAGCACAGCGAGCAGCGTCGCCATCTTGGCGCGTCCGAGGGCCGGGCATTGCCGGCTGATCCGCGCTTGCGCGAACGTCTCGCCCAGCACCAGTTCGTCGGTCGTCAGCAGCCCAGCGCGGTCGAAGGCATCCACGATGACGTCGACTTCGGCCATGCGTGGCGTGTAACAGGGCCCACGCACGTGCCGGTGCTCAACCTTGCGGATGACGAACTCGAGATCCACGACGCGATCCGGATCAGGGAAGCGGCATGCAACGCAGACCCACCCGCTGGCGGCGCCGGCCCTCTTCTTCGGTAGCCGGTAGATGCGCTCGCCCACCTCGATCGGCTCGCCGCACAGACTGCAGACACCCGAGAAGCGGGCCTTGATCCCGAATCGCACCGCCCCTGACGGAGGACCATCGCTCATGAATTCATGATGCACTACTAGTGGGGCAGACTTCTGAGCCCAGTTACCGTGACATCGTTGGGTGCCCGCGAGACGAAACGATGCCGACCCAGAGCGCCAGCGGCGATGGGCACAGGCGCGCATCCGGGTGGGCGCGAATGTGCGGCGTCGCCGTCAGGAGCTGGGGCTGACCCAGGAGGCCCTGGCCCTGGAGTCGGGGCTCAGCCGCAACCAGCTCATCGAGCTGGAGCACGGCCGACGCGGTGTCCTGTTCGAGCGCTTGGACGATCTCGCCGTCGTGCTCGAGACATCCGCCTCCGAACTCCTCGACGCCACCACCGACGCCCGGGGAGGCGTCATCTCGCCGAGCCTCACCTGACAGCGACCAGCCACACGTCGTCTGCGACGGCCATCGCCGCCGGCGCCCTATCCGAGTAGGTCAACGATGGCACGCAAGACCCAACCCCTCCCCGACACGGACGACGGCCACGCGCGCCGGATCGTGCTTGCCGATGAGCGCACCAGAAAGGTTCTCGGGTCCCACCTGGCACAAGCCGAGGCCGCCATATCGATGGGCATGCGAATCGCACTCCGCATGCGCAGCGACGGGACCTCAGCGTTCATCCACGAGCTGGAGGGCGTCGACGAAGAACGTCTCAAATACGTTGCCACCCTCATCCGCCCGTTCACCGGGACTGCTGTCGTTCTGGTTGACGGTGGTGGTGTGGTGTTTCAGGCCGCGTGAGCGGTCTGGTTGATGGTCTCAAACTCGATGGGGGTGAACTTGCCGAGGGCTCGCTGCCGGCGTCGGCGGTGGTAGGTCTTCTCGATCCAGGTGACGATGGCCAGGCGTAGCTGGTCACGGGTAGCCCACCGCTGCTGGTTGAGGACGTTCTTCTGCAGCAGGGCGAAGAACGACTCCATGGCGGCGTTGTCCGCGCTCGTCCCGACCCGCCCCATCGACCCGGTCAGGCCGTGCGCTGTCAGCGCGGACACGTAGGTGCGGGCACGAAACTGGGCGGGTTCAACCGGTCGATGCAACACCGGCTTGTTCCAGCGATCGTAAGTGCTCGCCGAGCACTTCTGCGGGTGTCTTCCATCCGAGGACCTTGCGGGGCCGGTTGTTCAGGGTGTACGCGATGGCCTGTAGGTCGGTCGCGGTCCAGCGGGACAGGTCGGTGCCCTTGGGGAAGTACTGGCGCAGCAGCCCGTTGGTGTTCTCGTTCGTGGGCCGCTGCCAGGGCGAGTGTGGGTCGGCGAAGAACACCCGGGTGCCGGTCGCCATCGTGAACGCGGCGTGCCCGGACAGCTCCTTGCCGCGGTCCCAGGTGATCGTCGTGCGCAGCTGCTGCGGCAGGTCGCTGATCGCGGCCGTGAGGGCCTGGTTCATCGCGACGGCGCCGTACCCGCCCAGTGAGGTGCCGTTCTTGGCCGGGGGCTGCTCGCCCCACCCTTCCAGCCGGGGTAGGTGGACCAGGATCGTGGCGCGACTGTGCCGCTCGACCAGCGTCCCGATCGCCGAGCGGCCCGTCCCGATGATCAGGTCGCCTTCCCAGTGCCCCGGCACGGCCCGGTCGGCGGCCTCAGGCGGCCGCTGGCTGAGGACGACGTCGGGGGTGACGTGTCCCTGGGCCTTGTTCCGGGACCGCTCGCGCGGGTGACGCAGCGCTCGGCCGGTACGCAGGCAGGCCACCAGCTCGCGTCTGAGCGCGCCACGACCCTCGATGTACAACGCCTGGTAGATCGCCTCGTGGCTGATGCGCATGCCTTCATCATCGGGGAAGTCGATCGACAACCGTTGGCTGATCTGCTCGGGGCTCCACGCCCTCGACCAGCGCCGGTCAGCGCGTCGGGGCTTGTTCAACCCTTTCCACTCGCCGGCGTCCGGGCCGGCCACGACCGTGCCGTCCGGGTGGCAGACCTGCCCGGCGAGCCGGTCCTGGACGTAGGCGCGCAGCCGCGGGTTCGTGACCATCTTCGCGACCTTCGGCCGCTTGGCCGCTTCCTGAGCCTTCCACTGCGCCACGACAGCCCGGTACTCCAACCGATGACCACGGGTAACGGCGTTGCGGCGCAGCTCACGACTGATCGTGCCCGGGTCGCGCTGAAGCTGTCGGGCGATCGAGCGCACCCCCGCCCCCTGGGCACGCAGGATCGCGATCTCCTCACGTTCCTCGAACGACAGATACCGCCCGGACGGGGCACCAAGACTCAGCGGTGGCATCCCCCCAGCGTGACGAAACCACCGCATCCCCACCGGCACGGACACGCCCACCACCAACGCGGCCTGCGCGGTCGTGACCCCCGTCGCGATCACCCGCCAGAACTCCCGCTGCACCGCCCGCGACGGCTGCGGACGGCCCGGGGAACGCATCGGCGGCCGCAACGCCCGATCAGCACGCCACTGCCGACGCACCCCCTCGGGCACATCGCCGGTCCTCATGCTCCAATGCCCGGTCGCCACGACCCGCACCACCCTCCTGCTCAGGGTGTTGCGACGACCAGTTGAATCCGCCCTGGCTGCCGCGGTCCGAGTGGATGGTGCAGCCGGTCACGGCACGAGTGCCGCCCCTGCGCGTGACCGCCATGGTCAGGGCGTCCACAGCGAGGCTGGTGGTCATGCGGTCGCTGATCGAGTACCCGACGATCCGGCGTGACCACACGTCCTTGACCGCGCACAGGTACAGCTTCCCCTCGCCGGTGGGGTGCTCAGTGATATCGGTGAGCCACAACCGGTTCGGGGCGTCCGCAGTGAAGTCACGCTCGACCAGGTCGTCATGGACCGGTGGTCCCGGACGAGCCGCCCGGCCTCGCTTGCGCGAGTGCGCGCTGGTGATGCGCGCCTGGCTGCACAGGCGCCACACCCGTCGCTCGGACACCTGGTGGCCGGCCGCGGCGAGCTCGTCGGCGATGAACCGGTACCCGAGCCCCGGGTCATCGGCGTGGACGTCCAGGGCCGCGTTGATCGCGTACGCGTCGACCAGGTCCCTGTCACTGACCGGGTCCGCGAGCCAGGCGTAGTAGGCCTGGCGGGAGAACTTCAGCACCCCGCAGGACACCGCGACCGGGACGCCATCGGCGGCGAGGTCGGTGACCAGCGGGAACATCATTTTGGGGACTGGCCCAGCCTCAGGTTCGCCTGTGACAGGTACGCGGCCGCGCGGCGCAGGACCTCGTTCTCCTGCTCCAGCAGGCGGATCTTGCGGCGAGCTTCCTTCAGCTCAGCGTTCTCCGCCGCGGTCGTACCGGGACGGACACCGGCCTCCACGTAGGCCTTCGCAAGCCACTGGCGTAGACATGACTCGCTGATCCCGAAGTCCTTCGCAATCTGAGCGATCGGCGCCTCGCCCCGACGCGCGACCGCGATCACGTCGTCACGGAACTCCTTGGGGTGTGGTGCAGGCATGCTGACATCCTTCCAGCAGGGCCCGAAGGCCCCACAAGTCGACTGTCAACCAAATCTTCAGCAGTCCCCTTGGAGGGTGATTGCCACGGCGCGCGCCGCAGCGCCTCCGTCGGGCAGCCACACGGTCTCGTCTGCGGTCATCAGGATCCCTTCCTTGCCCGGGCGGCCATGGCCGCTCGCGCTGACTTGAGCTCCCGCCAGGGCCGGGGTACGTGGGTGAGGTTCAGGGCCGGCTCCAGCTCGCGCAGAAGTTCCCGCTCTACCTCAGCAAGCGGTGGGCAGCCCACAGGCTTGGGCCATATGGCGAGGGTGAGGTGCTCGCGCATCCACTCCGTCAACGCGGCGTCGCCATCGGGCGCCAGCGCGTAGTTCGTCGCGGCATTCTTGCCCGCGCCCCGGGGCACCGGCACCAGCCCGAGGTCCTCCGCCAGCAACGCGGCGAGGCTGCGCCGCAGGGTCGACTGGCCGGTGCGGCCTGTCGCGAAGTGAGAGCCCACGTCGCGCGTCAGCACGCTCGACTCTGACTTGCCGAGGTAGACCAGGGGTGCGTCGGCGTCGATGCCGAGCTGGCGTCGCGCGGCAACCGTCGCATGCACGGCGTACAACCCCGGCTGCGCCGCCTGGACGACGTCGACGCACGTCAGCGACGACGCGGTCACCAGCGCCTCTCGCGCCGCCGCCGAGAACTTCCCGATCGTCATGCAGCCCCTCCTACTCGCCCCGCACTCCCCCTTGTCCGCACGACGTTAGCTAGCCTCGGCCTGCCTCAGCCAAGCGCCTGAGCGACGTCACCCGTTCGCGCATCCCCACGACCCACCGCACCACTCCAGCCCTGTCATCACCACTGCTCCCGCAATTTCCCCGACCCCAGCGCTGGCCTCACGAGAACTTCCCCGATTCCGACACACCTCTTGCATTTGGAGACGATTGTTTCGTTGGGACGAAACTTGACGGTCCGCGAGGCCGCCGGGAGGATCACCGTATGGCCCCCGACGACGCCGTCACCACAGGTGGGGAGGGTGCGTCCCATAGCGTGGTGGCATTCCCGCGCTGGTCGCCGCGATGGTGCTGCTGCTGTTCAGGGGGGTCATCGCGGGTACTTCCAGGATTCCGCCAAGAACTCCAAGGACCCGCGATGACCCGTCCCCAGTCTGCCCTGTCCGCGCTCGTCGGTGAACTCCTCGCCGATCCTGACCTGGCCCGCGACGACGTGTTCCGCCGGCTGCTGCAGGCCGGGTTGCAAGACCTCGTCGACGCCGAGGCTACCGCCAAGATCGGCGCCGGCCGCTACGAGCGGACCCCAGATCGCACGACCCGCCGCAACGGCACCCGCCCCAAGACCGTGGCGACCCCGGCCGGGGAGCTGACCCTGGCCATCCCCAAGCTGCGCGAGGGCTCGTTCTTCCCCTCCCTGCTGCACCCACGCCGACGCGTCGACAAGGCCCTGTACGCCGTGATCTGCACCGCATGGATCGACGGGGTCTCCACCCGTAAGGTCGACGACCTGGTCAAGGCCCTGGGCAACGACACCGGCATCAGCAGGTCGACCGTGTCCCGGATCTGCGCCGACATCGACGACTCCGTCCACGCCTTCCTGACCCGGTCCCTGGACCACACGTGGTTCCCGTACCTGTACCTCGACGCGACCTATCTGGACGTCCGTCACGGCGGCCGGGTCGTCTCCCAGGCCGTGGTCACCGCGATCGCGGTCTCCGCCGCCGGGCGCCGCGAGATCCTCGGCATGGCCATCGGCGACAGCGAGTCCACCGACTTCTGGACCGAGTTCCTACGATCCCTGCGCACCCGCGGCCTGACGCCCTCCACACCGGCCCACCCCCAGGGCGTGGCCCTGGTCATCAGCGACGCCCACGCCGGGCTGAAGGCCGCGGTCAAGGCCGTGCTGCCCGGCGCCGCGTGGCAACGCTGCCGGGTCCACTTCGCCCGCAACATCACCCAGGTCCTCGGGTCCGCCCGGTCCAAGCCTGTTAACGCCCTGGTCAGCACGATCTTCGCCCAGACCAGCCCCGAGGCCGTCCGGGAGACCTATCACCAGGTCACCGCGTCCCTGCAGGCCTCCTTCCCCCAGCTCGCGGCCATGCTCGCCGACGCCGAGGCCGACCTGACCGCGTTCGCCGCGTTCCCCACCGAGCACTGGAAGAAGATCTGGTCGAACAACCCCGTCGAACGCTGCAACGGCGAGATCAAACGCCGCGCCGACGTCGTCCAGGTCTTCCCCAACCGCGACAGCGTCACCCGCCTCGTCGGCGCCGTCCTCCTCGAGCAGCACGAGGAATGGCAGTACGGCGAACGCCGCTACCTGTCAGACACCAGCATGCGACGACTGCTCTACACGCTCACCACCGAGAACATCCCAACCGCCATCACCACCTGAAACAACACCACCCCACGGGACTTGACCCCCTTGCTCGATCGCGGATCCCGCGCCGGGGCGATCGTGTCCTTGGCGCGGATCCCGCCGTCTCGTCCATGGATGTTCAGCTCGCCCCCACCCTGGCTGGATGCGTACGAGCGTGCAGCGTCAATGGCCTCGGCCTGCGTTCGGTGCAATGACGAAGCCCGCTGGGCTCCTTCCTTGTGCGCAGCCCAGCCGTCGTCGCGCGGAGTGACGTGATAGTTCGTCATGGTGTCGCCTTTCTGTGTTGAGGGATACACAGGCTAGAGGCAGGTACCGACAGACCCCCTATCTCCTTGCTCATGACCCGTGACTAACCGACTCGTACATGCATCATTCGAGTGGAACTTGGGCCCAGACGGCCATCTCGTGTCCGCTTCGGCGCTCTGCGAGCGATGGGTGAGTGACGGCAACTTTTCGCCGTCACCGCTCATCGTCTCGAAAGGGCACGTCATGAACTCGCACCGCATCGACCCGCTGTGGACCGCCAAGGACCTCGCCGACTACCTCGGCGTCCCCCTGCAGACCGTCTACGACTGGCGCTGGAAGCACGCCGGCCCCCAGGGCATCAAGGTCGGCCGTCACCTGCGGTTCCGCCAGAGCGACATCATGGCCTGGCTCGAGCAGCAGGCGGCCTGACCGATGGCCCGCCAAGCACTGGAGCCCGGCGAGTGGGGCGACATCACCACCACGCGCGTGAAGCTCGCCCGCGGCACCGGATACCGCTGCCGTGTCCGCTTCCGCGACTACGACGGCCGCGTACGCCTCGTCGAGCGATCCGCTCCCACCAAGCACCAGGCCCTTACGCTGCTCACCGAGTCGCTGACCGAGCTGCAGTCGCGCCAGCACGCCGTCCTCACGCCACGCGACACACTCGACACCGCCATCACGCTGTGGCTCAGCGACCTCGAGCAGCTCGTCCGCATCGGCGAGCGGTCGCCCGGTACCACCCAGACCTACCGCTTCCAGTGGGAGTCGCACGTCTCCCCCGGCCTCGGCGCACTGCGGATCAACCAGGTCACGACGCCCGTCGTCGACCGCTTCCTGCGCGACCTGCATGAGCGGGTCGGCTACGGCACCGCCAGGACGGCGCGCGCGATCATCTCCGGCGCCATGGGTCGAGCGGTCCGCGAGGGTGCGGCGCCGAGCAACCCGACGCGCGATGTGCAGCGCCTTCGGTCCACGCCCAAGAAGCCACCCCGCGCCCTCACGGAGGAGGAGCGCGCCACATGGTTCGCCGCTCTGGAGAACGACCCGCAGGCCATCCGACGCGACATCGTCGATATGTCCGCCTTCATGCTCGCGACCGGCCTACGAATCGGCGAGACCCTAGGGCTGCTGTGGAGCGAGGTCGATCTCGACCGCGGCCTCATCGACGTCACGTCGACGATCATCCGCGTCAAGGGTCAGGGCCTCATCCGTAAGGACACGAAGTCCGACGCCAGCCAACGGCCCCTCGTGTTGCCTGAGTGGTGCACGGACATCCTCCGCCGGCGGCATGCAATCGGCGTCAGCCCACATGAACCCGTCTTTGGAACGCTCGACGGCGGCTACCGCGACCCCCGCAACGTCAGCCGCTGGATCCAGGCCGCCCGCAATAAGGCCGGCCTCGACTGGGTCACCAGTCACTCCTGGCGCAAGACCACCGCCAGCATCCTCGACGGCTCGGGCCTGTCCGCACGCGCGATTGCCGACCAGCTCGGCCACTCGCGCATCTCCATGACCCAGGACGTCTACCTCGGCCGCCGGACCGTCGACCCCCGCGTGGTCGCCGCACTCCAGGCGATCGACCCCTCCACCCCCACTCCACCGCAAAAAGATGGGCAAAACGATGGATCACGTCGTCCCGGCATCGGCCGCTGAGATGAACCCGCAGTTCACAGAGCTGGAGAAGGGACTCGAACCCTCAACCACCTGTTTACAAGACAGGTGCGCTACCGATTGCGCCACTCCAGCGGGTGACGGGGCGCCGCTCGGGCGGGGTCCCGTCATACGTGCCGTTGATCCTAGCCTCCGCCCGCTGCCCGGCACGAACCCGTGATGCACCACTCGCCAGCCGCCGAGATGCCACGAGTGGCCGCGACACGCCATGCGTTCGCCGCCACTTGCCCCTACTGGCGCGCGAGGGAGGGACGCGGGCTGGCGCGGGTGGGGACGCAGCGCGAGGGCCGGGCTCCCGGGTGGGAGTCCGGCCCTCGGTGGGCTGCTGGGTCGGGCGCCGCGGCGCCCGCGATCAGCGGCGGATGTAGACGCGCACGTAGTAGCGCTTGCCCGAGCGGGTGTAGCGCTTCTTGAGGATGTAGCGCTTCTTGTGGATGCGGTGGTGGCGCTTCTTGACGATGCGCTTCTTCTTGACGACGCGACGGTGGGACTTCTTGACGACACGCTTCTTCTTGACGACCTTGCGGGCCTTGGAGCGCGAGGCGGTGGCGCCGGCGCGGCGCGAGCAGACGGGCCAGGCGCCGGGGCCCTGGACGGCCAGGACCTTCTCGGCGATGGCGATTTGCTGGGCGCGGGTGGCGCGGTTGGCGGTGGGGGCGTAGGCGCCGCCACCGAATCCGAGCCAGGTGGAGCGGGTGAACTGCAGACCGCCGTAGAAGCCGTTGCCGGTGTTGATGGCCCAGTTGCCGCCGGACTCGCACTGGGCGATCGCGTCCCAGTTGAGGGCAGCGGAGGCGGTGGGGGCGGACGCCACGGAGCCGCCGACGGTCAGGGCGGCCGCGGTCAGACCGACGGTCGCCATGTTCTTCGGGGACCGCTTGGACACGGCGCGATGCTTGGGGCTGAAACGCATGAAGTTTCCTCTCCTGACGACGCCTGTGAAGTGAGCTGTCGGGTTCGGGCGGTCAGGTGCCCGGCCGCGAGTGCGGCTTCACCCCGAGACCGTGCCGGAGCGCGGTCGAAGTGGTTCCTCCATCGCCGTCCTGACGCCCGGTCACGATGACCGGCGAGATGCCCCCGGACGACGTTCGGCGTGGGGACATGCGCGTGTGAAAGTTCCAGGTCTATGCAGTTGTGTCCCACCAGGACCCGGTCGGCGGGGCCGACGGGCGCCCGGTGAGGCTCCGTGCCGTTTGGGGGTCGGCGCGGGGTGCTCGAACACACTAGGGGCCGTGATCGAGCCGAGACAAACGTCTGACCGCGGGAGAGTCCGGGCGACGGGTGCACGCTGTGACAGACACGCCCATCCGACTCGCGATTCGCCCTGATCTAGGGGGTAAGTCCGACTACCTTGTGTAGTTTTTGTGGCCTCGATCACAGTTGGTCGTCGTCGGATGCCCGAGCGGGCCACCCGGCAGGTCGAGGACGACCGTCGGGGGTCGGCCAGCAGGCCGACCCCCGACGAGGCGCCGAGCGTCACCAGGCGCGGTATGCCGCGAGTCCTGGTGGCGCTCGACGCATCAGCTCACTCGCTCAGCGAGCGGAGAAGAGCAGCGCCCAGGTGCGCGGGCCGGGGTAGCCGTTCGCGTCCGAGCCGGTCCAGCCCAGCGCGCGCTGGAAGTCCGCCACGGCGGCGCGGTCGGCCTCGGTGAAGACCGGGCCGGGGCCGACCTTGTAGTGGCTGCCGAAGCCGCGCTTCACGAGCTGCTTGCCGAGCAGGGTGACGGCCGGGTCGCGGTGGCCGAGCACGAAGGCGTCGCGGCCGGGGAAGGCCAGGTTCGAGGCCGTGGCCCGGCGAGCCGGAGCGGCGGGGCGGGTGGCCTTGGTGGCGCGGACCTCGACGACGTGCTTCGACGCCTTGTGCGCCTTGGTGGCGCGCGGGGCGTGCTCGACGACGCGGCGCTCGGTCGAGCGCGAGGAGCGCGAGCCGTCCGCGGTGCCGGCGGAGGCGCCACCGTTGCCGCGGGTCAGGCCGGCCTTGCGGGAGCAGACGGGCCAGGCGCCCGGGCCCTGACCGGCGAGGACGCGCTTGGCGACCGCGATCTGCTCGGCCTTGGAGGCGTTCTGGGCCGAGCCGGTGCCGCCATACGCACGCCAGGTGCTGGCGGTGAACTGCAGGCCGCCGGAGAAGCCGTTGCCGGTGTTGATGTTCCAGTTGCCGCCGGACTCGCACGCGGCGACGCGGTCCCAGACGTCCCCACCCGCGGCCTGGGCCGAGGTGGAGGTGGCGACCCCGCCGACGGCGAGGGTGGCGGTGGCCAGGCCGGTGGCCAGCCAACGGGTGGGCATGGTGGTGCTGAGCATGGAGCGTCCTTTCCTGACATCGCCTGTGAAGTGAGCTGTCGGGTTCGGGCGTGTCAGGTGCCCGGCCGCTGGGCGGCTTCACCCCGAGGCCGTGCGCGGCGGCACGGCCGAAGGTGGGTCCTCCACCAGCACCCTGCGGCCCGGACCAGGGTGGTCGCGGCGTGTGGCGACCGCGGGTGCTGCTCGGCGAACGGTCGCGCCAGGTCTAGCTGTTGGGACAGAAGTGATGTCCCCCGAGACGAGGCGGGTGCCTCGTGAGGGCGGCCGGACCAGGGGGGTCCTACCGACCGGTACGACCATAAGCACGGGCTCCGGCGGGGCCTCAAACCCGAGGCCGCCGCCGAGCACGGATCTCCGCCTGCCTGGGGCAACGCGGCCCCCCGACCCTGAGAGTCGTCTGTCGTGCCTGTAATCCGCCTGATTTCCGGCAGATCCGCGCATCAGGGACAGCCCGCGGACCCGCCCGGAGACCTCCGTCAGAACTGCCAGGGCACCGACCCCTGCACCGTCGGGTCGCTCGGCAGCGGCCACCACGCCGGCACCCCGTGACGCAGCGCCGTCCAGATCGTCAGCGCGACCGCCAGCGCCACCAGCACGCCGGTGACCACGTCGCCGGCCCGCCGCGCGGGCGTCAGGGCGCGCATCACCACCCGCGAACCCCGCCGCAGGCCCAGGCCCTTCGGCCCCCACCAGGCCGTCCAGCTGCCCGCGAGCGCACCCACCGCGAGCGGGACGGCTCCGGTGGGCACCGTGTCGCCGGCGCCCCCGAGGCGGAGCACCAGGGTGGCGGCGAACGCCGAGGCGGCGACGACCAGCAGGCCCAGCAGCCCGGTCACGAGCGTGCTGAGCGTCGCCGCGACCAGCTCGAAGGGGCTGCGCACCACCGCCACCACGAGGTCCGTGCCGCGAGCGCCACCCGCCTCGTGCCGGCGCAGCACCGTGGCGGTGACCGAGCGGTCCACGGTGCGGGCGAGCACGGACCAGGTGAGGGCGACGGCGAGGGCGACGAGGGGCCAGGCGGCGGCGAGCGCCGCGAGGGCGGCCACGAGCCCGACGAGCTGGGCGGTGCGGGCCGGAGAGAGCGGACGCTCCTCCTCGCGCCGCTCCGGGTCCGGGTCGGGCCGGGCGGCAGGGGGATTCGTCGGGCCGGCGACGGGTCGAGCGGTGCCGCCGGGGATGCCGGAGGGGGTGTATGCCGCGGAGACGGCCGGCTGCGGCGCCGTCGACCCCATCACCGAGGTCGGCGGGGTGGCCGCGGCCCGCGACGCCGCCGACTGCGCGGAGGACGGCGCAGGCTGGGCGGAGGACGGCGCAGGCTGGGCGGAGGACGGCGCAGGCTGGGCGGAGGACGGCGCAGGCGGGACGGCCGAGCGGTGTGCCGGGTCGGACGGGGGCGGGACGCGCTCGGTCGGCGGGCCCACCGGGAGGGTGCGGCCGGCCACGGAGGCGGTGGCCGCGGCGCGGTCTGCGGCATACCTGCTCCCGAGCTGCTGGGGCAGCAGCTCGGTCCGGCCGGACGTACCGATCCCGAGCAGCGGGGTGTCGCCGCGCACGACCTGCTCCAACGACGCCACGACCGTGCGGGCCGCGGGGCGCACGGCGGGCTCCGGCGCGAGGGCCGCCGCGAGCAGGGGCTGCAGGCGCACGTCCACGCTGCTGAGGTCGTGCCGCCCGTGCCGCACCCGGTCGAGGACCGCGTCGACCCGCCCGGACCCGAAGGGCGAGCGCCCCGTCGCCGCGAAGGCCAGCGTCGCCGCCCACCCCCACCAGTCGGTGGACTCGCTCACCGGCGCACCCGCGAGGATCTCCGGGGCGAGATAGCCCGGCGTCCCCATGACGAGCCCGGTCGAGGTGAGCCGCACGTCGTCGGCGACGTGGGCGATCCCGAAGTCGATGACCACCGGGGCCCCGTCCACGACGAGGACGTTGCCGGGCTTGAGGTCGCGGTGGATCACCCCCGCCGCGTGGATCGCCTCCAGCGCCTCCACCAGGTTGCCCGCGAAGCTCACCAGCTCGTCGCCCCGCAGCGGACCGTGCTTCCCGACGTAGTCGTCGAGCGGCGGCCCGGGGACGTACTTCGTGACGACATAAGGACGCTCACCGTCCGGGTCGGCGTCCAGCACCGGCGCCACCCGCGGGTGCCGCACCCGCCCCAGCGTCGCGACCTCCCGAGCCAGGCGCGCCCGCGCCCCCGGGTCGGCGGCGACGTGGTCGCGCAGCACCTTGATCGCGACCGCCCGCCCCACCCGGTCCAGCCCGAGGTGCACGACCCCCATGCCGCCCTCCCCCAGCCTGCCCACGACGCGATAGGGCCCGATCGTGTCGACCCCGACGGCGTCGTCGTCGGGCTGCGGTCCCCCGGGCTGCGTGCTCGACTCGCTCATGCGCACCACGGTAGGGGCCGGGGCCGGGCGCGGGGAGGGGCCACGCCCGTGCGGGTGGCGCCGGGGCGCCGGATCCGTGGACGGCGTCGTGGGTGGCCAGGATCACGGGAGCCCACGCCGCCCCTTCCCGACATACCGGCCGTGCCTAGGATGAACCGGACGCCACCACGGACGCCCGAGCTCACAGGAGAGGCCTCACATGGCTGACAGCACCCAGCGCTTCGACTTCGTCATCGCCGCCAACCGGCTGCCCGTGGACCGGGTGGTGGACGCGGACGGCAACGTCGAGTGGCACCGCTCCCCAGGCGGGCTCGTGACCGCGATGGAGTCGGTCATGTCCGAGCGCGACGGCGTCTGGGTCGGGTGGGCCGGCGAGGCCGGAGAGGCCCCCGCGCCCTTCGACGAGGGCGGCATGCGGCTGCACCCGGTGCCCCTGTCCGAGGAGGAGGTCGCGGGCTACTACGAAGGCTTCAGCAACGACACCCTGTGGCCCATCTACCACGACGTCATCGTGCCGGCGCAGTTTCACCGCAAGTGGTGGCAGCTCTACCGCGAGGTCAACGAGCGCTTCGCGCAGGCCCTGGCCGACGTCGCCGCCGAGGGCGCGACGGTCTGGGTCCACGACTACCAGCTCCAGCTCGTCCCGGCCCTGCTGCGCCAGCTGCGCTCCGACGTGCGGATCGGCTGGTTCGACCACATCCCCTTCCCGCCCGTCGAGCTCTTCGGCCAGCTGCCCTGGCGCGCGGCGATCCTCGAGGGTCTGCTGGGCGCGGACTTCCTGGGCTTCCAGCGCCCCGGGGACGCCGAGAACTTCCTGCGCGCCTGCCGGCGCCACCTCGGTATGACGGTGAAGGGCGACGTGGTCCACGTCGGGAAGACCACCGGCGGGCACGACGTCCGCGCCGCGTCGGTGCCGATCTCCGTGGACTTCTCGTCGATGGACGAGCTCGCCCGCCGGCCCGAGGTCCGCCGCCGGGCCAAGGAGATCCGCGCGTCGCTGGGCGACCCCAGCGTCCTGCTGCTCGGCATCGACCGCCTCGACTACACCAAGGGCATCCGGCACCGGCTCAAGGCCTACGAGGAGCTGCTGCGCGACGGCCACCTCGACGGGTCGGACACCACCTTCGTCCAGATCGCGACCCCCTCGCGCGAGCGGATCGACGCCTACATCGACCTGCGCGAGCACGTCGAGAGCGCGGTCGGGCGGATCAACGGCGAGTACTCCGACATCGGCTCCCCCGCGATGGAGTACCTCCACCAGTCCCACCCGCGCGAGGAGCTCGCGGCGCTCTACCTCGCCGCCGACATCATGCTCGTCACCCCGCTGCGCGACGGGATGAACCTCGTCGCCAAGGAGTACGTCTCCTGCCGCCACGACAACGGCGGCGCCCTGGTGCTGTCCGAGTTCACCGGTGCCGCCGAGGAGCTCAAGGAGGCCTACCTCGTCAACCCGCACGACACGGTCGGCCTGAAGCGCACCATCATGGACGCCATCGGCGCCAGCCCCGCCGAACGCTCCCGACGGATGAAGGCGCTGCGCCGCCGGGTCCGCCGCAACGACGTGCAGCACTGGGCCGCCAGCTTCCTCGAGCAGCTCGAGGCCGCGCCGGGTCGCCCCGCGCGCCACACCCGCCCGGCGACCCTGGAGCGCGAGGAGCGGGAGGGCCGCGTCGACGCCCTCGAGCACCAGCGCCAGCTGGACGCCCAGGAGGACGAAGCCCACGCGACCGACGAGGAGGCGTGATGCGGGACGACCTGCGGGCCGCCGTCGACGCCCTCGCCGCGGCCGAGAGCCTGCTCGTGGCAACGGACTTCGACGGGGTCCTCGCGCCGCTCGTCGACGACCCGATGTCCTCGCGGCCCCTGCCGGGGACCGTCGAGGCGCTGCGCGCGCTGAGCCGTATGCCGGGCACCACCGTCGCCGCCGTCTCCGGACGTGACCTCGGCACCCTCGGCCACCTCTCTGGCCTCGGCACCGTCGACGAGGGCGAAAGCATCGTGCTCGTCGGCTCGCACGGCGCCCAGGTCTCCGACCCCGAGGTGGGCGGTGGGCACGAGCTGTCCGAGCCCCAGGCGGTCGCCCTCGCCGCCCTCGACGAGGCACTCACCGCGATCGTCGCGGCCCACCCCGGCACCCGCATCGAGCGCAAGCCCGCCGCGGTCGTGCTGCACACCCGCGGGGTGGACCAGCCGGTCGCCAACGCCGCCACCGCCGCCACCGTCGCCATGGCCGCCGGGCACTCCAAGGCCCACGTCATGCCCGGCAAGTGCGTCGTCGAGCTGTCCGTCGTGGACGCCGACAAGGGCTCCGCCATCAGGGACCTCGCGAGCTGGTGCGGGGCGACGGCGGTCTACTACGCCGGCGACGACGTGACCGACGAGCGGGCCTTCGCCGCCATGGCGTCCGACGGGCGAGAGGGCGACCTGACGCTCAAGGTCGGCCCGGGCGACACAGCCGCGCGCCACCGCGTGGACTCCCCCGAGGACGCCGCCGAGGTGCTGCTCGCCCTGACCGAGGCACGTTCTCGGCATACCACCGCCTGATCCGACGACCCGCGGCCCCGAGGAGCTCGACTCCTCGGGGCCGCGCGCTGCCCGCCCTCGTGCCGGGCGCCTCCCCCCACCCCAGCGCCCCGGCACCGTGCGTCCCTCACCGCCCCCGACCCTTTCCTCACCGCCCGCCCGCCCGCGCCACCATGGGCCAGGCTGGCCCCGATCGGTACGCAAAGGCCCCTCTTTGAACGTGCCACGGGGCCAGCCTGGCCCCAAGGAGCCGCTGCAGGAACTGCCCGAGCCGTCGCGAGAACCCCCGGAGCCGTCCCCGTTCCGTGCCCCGTAAGAGCCTCCGCCCCGCCGCCGTCCTGTGGATGGTGCAAGGACTCTTGCAACGCCTGTGGATGACCACGCGGGCCGAGTCCACGGCGGGTGGACGCTCCCTCCATGAGAAACCCCGACCCCCTGCCCAGCCGGCTCGCCGAGGGCTGCTGGTTCGCCCGACGCGACCTGGACGCCCTCGGGCTCACCTCTCGCCAGCGCGCTCGGCTCGCGCGACCCCACCCGGGCGTCTACGGCCTGCGTATGCCGATCTCGGTGCTCGAGGACGCCCAGGCCGCGGAACTGATCCTCCCCGGGCACGCCGCCTTCAGCCACGAGACGGCCGCGCGGCTTCAGCACCTGCCGCTTCCCCAGCGCTGGGAGCCGAGCGTCCGTCCGCCGATCGACGTGGTGGTGCGCGGCCGAAGCCGCCCCAAGGCCGCGACCATCCGCGCCCACCGACCCGGTCGGCAGCACATCGGGGTTCGTGCCGGGGAAGGTCTCACGCACCGGGTGGTCACGCCGCCCCACGTCTTCGTGGAGCTGGCGCCCCAGCTCAGCCTGCTCGACCTGGTCGTCCTCGGCGACGCCGTGGTCGGATGGCGCAGCCCTTGGCGCAAGCACCACCTCGAGACGGCCGCGCAGGCGGGCCTGCCCGGGGTGGTGCAGGCACGTCGGGCGCTGGAGCTGGTCCGGGAGGATGCCAACTCGGTCGCCGAGACCCGCACCCGCCTCCTGCTGACCGGCGCGGGGGTGCCCGAGCCGCAGCTCAACGTGCCGGTGGTGGTCGACGGGCGATGGCTGGCCTTCGTCGACCTCTACTGGCCTCGTTATCGACTCGTCGTCGAGTACTACGGCATCCACCACTTCGCCACGGATCAGCAGCGCCGGGACGACATCCACCGGGTGCGCGGGCTGCGGGACCACGGGCAACGGGTGGAGGAGCTCACCAAGGAAGACCTCGCGCGGCCCGACGAGCTGGTGGCACGCGTGGTGCGGGCGCTGCGTGAGCAGGCGGTGCTGCTCGGGCTTCCCGCGCCGGTCTGACGGCATACGTCCGCCGGAGGCCTGCCTCGGGCCAGGCTGGCCCCGATCGGTACGCAAAGGCCCCTCTTTGAACGTGCCACGGGGCCAGCCTGGCCCCCCTGGCGTAGGCCCCACGGCGTAGGGCGTAGGGCGTAGGGCGTAGGGCGTAGGGCGTAGGGCGTAGGGCGTAGGGCGTAGGGCGTAGGGCGTAGGGCGTAGGGCGTAGGGCGTAGGGCGTAGGGCAGGAGAACCGGATGGGACGTGCGGCGCCAGGTCGGACGGGGCAGGCCGGGTCAGCGGCGGGTGGGGACCGGCGCCGTCGACGCGCGCACCACCAGCTCCGGGCGGAACACCAGCTCGTCGCGCGGCCCGGGGCGCCCGTCGATCTCGTCCAGCAGGCACCGCACCGCCGTCTCGCCGATCGAGGCCACGTCCTGGCGCACCGTCGTCAGCGGCGGATCGGTGAAGGCCATCAGCACCGAGTCGTCGTGGCCGACCACCGAGACGTCTTGCGGGACCTGCCGGCCCAGCGCCCGCGCCGCCCGGATCGCACCGAGCGCCATCAGGTCCGAGTCGCACACCACGGCCGTGCATCCGCGGGACAGCAGCCGGGTCGCGGCTGCGGCGCCGCCCTCCACGGTGAACGTCGTCGTCTCCACGAGGGCGTCGGGGTCACGCCGGTCGAGGAGCCGGGCCATGGTCTCGCGATAGGCCTGGATCCTGCGGATCACCGGGACCTGGCGCTCCGGCCCTGCGGCGAGCCCGATCTCGGTGTGCCCCAGCTGGATCAGGTGGGTGAGCGCGAGGTCCATCGAGGCGGCGTCGTCGGTGGACACCACGGGCGCGTCGATGCCCGGGTGGTAGCCGTCCAGCAGCACCAGCGGCAGCCCGCCCTCCCGCAGCCGCAGGTAGCGGTCGGGCGAGGTGGTCGTGTCGGCGTGCTGCCCGCCGATGACGATGATCCCGGCGACGCCGCGGTCCAGCAGCATCCGGGTGCAGGCGTCCTCGTGCCTGCCGCCCGGCGTCCGGGGGCACAGCACGGCGGTGTAGCCGCGCCCGGCGAGCGAGGTCACGATGACCTGGCTGAGCGCGGGGACGATCGGGGTGTCCAGCGCGGGGCAGATCAGGCCGACGAGCCCGGTGGCGGCGCGCCGCAGCCGGTGGGGCTGGTCGTACCCGAGGACGTCGAGGGCGGTCAGCACCGCCTGGCGGGTCGACTCGGCGACGTTGGGCTTGCCGTTGAGGACGCGGCTGACCGTCGCCTCGCTCACCTTGGCGTGGGCGGCGACGTCGACGAGTCGCGGAGGGCGCATCGGGCGGGTCCTCGGTCTTGCGGCAGCAGGTATGGCGGAAGGCAGTGGCGGAGGGTCCCACCGTAGGCGCCGTGGCGCGGCGTGCGGATCATCGACGCATCTCCGGTCACCCGAGCACCAGGTGAGGACGATGCGATAGCCCACGAGGTCAGCAGGTGGCAGCCCTCCGACCCGATGCGGTCGCGCCTGACCGCACCCTCCTGACATCTGTTGCATACTCGACGTAGCGACGACGATGTCGACCCAGCCGCGCACCCCCGGCAGCCCGGACCCGCCGGCCGGCGTCTGCGCCGCAGCGCCCCGCCCGGGGCGCGATCCCTTTACGACGGATCGTCCGGCACGTTCCTGCCGGTGAAGGAAAGGCATCCCCATGGCAACTGTGCGTTTCGACGACGCGACGCGGCTCTACCCGGGCAACGACAAGCCCTCGGTCGACCGGCTCAACATCGACATCGAGGACGGCGAGTTCCTCGTCCTCGTCGGCCCTTCCGGCTGCGGCAAGTCCACCTCGCTGCGCATGCTCGCCGGCCTCGAGGAGGTCAACGGCGGCAAGATCTGGATCGGCGACCGCGACGTCACCCACCTGTCCCCCAAGGACCGCGACGTGGCCATGGTCTTCCAGAACTACGCGCTCTACCCCCACATGACGGTCGCCGACAACATGGGCTTCGCGCTCAAGATCGCCGGCGTCGACAAGGGTGAGATCCGCCGCCGCGTCGAGGAGGCCGCGGCGATCCTGGACCTCGGGGAGTACCTCGAGCGCAAGCCCAAGGCCCTCTCCGGCGGCCAGCGCCAGCGCGTCGCCATGGGCCGCGCGATCGTCCGCAACCCGCAGGTCTTCCTCATGGACGAGCCGCTGTCCAACCTCGACGCCAAGCTGCGCGTGCAGACCCGCACCCAGATCGCCTCGCTGCAGCGCCGGCTCGGGGTCACCACGGTCTACGTCACCCACGACCAGGTCGAGGCCATGACCATGGGCGACCGGGTCGCCGTCCTCAAGGACGGCATCCTGCAGCAGTGCGACTCCCCGCGTCGGATGTACGACCACCCCGACAACGTCTTCGTCGCCGGCTTCATCGGCTCCCCCGCGATGAACATCATGGAGGTCCCGGTCACCGACGGCGGCGTGCGCATCGGCGACCACGTCACCCCGGTCCCCCGCGACGCGCTGCACGAGGCCGGTCGCAAGGTCATCATGGGCGTCCGCCCCGAGGACCTCGAGCTCACCCCCGACGGCCAGGGCCTGCCGGTCACCATCGACGTGGTCGAGGAGCTCGGCGCCGACGCCTATGTCTACGGCACCACCGACGGCGCCCACGGCTCCGGCCAGATCATCGCCCGCGTCGACGGCCGTCGCCCCCCGATGAAGGGCGAGCGGGTCGCCTTCAAGCCCAAGGCCGACCACATCCACGTGTTCGACGCCGACAGCGGCCTGCGGCTCAACGACTGACCCTGCAGCCTGCACGGGAGCGCCCGCCGTCGCCCGCCCACCAGGGCGGCACGGCGGGCGCTCCCGTCGTCGTGCACCCGTCTGCTCGCGCTGGTCTGGGACGATGAGCAGATGGCGCTCGAGATCACCGCAGCCCGTCCAGACCCGGCCCTGCTCGACCTGCCCTGGACCACCCCGCTGGAGGAGTGGCCCGAGTCGATCCTGGCCGCCCTCCCCCGTGGGATCTCCCGCCACACGGTGCGGTTCGTGCGGGTGCCCGCCGGCGTGGTCGCCATCAAGGAGATCAAGGACGAGATCGCCTGGCGGGAGTACCACATGCTCCGCGCCCTCAACCGGTTGCAGATCCCCGCCGTCCGGCCGTACGGCGTCGTCAGCGGCCGGGTCACCGAGGACGGCACGCCCCTGGACGCCTGCCTGCTCACCCATCACCTGCAGTTCTCGCTCCCCTTCCGCGCGCTGTTCAGCCAGTCCCTGCGCCCGGACACCGCCACCCGCCTCATCGACGCGCTCGCGGTCCTGCTCGTGCGGCTGCACCTGCAGGGCTTCTGGTGGGGCGACGTGTCCCTGTCCAACGCGCTGTTCCGCCGGGACGCAGGCGCCTTCGCGGCCTATCTCGTGGACGCCGAGACCGGTGAGCTGCGCGACGAGCTGAGCAACGGCCAGCGCGAGCACGATCTGGACATCGCCCGGATCAACATCGCCGGCGAGCTGATGGACCTGGAGGCGGGTGGTGTCCTGCCCGAGGGCAACGACCCGGTCGAGGTGTCCGACCAGATCATGCAGCGTTACCGCGCCCTCTGGCAGGAGCTCACCGGGCTGGAGACCTTCACCGTGGGCGAGCGCTGGCGGGTCGACGAGCGGATCCGGCGACTCAACGAGATCGGCTTCGACGTCGACGAGCTCGCGATCTCCACCGACATCGACGGCACGACCCTGCGGATCCAGCCCAAGGTCGTCGACGCCGGCCACCACTCCCGCCGGCTGCTGCGCCTGACCGGCCTGGACGTGGAGGAGAACCAGGCCCGGCGCCTGCTCAACGACCTGGACGCCTATCGCGCCGCGACCGACGTGCAGGGTGAGGACGAGGCGATCACGGCGACGCGCTGGCTCAACGAGATCTACCTGCCCGTCACCCGCGCCATCCCCGACGACCTGCGCGGCAAGCTGGAGCCCGCCGAGATGTTCCACGAGATCCTCGAGCACCGGTGGTACCTCAGCGAGCACAACGGTCACGACATGCCGATCGGCCAGGCGATGGCGGACTACATCATGCGGATCCTGCCGACCAAGCCGCGCGAGAGGACCATCGTCGGCGTGGACACCGTCGAGATGCCGGTCGTCGCCTGGGACGGCTGAGCCCCGCGGACCCGACTGCCCGGGGGCTGCCCGGGGCGGGTCAGGAGCGGCGGCCGGTGCCCCGCTGGCGGGCGATCTCGTAGAGCGTCACGCCCGTCGCGATCCCGGCGTTGAGCGACTCGTTGCCGCTCGCCATCGGGATCGACACGATCTGGTCGCACTGCTCACCGACGAGGCGGGACAGGCCCTTGCCCTCGGAGCCGACGACGACCACGAGGGGCTGGTCGGCCAGGTCCAGGTCGGGCAGCTCGACGTCGCCGTCCATGTCCAGCCCGATCACGAAGTAGCCGTCCTTGCGGAACTCCTGCAGCGTGCGGGTGAGGTTGGTGGCCTGGGCGACCGGGACACGGGAGGCCGCGCCGGCGCTGGTCTTCCACGCCGAGGCGGTCATGCCGGCGCTGCGCCGCTCGGGCACCACGATGCCGTGCCCGCCGAAGGCGCCGACGGAACGGATGATCGCCCCGAGGTTGCGGGGGTCGGTGATGCCGTCAAGCGCCACCACGAGCGGGATGCCCGGCGACTGCGGGTCGACCAGCTCGGCGGGGTGGGCGTAGTCGTAGGGCGGCACCTGCAGCGCCAGGCCCTGGTGGACGGCGCCGTCGGTCAGCCGGTCGAGCTCGCCGCGCGGGGTCTCGAGCAGGGCGATCCCCCGCTCGGTGGCGATCTTGAGCGCCTCGCGGACCCGGTCGTCGGAGTCGATCCGGTTGGCGACGTACAGCGTCGTGGCGGGTATGTCGGCGCGCAGCGCCTCGAGCACGGAGTTGCGGCCCGCCACCATCTCGGTGGACTGGCGGGTCCGCCGCCGGTCGCCGCCGGGCCGCGAGCCCGCGACGCGACCGCCGCCCGCACCCGGGCCGCGCCCGTCGGCGGCCTTCTCGGCGCGCTTCGCGGCCTTGTGGGCCTTGTGATAGGGCCGGTCCTCGGCCTTGGGCGTGGGCCCCCTGCCCTCGAGGCCACGCCGCCGCTGACCGCCGCTGCCGACGACCGATCCCTTGCGGGACGAGCCCTTTCGCGTGGCGCCTCGGCGCTGGGAGTTGCCGGGCATGTGTCAGTCCTCGCTGCCGGGGGTGGGATGGGCCAGGCTCCAGCGGGCGCCGGACGGAGAGTCCTCGACGGCGATGCCGGCCGCGGCCAGGTCGTCACGGATGGCGTCGGCCGTCGCGAAGTCGCGCTCCTTGCGCGCCGCCGCACGCCGCTCCAGCTGCGCCTGCACGAGCGCGTCCAACGCCTCGCGGGCAGGGTCGCTGTCGCCGCCCGCGCTCCCCCAGCGGGGGTCGAGCGGGTTGACGCCGAGCACGTCGGTCATGGCGACGACCTGGCCGGCCAGGGTGCGGGCGAGCGCGCGGTCGCCGTCGTCGAGGGCGGTGTTGCCGGCCCGCACGGTGTCGTGGATCACGGCGAGGGCGCCGGAGACGCCCAGGTCGTCGTCCATCGCCGTACGGAAGGCCTCGGGGAAGCCGTCCCCGGCCACCGCCTCGGGCTCGCCGTGCTCGACGGCGCGCCGCAGGAAGCCCTCGATCCGGTCGACCGCAGCCTCGGCCTCGCGCAGCGAGCCCTCGTGGAACTCGATGGTGGAGCGGTAGTGCGCCGACCCGAGGTAGTAGCGCAGCGCGAGCGGCCTGCTGTGGCGGGCGATCTCCGTGACGACCAGGGAGTTGCCCAGCGACTTGGACATCTTCTCGCCCTGCACGGTCACCCAGGCGTTGTGCATCCAGTAGCGCGCGAAGCCGAACCCGGCGGCGCGGGACTGGGCCTGCTCGTTCTCGTGGTGCGGGAAGCGCAGGTCGACGCCGCCGCCGTGGATGTCGAAGGTGTCGCCGAGGTACTTGCGAACCATCGCCGAGCACTCCAGGTGCCAGCCGGGACGACCGGGACCGTACGGCGAGGGCCAGTGCGCGGTGGCCGGCTCCTGCGCCTTGGCGCCCTTCCACAGGGCGAAGTCGCGGGGGTCGCGCTTGCCCCGTGGGTCGGCGTCCTCGGCGGCCTCCATGTCCTCGATGGACTGCCGGGTCAGCTCGCCGTAGGCCGGGAAGGACCGCACGTCGAAGTAGACGTCGCCGGAGCCGTCCGGCGCCGGATAGGCATGGCCACGCTCGACGAGGGTGTCCATGAGGGAGACCATCTCGGGGATGTGCCCGGTGGCGCGCGGCTCGTAGGTCGCGGGCAGCACGCCCAGCAGGTCCAGCGCCGCGGCCGTCTGCCGCTCGTGCTCGTAGGACCAGGCCCACCACTCGGCGTCGTTCTCCGCGGACTTGCGCAGGATCTTGTCGTCGATGTCGGTGACGTTGCGGATCAGGGTGACGTCGTAGCCGTGCCCGGCGGTCAGCCACCGCCGCAGGATGTCGAACGCGACGGCGAAGCGCACGTGCCCGATGTGGGGCAGGCCCTGGGTCGTGAGCCCGCAGATGTAGATGCCGACCCTCCCCTCGTGCAGGGGCTGGAACTCACGCAGCTCGCGCGTGGCGCTGTCAAAGATGTGGAGGCTCACGCGGGGGATCCTATCCGGGACGCGGTGCGGGTCAACGTCCGAGATAGCGGCGTATCCCGGTGGCCAGCGCGACCGCCTCCCGCTGCCGGAAGGCCGGGGTGCCGAGGAGCGCGGCGTCGGTGGGGTGCCGCATGTTGCCCGCCTCGACCATGATCGCGGGGACGCGGGAGAGGTTGAGGCCCCCGATGTCCGTGCGCGGGGTCAGGGCGGTGCCCCGGCCGAGGTAGGTCGAGCGCGGCATGCCGGTGCCCCGCTGGAAGGCATCGCGCACGGCCACGGCCAGTCGGGCCGAGCGCTGCTGGGCGACCGTGCCGCCCACCATCCGCGTCGAGTGGATGACGTGGAAGCCGCGGGCCCTGCGGGAGACGTTGCCGTCGTCGTGGATCGAGACCACCAGGGTGGCGCGGGCGCGGTTGCCGATGGCGGCCCGCTGGTCGATGCACGGGCCGAAGCCGCGGTCGCTCGCGCGGGTGAGGACCACCCTGGCGCCCTGGGCCCGCAGCACCGCGGCCAGCCGGGTCGCGACGTCCCACACCTGGGCGTGCTCGGGGTAGCCGCGGACGGTGCGGGTGCCGGTGGTGTTGCAGGGCTTCCAGATCCCGTTCCCGGCATACACCTTGCGGTTGAGGGCGCGCGGGTGGGCCGCGTTGCCGCCGTTGTGCCCGGGGTCGACGACGATCGTGGTGCCGGCGAGCGGGCGAGGCCTGGTGGCGGCGACCGGCGCCACGGCCAGCGGGGTCGCGGTCACCTGGTCCGGAGCCACCGGAGCAGCAGCCACCGGGGCCGCGGCGGACGTCTCCGGGCCGGTGGGGGCCTCCTCGACGGCGCACCCCGCGAGGCCGGCCCCGGTCACGGCGAGAGCCGTCGCGAGGACCAGGCGTGACACCGAGTGACGGTGCGTAGATGTCGTCATGCGTCCAGTGTGCCGGTGATCCCGGGTTCGCCTCTCCGTCGTCCACCGTTCGTCACTCTCTGGGGCACCTCTGAGAACGAGAGGCCCTCGGGAGCAGCCCCCGCGGCCCCCTCGCGCCGTCCCTGCCGGGCTCGCGGGGCGGGCTGTCGTCGGCCTCGTCCGCGCCGCCCGCCGGAGCGGTCTCAGGCCCGGTGGACCAGCGCCGTCGCGATGCCGACCAGGCCCTCCTCGCGCCCCGGGAAGCCGAGCCCGTCGCTCGTCGCCCCGCTCACCGACACGGGGGCGCCCACGACCTCGCTCAGCAGCGCCTCCGCCTCCGCGCGGCGCCGCCCGACCTTGGGGCGCGGGCCGATCACCTGGACGGCGACGTTGCCGATCTCCCAGCCTGCGTCGCGCACGATCCGGCAGGCCTCGGTCAGCAGGGTCACTCCGCTCGCCCCGGCCCAGTGCGGACGGCCGGTGCCGAAGTGCCGGCCCAGGTCTCCCATCCCCGCCGCCGAGAAGATCGCGTTGCACGCCGCGTGCGCGACGACGTCGGCGTCCGAGTGCCCCTCGAGCCCGACCTCGCCCTCCCACAGCAGTCCGGCGAGCCACATCGGGCGCCCGCTGCCCGGCTCGGCATACGCATGGATGTCGGTGCCGATCCCCACGCGCGGCACGATCGGACGCTCGCTCATCGCAGCTCCCCCTCGCTCGGTCCATCGGGTATGGCGAACCGTGCGGCCCGCTCCAGGTCGTCCGGCACCGTCACCTTGAGGGCCGCGGGGTCGCCCTCGACGACGAGCACCTGGTGCCCGAGCGCCTCGAGGAGGGCGGCGTCGTCGGTGGCGGAGGTGCCGGTCGCGTGGGCGGCCTCCAGCTCCGCCCGCAGGAAGCCCTGCGGCGTCTGCACCGCCCGCAGGCTCGCGCGGTCCGGGGTAGCGGTGACCACCCCCCGCGCGTCCACCACCTTGACGGTGTCGACCACGGGCAGGGCCGGGACCACGGCCACCCACCCGTCCCGCACCGCGCCCGCCACCCGGTCGTAGACCTCGACCGGGGTGAAGCAGCGGGCGGCGTCGTGCACCAGGACGACCTGCCCGCTCGCGCCCTCGCGGGCACGCGGTTGCGCCGGGCCCGGCGTGTCGGCCCCGGTCAGCACGTCGGCGTCGTCGAGGTCGTCCTCTCTCGGGCCGTCGCCCCGGAGACCGTCGGTGTCGTCCCTGCCGTCGGGGTCGGGCCGGCCGCTCAGGTCGCCACCGTCCACGTCCCCGCCGGGCGCGGGCTCCTCGGTCAGCGCGGCCAGCCCCGCCGCGACGCTCGCGGTCCGGTCCGCACCCCCCGCCACCACGGTCACCGCGACCGACGGCTGCACCCGCTCGACCAGCTCGCCCACCTCGGCCAGGTGGCCGGCCGGAGCGACCACGACGACCTGGGCGAGCCCGGCGGTCTGCAGCGCCGTACGCAGGCTGTGCTCGAGGATGCTGCGGCCGGCGACCTCGACGAGGGCCTTGGGCCGGTCCGCTCCCAGACGGCTGCCGCTCCCGGCGGCCACGATGATGACGGCGACGCTCACGCGGCCACCCTAGCGACCGGAGGCCGCGGCACCGGGCGGGGACGCGGCGAGGCCCGCACCAACCGGTGCGGGCCTCGATGACGGGGTGAGCCAGGCTCAGCAGGCTGGCCTCAGGAGGCGAGAACCTCGTCGAGGATGGTCTCGGCCTTGGTCTCGTCGGTCTTCTCCGCCAGGGCGAGCTCGGACACCAGGATCTGACGGGCCTTGGCGAGCATGCGCTTCTCGCCCGCGGACAGGCCCCGGTCCTTGTCGCGACGCCACAGGTCCCGGACGACCTCGGCGACCTTGATCACGTCGCCGGAGGCGAGCTTCTCGAGATTGGCCTTGTAGCGCCGGGACCAGTTGGTCGGCTCCTCGGCCTGCTGCGCGCGGAGCACCTCGAACACGCGGTCCAGGCCCTCCTGGCCCACGACGTCGCGGACACCCACGAGGTCGCAGTTCTCGGCGGGGACCTCGATGGTCAGGTCACCTTGGGACACCTTGAGCTTCAGGTAGATCTTGTCCACGCCCTTGATGGTGCGGGTGTTGATCTCCTCGATGAGCGCCGCCCCGTGATGCGGGTAGACGACGGTCTCTCCAACCTTGAACGCCATGTAGTCAAGCCCCTTTCGCGGTCTTCATCCTATCACGTCCCAGGGGTGCGGAGAAGTCGGGACGCCAGCGTTTCCGCAGGTCAGGGGCCTTGACGGGAGTGAGAAATCCCTCCTGGGAACGTTCAAGAGCTCTTGACGAAGGCTCTGGCACGCGTTAAAGGCCAGGGCCTCGGTGGACCGCGGCAGGTGGCCGACCGCCCCCGACCTGGCACGACGCCGCGCACCGACCCCCGGCGCGGCGCAGGACCGAACGCGCGCGCCCGCGAGCCGACCCTGGCGGCAGAGGATATGGTGACCCCGTGATCCGCGACGACTCGACCCCCACGGCGACCCGCCGGCCTCGCACCACCTCGGTCCCCCGCGCCGCCCTGGCCCTGGCCGCCGCCGCGCTGACCGCCGTGAGCCTGACGGCCTGCAACAAGATGTCGCCCCAGACCACCGATCATTCGTACGCCCCTGCCGACGGGATCGACATGTCCGTGGGCCAGCTCCAGGTGCGCAACCTGGCCGTGGTGGCCTCGGCGAAGGACTCGACCGGCTACGTCAACGGGCTCGTCGTCAACGAGGGGCAGCAGGCCGCTGCCGTGAGCTTCTCCTTCCCCCAGGGGCCGGCGCCGGTGTCGGTCACGGTGGACCCGGGCTCCTCCGTGACCCTGACCGAGCGCAAGGTCGCGCTGCCCAAGGTCCCGGTGGCACCCGGCGCCATGACCAACCTCGTGGTGTCCTCCCGGGGCGGCGGCGACGCCCAGCCGCTCGTCCCGGTGCTGGCCCCGATCGGCCCCTACGCCGCGATGACCGGCACCGCGACGGCCTCCGGCACCGCCTCGACCACGGCCACCGCGACCGTGACCACCGCGCCGACCACGAGCGCCACCCCGGCGACCCCCTGACGGCCGAGCGTCCTGCCGCCCGATCCGGCCGGCAGGCACGACGGGGGAGGGCCCCAGCTCCGTGGAGCTGGGGCCCTCCCCCGTCGCCGCCGGTACGTCAGACCTCGAACTTGTAGCCCAGCCCACGCACCGTGACGATGTGCACCGGCTGGCCCGGGTCCGGCTCGATCTTGGCGCGCAGCCGCTTGATGTGGACGTCGAGGGTCTTGGTGTCCCCGACGTAGTCGCTGCCCCAGACCCGGTCGATCAGCTGCATCCGGGTCAGGACCCGACCGGCATTGCGCAGCAGCATCTCCAGCAGCTCGAACTCCTTGAGCGGCAGGGCGGTCGGCTCACCCCCGACGGCCACGGTGTGCCGCTCCACGTCCATGCGCACCGGCCCCACCTCCAGGCTGGCGGGCACGAGCTCGTCGGTCTCCGTCATACGCCGCAGGACGGCCTTGATGCGGGCCAGCAGCTCCCGGCTGGAGTAGGGCTTGGTGACGTAGTCGTCGGCGCCGAGCTCGAGCCCGACGACCTTGTCGATCTCGCTGTCCTTGGCGGTCAGCATGATGATCGGCACCGCGGACTTCTGCCGGATCGTGCGGCAGACGTCCACGCCGGAGACGCCCGGGAGCATCAGGTCCAGCAGCACCAGGTCGGTGCCGACCCGGTCGAAGTGGGACAGCGCCTCGGGGCCCGTCGCGGCGACGGCCACGTCGTAGCCCTCCCTGCGCAGGAGATAGGACAAGGGGTCGGAGATCGACTCCTCGTCCTCGACGACCAGGATGCGGGTCATGGTGTGCCTTCCTCGTTCGCCTGACGGCGCTCTCGATCCTAGGGGCCGACCGGTCCGGGCGCCGGGGGCGAGGACTCGGTCAGGTCGGACAGGCCGGCGGAGGGCAGGGCAAGCGTGAACGTCGACCCCTGCCCCTCCTGGCTCCACAGCCGCACCTCGCCGCCGTGGTTGGCTGCCACGTGCTTGACGATGGACAGGCCCAGCCCGGTGCCGCCCGTGGAGCGCGAGCGGGCCGGGTCCACGCGGTAGAACCGCTCGAAGACGCGGTCCTGCTCGTCGGCCGGGATGCCGGCTCCCAGGTCGCTGACGATCACCTCGACGAGCTCGCGGTTGCGCTCGACGACGACGCGCACCGGGCTGCCCTCGGCGGAGTAGGCCACGGCGTTGTCCACGAGGTTGCGGATGGCGGTGACGATGAGCTCCCGGTCGCCGAAGACCATGGCCGGGCGCGGTGCGGTGACCTCGATGGTGATGTCCTTGGCCTCGGCGACCAGCCGGCACCGGTCCGCCGCGTCCTGGGCCGCACCGCTGACGTCGACGAGCACCGGTTCGGTGAGGGTGTCGGCCACCTGGAGCCGGGACAGGTCCACGATCTCCTTGACCAGCTGGGTGAGCCGCTCGGCCTCGACCTTCATCCGGCTGGCGAAGCGGTGCACCGCCGGCGGGTCGTCGCACGCGTCCTGCACGGCCTCGGCCAGCAGGACCAGGCCGCCGACGGGCGTCTTGAGCTCGTGAGAGACGTTCGCGACGAAGTCGCGACGCACCTCGTCCACGCGGTTGGCGTGGGTGCGGTCCTCGACCAGCAGCAGCACGTGCCCCGTCGCGAGGCGGGCGGCGCGGACCAGGACGACCATGCGGCCGCGGCCGAGCGGGCCCCGGGGCAGGTCGAGCTCGGACTCGTGGATCCGACCGCTCACCCGGACCTCGCGGGCGATCTCCAGCAGCGCGCGGTGCACCAGCTCGCCCTCGCGGACCAGGCCGTGCTGCACGGCCGCCTGCGTGGAGCGGACCACCGCGTCCGAGTCGTCCAGCACGATGCCGATGGAGCGCAGCACCGCCAGGACGTTCTCCACGCCGGGCTGCAGCTCGTCTCCGTCGGCAGCGGTGCTGCGGCGGGGGGTCATGTCCTCGGGTGCCTTCCGTGGGTCGCTGCGGAGCGCGTGCGGGACGATCCGGTGCAGCACCGCCCCCCAGGGGCTGGTGCCAGACGCGACGGGATCCACGCGGTCGAGAATACGCAGACCGGTTGCCTGGGCGAGCCGGTCCCGGACGAGCATGCCTGCCCGAGGTCACCCGCACGCACCCGGAGCGGACTTCCTCGCCGCCTGATCGCCAAGAGTTCACGTGCGGTCCTCGGCTCGTTCACGCGCCGCTGGGGGTGGCGCGCGGACGGGGATGGCACCGTCGGCCCTGGACCGCCGTGGCGGTCTGACGTGCGCGGACCCCCGCGGACTACGATCGGTCCCCCAACCCCCCCCGTCACGCAGCCGGACCTCGGCCGTGGGCACCCAACCAGCAGCATCGAGAGGAACCCATGCGCGACCAGTTCCACGAGGAGCTCGACAGGATCTCCGACCGCCTCGTCGAGATGTCCCGCCTCACCGGATCGGCCATCAGCCGCGCCACCACCGCCCTGCTCGACGGCGACCTCAAGCTCGCCGAGTCCGTCATCGAGGCCGACGAGGCCATCGACGCGATCCGCCGCGAGCTCGACGACAGCGCGGTCGACCTCCTCGCCCGCCAGCAGCCGGTGGCCACCGACCTGCGCATGGTCGTGACCGCGATGCGCATGAGCGCCGACCTCGAGCGCATGGGTGACCTCGCCCGCCACGTCGCCAAGGTCGCGCGCCTGCGCTACCCCGAGTCCGCCGTGCCGGCCGAGCTGCGCGCCACCATCACGCAGATGGGCCACGCCGCCGAGAAGATCGTCGCCCAGACCGGCTCGATCATCGCCGGGAAGGACGTCCAGTCGGCCCTCTCCCTGGAGACCGCGGACGACGAGATGGACGCCCTGCACCGTCAGGTCTTCGAGCACCTGCTCGGCGGCGACTGGACCCACGGCGTGCAGGCCGCCGTCGACATCACCCTCGTCGGCCGCTACTACGAGCGGTTCGCCGACCACGCGGTCTCGGTGTCCCGGCGCGTGGTCTACCTCGTCACCGGCGAGTGGCACTCCAGCACCGACCTGCTCGGCGTCGACGCGGGCGACGACGACTGACCCGAGCCACGGCGCGCCCCGCACCCAGCCGGGCTCACGACGAAGCCGCGCACCTCACGTCGAGGTGCGCGGCTTCGTCGTACCGGGATCACTTGCCCTGGTTGGCCACCGCCTCGGCAGCGGCCTTGGCGGCCTCCGGGTCGAGGTACTCGCCACCGGGGACGGTGGGCCTCATCGAGTCGTCGAGGCGGTAGACCAGCGGCATGCCGGTCGGGATGTTCAGCCCCGCGATGTCCTCGTCGGAGATGCCGTCGAGGTGCTTGACCAGGGCGCGCAGCGAGTTGCCGTGCGCGGCCACCAGGACGGTCTTGCCGGCCCTGAGGTCCGGGACGATGTCGGACTCCCAGTAGGGCACCATGCGGGCGACGACGTCCTTGAGGCACTCGGTCTTGGGCATCGCGTCGCCGAGCTCGGCGTAGCGCGCGTCGCCGGCCTGGGACCACTCGTTGTCGTCGGCGATCTCCGGCGGGGGGGTGTCGTAGGAACGGCGCCACAGCATGAACTGCTCCTCGCCGTACTGCTCCTTGGTCTGCTTCTTGTCCTTGCCCTGCAGGTCGCCGTAGTGACGCTCGTTGAGGCGCCAGTCGCGCTTGACCGGGATCCAGTGGCGGTCGCACGCGTTGAGCGCGGTGTGCGCGGTGTTGATCGCGCGGCGCAGCAGCGACGTGTGGACGATGTCCGGGAGCAGGTCGGCGTCGCGCATCTGCTCGCCGCCGCGGACCGCCTCGGAGCGGCCCTTGTCGGACAGCTCGACGTCGACCCAGCCGGTGAACAGGTTCTTGGCGTTCCACTCGCTCTCGCCGTGGCGGAGCAGAATCAGCGTGTAGGTCATGCCCCGACCCTATCGGGTGGGCTGCGACCTCTCCCCCTGGGCGTCCTCCCCCTGGCCTCCCGGGTCCGGCGCGTCCGCAGGCCGCAGGTGCGCGAAGGCCGCCAGGTTGTGCGTCGGCTCGCCGTGCTTGAGCCGCCACGCCCACTCCTTGCGGATGCTCGTGGCGAAGCCGATCTCCAGCAGCTCGTCGAAGGGCCGGTCGGCCGCCTCCAGCACCGCGCCGAAGAGCTGGTCCAGGTAGGTCTCGTCCACGGCGCCGAGCGGGACCTGGGAGGTGACGTAGACGTCGCCGCTCGCGTCGATCGAGTAGGCCAGACCGCGCAGCCGCAGGTTGCGCCGCAGCAGGGTGCGGTAGAACGCCTCGTGGGCCTCGTCGGGGTTGCGGATGACGAAGGCGCTGCCCGTCATCCCCCGCGAGCCCACCAGCAGCGACAGCACCGTCCGCAGCTTGCGCTCCCCCGGCAGGGTCACGACGAGCTCGCCCTCGCGGGCGCCCGCCTCGTGTTCCAGCGCCTGCTCCTCGCAGAACCGCTCGACGACGGCGAGGACGGCGGCCGGGGTGCACGGGGCGTCGGTCATGAAGCCAGGGTACGGCGCTGGTGGGACCCGACGGCGTCGGCGTAGACCTCGAGCAGCCGGTCCACGCTGCGCTCCCAGGAGAAGCCTCGGGCGTGGGCCGCGGCCCGGGCCCGCACGCCCGGCAGGTCGGGGTGGTCCAGCAGCGCGGCGACGGCGTCTGCCCAGGCGGCCGGCTCGTGGCCCGGGACCAGCAGCCCGGCGTCGCCCACGGCGGTGGGCAGACCACCGACCCGGGTCGCCGCCAGCGGCGCGCCGCACGCCAACGCCTCGATCGCCACCAGCCCGAAGGACTCGTTGTGGCTCGGCACGGTGACCACGTCGGCGGCGCGGAACCAGTCGGCCAGCTCCTGGCGCGTGGCCTGGTGGTGCCAGATCATCCGGTCGGCGACCCCCAGGTCGCCCGCGAGGCGCCGCAGGTGGTCCGGGTCGCCATACCCTCCGGCGCTGTCCCCGCCGAGGATCGCCACCCGCAGGCGCGGCCGCAGCTCGGGCCGCCGGCGCAGCAGCTCGGCCGCGGCCCGCACGAGCACGTCCGGCGCCTTCAGCGGCTGGATCCGTCCGACGAAGAGCAGCAGCACGGCGTCGTCGGGCAGGTCCTGGCCCAGGGCGCGCAGCCGGGCCCGGGCCCCGGGCTGCGGCGCCGGGTGGAAGGTCTCCAGGTCGACGCCGGGCGGGACCACCGCGACCCGGGCGGGGTCGGCGTCGTAGAGCTCGACCAGCTCGCGCCGCTCGGTCTCGGTGTTGGCCACCAGCTCGTCCGCGACGGCGACGACCTGCTCCTCGCCGATCTCACGACCCGGGGGCTCGGGCGAGTCCCCCTGCGCCAGCGAGCGGTTCTTGACCTTGGCCATGGTGTGCATGGTGTGCACCAGCGGCACCTGCCACCGCTCGGCCGCGAGCCAGCCCACCTGCCCGGACAGCCAGTAGTGCGAGTGGATCAGGTCGTAGTGCCCCTCCGGCGCCATCGCCTCGGCCCGCATCACGCCCGCCGTGAAGGCGCACAGCTGCCCCGGCAGGTCGAGCTTGCCCAACCCCTCGAAGGGGCCCGCTGTCACGTGACGCACCGTCACGCCGTCGTCGAGGGGGGCGCAGACCGGGATCCGGCCGCTGGTGGCGCGGGTGAAGATGTCGACCTCGATGCCGCGGCGCGCGATGCGGCGGGCGGTCTCGGCGACGTAGACGTTCATCCCCCCCGCGTCCCCGCTGCCAGGCGTCGCCAGCGGCGAGGTGTGGACGCTCAGCATCGCGATCCGGTGCAGCTGCGACATGGGTCCTCCGTGGGTCGGTGCACCGACGGAAACCGCCGACCTGCGCGGAGGTATTCCCGACGAGCCCGTCCGCCCGGGTCGTCCGCCTAGGCTGGCGCGGTGGTCAGGCACTCCCCCATCGGCACCGTCACCCGCGGGACGACCAACCCCAACCGCCTGCGCCGCAGCGACCGTTGGCTGGCCGGGCCGGCCGCGTGGCGACTGCGGTCCGCGCCGGCACCGGTGGCGGTCGACCTGGGGTATGGCGCCTCCCCCGTCACGGCGGTCGAGCTGCACGCGCGGCTGACCCGGGTGCGGGCGGACGTGCGCGTCGTGGGGATCGAGATCGACCCGGCGCGCGTCGCTCAGGCCCTCCCGCTGGAGCGGCCAGGCCTGAGCTTCCGGCTCGGCGGCTTCGAGGTGCCGCTGGACGGCGAGTCCGCCACCGTCATCCGGGCCTTCAACGTGCTGCGCCAGTATGACGAGTCCGATGTGCCCGCGGCCTGGGCGCGGCTGCGCGAGCGGCTCACGCCCGCAGGGGTGCTCGTGGACGGGACCTGCGACGAGATCGGGCGGCTCGCGTCCTGGGTCGCCCTGGCCCGCTCCGGCCCGCTCTCGCTCACCTGCTCCTGGCACCTGCGGGGCCTGGAGCGACCCGGTGTCGTGGCCGAGCGGCTGCCCAAGGCGCTGATCCACCGCAACGTCCCCGGCGAGCGGGTGCACCGGTGGCTCGCCGCGGTGGACACGGAGTGGGCCCGGCAGGCACCGCTCGCGTCGTACGGCGCGCGCCAGCGCTTCCTCGCGACCGCGGGCGCGCTCCGCGACCAGGGCTGGCCGGTGCTCGACGGCCCGGCGCGATGGCGGCTCGGCGAGCTGACGGTGGCGTGGGAGGCCGTCGCCCCCTCCTGAGGGCGACGGCCCGCGACGCCGGGCCGGGGCCGGCCCAGGCCGCCCGAGCGTCAGCGCCGGGCGGCCGCCAGCGCCGGCCACGAGCGCCAGGTCGCCCGGTGCCGCCAGGCCCGCAGGACGAGCATCAGCAGGGAGATGATCACGACCGCGTCGACCAGCAGCCCGATCACCCCCGGGCTGTAGAGGTCGCCCGCGTGAGCGGCGAACAGGCCGAAGTCCACGGTGGCGTGCCAGGCGACCAGGGCCCAGATGCTGCGGGTGGCGAGATAGAGCACCGCGAAGCAGGCCCCGAAGCCCATGGCTCCGACCGACTGGCCCAGGGCCGCCGACAGCGACATACCGCTGGTCACGTTGACCAGGTGGACCGCTCCGAAGCTGATCACGGACAGGACGGTGCACCCGACCAGCGAGCGCCAGGTCGGCCCGGCCGCGTCGAGGAGATACTTGCGGAACATCCCCTCCTCGGCGAAGCCGATGAGCAACGCGAGCACCGTGGAGCTCAGCAGCACCGGGGCGAACATCCCCCGGACCAGGGCCTCCACCCACACCACGACCACGGTCAGGACGGCCGTCAGCGGCAGCAGGTGCTCCAGCGTGCTGTCAGGGCCGCGGCGCAGCAGCGACCGCACCGGCGGCCACGAGTCCCGCTGCACCCACCAGACGAGCCCGGCCAGGACGAGCATCTGCGGGAGTGCCGCCCAGGTGATGCGCGGGTCGGTGTACTCGATCCCCGCTCGTGACAGGAGCGAGAAGCCGGCTGCGCTGATGGCGTAGTAGACGGCGATCACGGCGAGCAGCCGGCCGACAGGTCGTGGATTCATGCTGGTTCCCCCCTTGCACCGGGGCCCTCGCCCCGGTCGATGCTTTCCGACTTTCCGCAGAACCTAGGACGCCCCTCTGGGTGGAGGCTTCGAGCAGGCCGGGAGGCACCGGGGAGTTCGTTAGGTTGGGCTCACCACCCGTTCGAGAGGACACCGTGCCCAGCAGCCGCGCCACCACCGTCACCCCTGCCTCCGCCCGCCGCGCCGCCTGGGCGGTCGCCGCCGTCTTCGCCGTCAACGGCATGGGCTTCGCCACCTGGTCCTCGCAGATCCCCGCGATCAAGGCCGCCCTCCGCCTCGATCCCGCCACGCTGGGCGCCCTGCTCATGTGCGGCTCGGTGGGCTCGCTGGTGGGGCTGCCGCTCGCCGGCGCGGTCACGAGCCGGATCGGCGCGGCCCGGACCGTGCTCGCCGGCCTGGCGGTCTTCGTCGTCGGACTGGCCACCCTCGGCGTCGCGACCGATCTGCTGCCCCAGGCTCCCCTCGCCGGGGTGGGCTTCGCGCTCATCGGCCTGGGGATCGGCGGCTGGGACGTCGCCATGAACATCGAGGGCGCCGCCGTCGAGCAGCACCTGGGCCGCGCGATCATGCCGTGGTTCCACGCGGCCTTCTCCGCGGGCACGGTCCTGATGGCGCTGGTCACGGCAGGCCTGTCCTACCTGCACGTCCCGGTGTGGACCCACCTGCTCGCCGTGGCGGTCGCCTGGCCGGTGCTCGGGGCGCTGGCGGTGCGGGGCTTCGTGCCGGGCGCCGACGCCGAGCACCACGAGAAGCGTCCTTCCGCGGCGTCGGCCTGGCGCGAGCCGCGGACCCTGCTCATCGGCGTGGTCGTGCTCGTGGCGGCCCTCACCGAGGGCACCGCCAACGACTGGGTGGCGGTGGCCTTCGTCGACGGCTACGAGCTGCCGCGGTGGGCCGGGGTGCTGGGCTTCGCGGTCTTCCTGACCGCCATGACGGTGGGTCGGCTGCTCGGCACCGCCGCCCTGGACCGGCACGGGCGGGTGGCGGTGCTGCGGGTGCTCTTCGTCCTGGCGGCCGTGGGCTCGCTCCTGGTGGTCTTCGGCGGCCCCGTCCTGGCGTACGTCGGGGCAGCGATCTGGGGCGTGGGGGCGAGCCTCGGCTTCCCGGTGGGCATGTCCGCGGCGTCCGACGATCCGCACCGCTCGGCCGCCCGGGTCAGCGTCGTGTCCACGATCGGCTACCTCGCCTTCCTGGCCGGACCGCCCTTCCTGGGCTCCCTGGGCAACCGGGTGGGGGTGCTGCACTCCCTGCTGCTCGTGGGGGCGCTCGCGGTCCTCGCGCTCGCCCTGGTGCCCGCGACCCGCGAGGAGACCTCGGGCCAGGAGGCGTCAGCCGCCTAGGTGTTGCGGTGCAGGAGGTTGTTGACGCGGGGCCGGGGTTGAGGACGGGCAGGTCCGTCGGCGGCACCATGAGTAGCGACCAAGCAACTCGTATAGCCGATCTCGAAGGACCTGCCCTGTGCCCCACCGTAACGCGCCCCTGACACCCGAGGGTCGTCACCGGCTCGTGCTGCGTTGTCAGCACCGCCCCATCGCCCACGTCGCCGCGGAAGCAGGCGTGTCACGCCAGTGCCTGTCGAGGTGGGTGAACCGCTACCGCGAGTACGGGCAGGCCGGACTGCTCGACCGCTCCAGCGCACCCCACCGGCGCCCCACCCAGACGCCTCAGAACGTCGTGGACCGGGTCATCGAGCTGCGCAAGAAGAAGCGCTCGGCCACGCGGATCGCCGCCGACCTCGCCGCCGAGGGCGTCACGATCGCCGCGTGCACGGTCTCCCGGATCCTGCACCGAGTCGGGCTGCCTCGCCTGTCATGGCTCGACGCCGACGGCGAACCCCTCCGCGCGCCCGGCACGATCACCGCCCGCTACCCCGGACACATGATCCATCTCGACGTGAAGAAAGCCGCCCGCATCCCCGACGGTGGCGGCTGGCGGGTCCACGGACGCGGCAGCGAGCAAGACAAAGCAGCCGACCGCGCCGCCCGCGCCACCGGCAGGAAGGGCACCCGTGCCGGGTACACGTACATCCACTCCGCCGTTGACGGGTTCTCCCGCCTGGCCTACACCGAGTGCCACGACGACGAGACCGCCGCCACCGTGGTCGCGTTCCTGTCCCGCGCCCGAGTGTTCTTCCGCGCCCACGGCATCACCCGCTACACGCGGATCGTCACCGACAACGGGCCCGCCTACACGTCCAAGCACTTCGCCCGTCACGCCGCCTCGTTCGCCTCACGCCATCAACGGATCCGCCCCTACACGCCTAAGCACAACGGCAAGGTCGAGCGCTACCAAGGCCTGATGAGCAGCGAGGTCCTTTACGCCCGCCCCTGGACCAGCGAGCAGCAACGTCGCAACGGCATCGCCGGGTGGGTCAACCACTACAACTACCATCGCCCCCACACAGCCGCTGGCGGCAAGCCCCCAGCCTCACGCCCCAAAACCAGCGTCAACAACGTCCTGCCGAGTTACACCTAGGAATCCGCTCACGAGGCGGCGGACCTCGTCGCGGTGCGCCCAGAGCAGACCGCCCGGCGGGAGCACGTGCACCTGGGCCTGCGGGAGGACCTCGCCGATGCGGCGGGCCACCTGGGCGGGATGCACCTCGTCGCCCTCCTGGGCCAGCACGAGGATCGGGCAGGTCACGTCGGCCAGGTCGGCGGCGGACCCGACGGCGGCCTGGCCGGGCATCGAGGCCAGCGCGCGTGCCAGGCCGAGGCGGTTGATCCGGCCGTCGGCGACGGCGTCGCCCATGGACCGGGCCCACCGGTCGGCGGCATCCGCGGCGCCACCCGCCCCCGCCCCGGCACCCGTGTCACCGGCGAAGAGCTCGTAGGCGGCGGACACGTCGCCTTCCTCCAGCCGACGGGCCAGCCGGTGCACCTCGTGGACGGCCGTCCCGCGGCGCGGCTCGTCCAGGGTGGGCGGCAGCACGAGCGCCACCCGCTCGAACCGGTCGGGGGTCCGCGTCAGCAGCCGCAGGATCGCGGCTGCCCCCATCGACACGCCCAGGGCCCGGCCGGCGCCGACGTGGTCGGCCACCGCGCGCAGCTCGTCGGCAAGGTCGTCATAGGTCCACGGCAGGTCCGGCGTGACCGAGGACCCGTGCCCGCGGAAGTGGAAGAAGGTACGGGCCCCCCGGACTCCCGACGCGAAGGGACGGGTGGACTCGATGGCCGCCCCCACCCCGTGGGCGAACACCGTGGACGGGGCGCCGCGCCCGACGGTCAGGACCTCCAGCGGTCCGGCCGGACCCTCGACGGAGGTCGTCACCACGGGCCGTAGGGGCCGTCCGACCGGCCCGCGCCCAGCACCGCGCGCAGCGCGGGCCGCACGTCGACCCAGTAGACGATGATCGCCACGACCGCGATCAGGCCAGGCAGGCTGAGCGGGCCGAAGGCGAAGACCACGAGGGCGGAGCCGCCGAGGATGGCCCCCCACCCGGCCTTGGTGAGCTTGCCCGCGGCGCGGAAGGCGTCCTCGCGGATGCGCAGGACCTGGACCAGGCCGACGAGGGCGCCGACCACGGCGGCGAGCATCAGGGCCGAGGTGATCAGGCCCTGGAGGGTGAAGGAGAGATCGGCGAGCACCCCGGCAGCGTAGCCGTCAGACGTCCACGATCACGGTGAACGGGCCGTCGTTGACCGACGCGACATCCATCGTCGCGCCGAAACGGCCCGTCTCCACGTGGATCCCGCGCTCGCGGACCGCGGCCACGACGGCGTCGACGAGCGGCTGCGCGACCGGGCCGGGGGCGGCCGCCGACCAGGACGGACGACGGCCCTTGCGCGTGTCGCCGTACACCGTGAACTGGCTGACCACCAGCACCGGGGCGCCGATGTCGAGGACGCTGCGCTCCTCGTCGAGGATCCGCAGCTCGGTGATCTTGCGGGCCATCGCCGCGACCTGGTCCGGCCCGTCGTCGTGGGTGACGCCCAGCAGGACCAGGAGCCCGGGTGAGGTGATCTGACCGACCACCTCACCCGCCACGACCACGCTGGCAGCGGTGACTCGGGTGATGACGGCGCGCACGGCAGCTCCTGGTATGGCGAGTAGGGTCGGAGGGCGGTCAGCCCTCCGACCCTACTCGGCAGGTCACTCGGTGGCGGCCTGCGCCACCGAGGCCCCGACCTCGGCGGAGGAGGTGCCGCCGGTGGCGGGCGGGACGTCGGCCTTGGCCGTGCGGGGACGGCGCGGCGCGCGGGCGGCCTTCGTGACCGCCGGGGTGTCCGCCTGCGTGCCCTCCTCGAGGTCGGCCGCCGTGGTGGCGGACCGCATCGCGGTGGCCTTGCCCGCGACCGAGGCGCGGGAGGGCCGCTTGGTCGCCTTGGCCGGGGTGGTCTCGACGTCCTCGATCGTGGTGGCACGCTTCGCGGTGCGCTTGCGCGGCGGGCGGGGGGTCTCGGCCTTGTCGTCCTTGGCGACGGCCCGGACGTTCTTGACCGGCGCCGTCTGGGCGCCCTCGCCCTCCACGACGGCGCCCTTGACGGTGACCGCGGCGGCGTCCTCGTCGCGACCGAGCGCCTTGTCGGCCAGGCCCCGCACGGACGCGGCGGCCCTGACGGTGGCCTCGGCGCGCTCGGCGGCGGCCTTGACGCGCTTGTCCTCGCGGATCTCCTCCACGCTGCGGCCCACGACGCGCTGGCCGCGCTGGGTCATCTCGGTGTAGGCGTGGGAGGCCAGGCTGGCCACGGTCAGGCCCTGGTTGAGCACCTGCTCGGGGGCGCCGTGGGCGACCTTGCCGGCCTTGACCGCCGCGTCGTGGGCCTCCTCGTTGGCCTTCGCGATGCGCTCCTCGAGGTCCGTGCGGATGGCGTCGGCGAGGGTCTCGACCTGGGCGAGGGTCTTCTTCAGCTGCTCGATCGCCAGGTCGGCGGCTCCGACGGCGGCGTAGACCGGTGCGACCGCAGGCTGCTTGCGGGCCGTGGACTTCTTGCTCATGGCGTGCTCCTCGGGGTGGTGGTGACGGTGCTGCGAGACGTGGGGCGGCGGCGGGCGCCGGGCCGGGCCGTGGTCGAGCCGTCCGCCGAGCCCGCGGCCTGGGTGCGGGCTCGGCCGGCGGACGACCCCGACGGATCGACCATCTGGCGGTAGCGGTCCACCAGCGCCGCCCGCTGGCGCGGGGACAGGGCCGGGTCCGCCTCGATCGCGGCGACCACGTCGGAGCGCGGCGCCCGGACGGCCTCGTCGTCCAGCAGGCCGGCGCGGACGTAGAGCGACTCCGCCGAGACCTGCAGCCCGGTCGCCAGGGCGTTGAGGATCTCCGCGCTGGGGCGGCGAAGCCCCCGCTCGATCTGGGAGAGATAGGGATTGCTGACGCCCGCGAGCTCGGACAGCTGCCGCAGGCTCAGCTGGGCGGCCACCCGCTGCTCGCGCAGGTAGGCACCCAGGTCCGACCCGGGCAGCCGAGCCACTGGTAACCGTCCCATGACGGACAGTCTGCTTGCGATTGCAAGCAGAGGTCAACCGCTCGCGCCGGGACCGCGCCCGCTCGCCGCTCCGTGAGGTCAGCGGGCGCGTTTGTCCTTGACCTGCAACAGCTCCCGGGCGTCCGCCGTCGACATGGCCGGGCGCTGCAGCAGCTCGGCCAGCTGCGCCGCCCGCTCCACCAGCTGGGCGTTGTGCTCGACCTTGACCCCGCGCGCGAGCAAGAGGTTGTCCTCCATCCCCACCCGCAGGTGACCGCCTGCCGCGACCGCGGTCGCCATGATCGGCAGGTGACCCCGCCCGATGCCCGTCGCCGACCAGGAGGTGGCCTCGGCCGGCAGGGCGGCCACGCAGGCGAGCAGGGCCTGCGGCGTGGCCGGCGCGGCGCCCGGGACGCCGAGGACGAAGTCGCAGTGCACCTTCCCGCCATACGGCAGGCCGCACTCCTCGATCAGCCGGCCCAGGGCGTGCACGTGGCCGAGGTCGAAGATCTCGAACTCCGGCACGACCTCCTGCTCCTGCGCTCGGACGTAGAGATCGCGCATGAAGGGATGGGGATTGAGGAACATCCCGTCGCCGAAGTTGGTGCTGCCGCAGGTGAGCGAGCAGGAGTCGGGGTCCGCGTCCAGGACCGCCAGGCGGGCCTCGAAGGGATCGGTGATGGCGCCGCCCGTCGACAGCTGCACCACCAGGTCGGTCGCCTCGCGCAGCGCCGCCACGGTCTCGCGCAGCCGACCCACGTCGAGGGTGGGCTCGTGCCGATCGTCGCGGATGTGCACGTGGATCAGGCCGGCCCCCGCCGCCTCGCAGCGCTGCGCGGTCTCGACGAGCTCCTCGAGCGTCGTCGGAAGGGTGGGGACGTCGGCCTTGGTGGACTCCGCGCCCGTCGCGGCCACGGTGATCAGGGTGGACTGAGACATGCCGCCATCGTGGCACAGGGCGCAGATCCTGCGGATCCAGGGGGCTAGCGAGCCACGATCTCCGTCTGGGCCGCCACGATGCCGCAGATCGTCAGGTCTGCCTCCACCGGCGTGGAGCGCTTGAGCACCGCCAGCCCGATCGGGCCCTCCTCGTGGTGCCGAGCGACGGAGCCGAGCCGACCGACCACGCGCCCGTCCAGCTCGACCGGCGCGTCCCGCTCGGGCAGCACGTGGCCCGAGCCGTCCAGGTGCAGGAAGGCCAGCCGTCGCGGCGGCCGCCCGAGGTTGTGCACCCGGGCCACGGTCTCCTGCCCGCGGTAGCAGCCCTTGTGCAGGTGCACCGCCGTCCGCAGCCAGTCCACCTCGTGCACGATAGTGCGGTGGTCCGTCTCGTGACCGAGCCGGGGCCGCCAGGCGGCGATCCGCAGCGCCTCCGCGGCCCAGGTGCCCGCGAGCGAGCGGTCGGCCAGCCGGTCGGCGAGCTCGGCACGGGGCACGACCACCTCGCGCCAGCGGCGGTCGGCGCCGGGATGACCCTCGACCGGACCGTATGCCGCGGAGTCCGGACCCAGGTGCGGCCAGGGGTCGCGCCAGGTGGGCGGCTCGCCCTCCGCGCCCTCGGCGTCGACGGGCTCGCCGACCACGGCATACGCCTCGGTCACGTCGGTGACCTCGACCCGCAGCAGGAACTGCATCCGGTGCAGCCAGGCCACCAGGGCCGGCGCGGTGCCCGGCTCCACGGTGACCCAGGCGGTCTCGCCGTCGTCGACGAGGTGCAGCGCGTGCTCGACGTGCCCGGTCGGGCTGAGCACCAGGTCCTCCACCGACGTGCGGGGCGGCAGGCCGGTGAGCTGCTGGGTGGTGAGCGAGTGCAGCCAGGACAGGCGGTCCGGGCCGGTCACCGTGACGACGCCGCGGTGCGACAGGTCCACGGCGGCGAGGCCCTCGACGAGGAGGCGCTGCTCGCGCATCGGGTCGCCGTAGTGCGCGGCGACGCCCGCGTCCTCCCGCTCGCCCGAGACGGCGCCGGGGCGCTCCAGCAGCGGCGAGGCACCGCGGCCGGGCGCCCCCGCCCCAGCGGTCACGACACCCGCTTGAGCTGGGCGGACAGGTGGGTCTGCAGCGGCTGACCCTCGGCAGCCATGTCCATGGCCCAGAACAGCTCGCCGTTGACGTAGCCGTACATCCGCGAGCCGGCGGAGTAGTCCTTGGCCTCCGGGGAGCGCAGCACGCCGTCGGTCTTCATCATCAGCCGGGCCGGCTCCACGGTCCCGTAGTACATCTCCACGATGCCGGTGGGGTGCGCCAGCAGCAGCTCGCACTCCTTGCTCTCCTCGCCCGTCGGGCGCAGGAAGCCGACCTCGGTGGCCCTCGGGCGGACCTTGGTCCCCTCCTCGTCGAGCTCCCAGGTGCGCGAGTGCCACTCCAGGAACGGCCGCCCGTCGTGGGTGATCTCGAGCTCCTGGCCGAAGCGGCCCTCGCTGATCGTGGGATAGGAGAACAGGCCGACACCCTCCCACCGCCCGATCATCCAGGCGAGGGGCAGCAGCGGCGCGGGCAGGTCCGTGGGGATCTCGAAGGGCACGGCCCGATGCTAGTCGGTGGTCAGCCCAGCAGGTGGCGCGTGACCATCTCGACCGCCGGGCCGCACACCAGCACCGAGGCCACCCCGCTCACCAGCTGGGCGCGGTGGACGACCAGCGTGGGCAGCGGTGCCATCAGAGCCCGGGTGGCGAGGCCGAGCCCGGAGCAGGCGACCCCGAGCAGGCCCGCGGGCAGCAAGGGGGCACCGACGAGCACGGCCACCACGAGCGCCGTCCCGGTGCCGGCGACGACGGCTCCGGGCACGATCGTCGGCCACCGGCGCGCCCGGTGGAGCAGCCACTCGACCAGAGCGGTGACCGCCACGGCGGCGCCGGCGACCTGCGCCCCCCGCTCTCCCCCGGGCAGGCCCGGGACGGCCACCCAGGTGACCCCGGACGCGAGCAGGGCCAGGGCGAGCAGCGTGCCCGACAACGAGGTGACCACGCGCGGGCGACCGTCGCGACGCAGCAGCTGGTGCAGGAAGGCCGACACGACCCCCAGCGCCAGGGCGGCCGGGACCCAGCGCAGGCTGGCGCCGTCCCTGGGCAGCGCCACGGAGGCGAGGAGCAGCACCGCGGTGATGCCGACGGTGATGACCGTCCCCTTGCGGCTCGGCAGGCCGACGAGTCGGGTCCAGCCTGCGGTGAGCACCGCGAAGGCCACGGCGACGGCGCCCACGGTCACGGGTCCCGCGGCTCCCCGGGCGCTCCCGGCCACCGCGAGCAGGACCGCGAGGGCGACCGCGGCCAGGACGACCAGGCTGCGAGCGGGCAGCTCGCGCACGGTGGTGGGGCGGGCGATCCGCCTCGCGTGCTGCCTCAGCTCGAGGCGACGGGAGGCGTCGGGTGAGATCACGTCGCGCATCCTTCCATCACCCGCCGGCGAAGGGCGGCAGCACCTCGACGACGCCACCGGACGGCACCGGGACGTCGGCGCCGACCGCGCGGCCCCCCAGCAGGGTGCTGCAGGCCGGGAGCACCCGGGCGAGGGCGGGTCGCGCCTCGACCGCGGCGGCCAGCACGTCGGCGACGGTATGCCGGCCGGCGGCGAGGGTCAGGGTGTCGGACGGTGCCCCGGCGGCGGCCCGGGCCCCGGCCCAGTACCTCACCTCGACGGTGTGCGCGCTGACCACGGCTCTCCTCGGTCGTGCGGACGGTGATCACCCCATGGTCGCATCCCGCGCGAGCGGCGCCGGTCGCCATACGCTCCTCGGACCATGGCCCTGCTCCTCCTGCTCACCGACGCGCCCGCCGCGAGCGCCGAGGTGCTGCCTGCGCTGGCGCTGCTGCCCCACCACGTGCGCACCTCGGCGGCCGAGGCCTCGGCGCTGCTGGACGCCCCGCGGTGCGACGCCGTGCTGGTGGACGCCCGCCGGGACCTGGCCTCGGCCCGTGGGCTGTGCCGGGTGCTGCGGGCGACCGGGACCACGGCCCCGCTCGTGGCGGTGCTCACCGAGGGTGGGCTGGTCGCGGTCACCGCCGAGTGGGGCCTGGACGAGATCCTGCTGGACACGGCCGGGCCGGCGGAGGTCGAGGCCCGGCTGCGGCTGGCACGGACCCGTCGTGGCGCCGAGGAGGACCCGACCGACGAGCCGATCCGCTCCGGCTCGCTGACCATCGACGAGGCGGCCTACACCGCCCGACTGGGCGACCGGGTCCTCGACCTGACCTACAAGGAGTTCGAGCTGCTCAAGCACCTAGCCCAGCACCCCGGCCGGGTCTTCACCCGCGCCCAGCTGCTTCAGGAGGTCTGGGGCTACGACTACTTCGGGGGCACCCGCACCGTCGACGTGCACGTCCGACGGCTGCGCGCCAAGCTCGGGCCGGAGCACGACCTGGCGATCGGGACGGTCCGCAACGTCGGCTACCGCTTCGACGAGCTGGCCGGGCCGGACGAGCCGGCGGCCGACGGGACCGGCACGGCGGAGGGACCGGCGGGCGGTTCCGACCTGGCCGAGGGCGCGGGTCGCGCCTGAGCACCCCCCGGGCCTGCGTGGTGCAATGGGCGCATGCCCAGCCAGCCCCAGGTCGACCTGCTCCACCAGCTCACCCCCGCCGAGGTCGACGAGGTGCGCCACGTCGTCGCCGAGGCCACGGACGTCGACGGGGTCGGTCCCTTGTCCGAGCAGGCTCGGCTCGACCTGAGCCGGCCGGGCCGGCACCTGGTCGTGCGGTCCGGCGGGCACGTCGCGGCGTATGCCGGCGGCGACGCCGACGGCCTGGAGCTCGTGGTCGCTCCCGCCCACCGGGGGCAGGGCCTCGGCGGCGCGCTGCTGGACGCCGCCCTGGCCGGCCTCGGGGACGCGGAGGTGCACGTGTGGGCGCACGGCGACCTGCCGCCCGCCCGGCGGCTGCTGGCCTCGCGCGGCTTCCTGCCGGGGCGCGACCTGCGCAAGCTCGGCCGGCCGCTCGCACCCACGGCGTCCGAGCTCGAACCGGCCGTCGCGCCCGAGGGCCTGGCGGTCCGCCACTTCGTCCCCGGGGACGAGGAGGCGGTCCTGCGGGTCAACGCCCGGGCCTTCGCCCACCACCCGGAGCAGGGCTCGCTGGACCTGGCCGGGCTGCGGGACCGGATGGGCTCGACCTGGTTCGACCCGGAGGGCCTGATCATGGTCGAGGACGTCTCGGGCGCGGCGCCGCGGCTCGCGGCCTTCCACTGGACCAAGGCGGACCCCACGGACGACGACGAGCACACCGGCGAGGTCTACGTCGTGGCCGTCGACCCCGACCACCAGGGCCGCGGCCTGGGAGCCCTGGTCACCCGCCTCGGCCTGGACCACCTGCGCTCGCGCGGGCTGACCCGCGTCGTGCTGTACGTCGAGGCCGACAACCGAGCGGCGATGGCGACATACACCCGTCAGGGTTTCTCGACGGTGGCCACCGACGTCCGGTGGTCGCGACCAGCGCCGTCGCGATGAAAAGATAGGACCATGCAGGCAGACGACGCGCAGCAGACGCCCCCGGCCCCCGATCCCGCGCAGCCGGGGGAGGACGCGCGCCAGACCGCCCCTGCCCGCCCCCGCTCCGCCGACGGGAGATTCACCCGCAGCACGGTCCTGGACGCCGACGACGGCCTGCCCGAGGACCGCTTCCTGGACCGTGAGCTGTCCTGGCTGCAGTTCAACGAGCGCGTGCTGCAGCTGGCCGCCGACCCGGACGTCCCGCTGCTGGAGCGCACCCGCTTCCTGACGATCTTCGCGAGCAACCTGGACGAGTTCTTCATGGTGCGCGTCGCCGGCCTCAAGCGACGGATCGCCACCGGCCTGGCCGTCCGGTCGGCCTCCGGGCTGGAGCCACGCGAGCTGCAGGACGAGATCAGTCGCACCGCCCACGGCCTGATGATGCGGGCCGCGCGGATCCTGCACGAGCAGGTCGAGCCTGCCCTACGGGAGGAGGGCATCGAGATCGTCCGCTGGGACCAGCTGACGCCGCAGGAGCAGGAGCACCTGTCCGAGGTCTTCCGCAGCGAGATCTTCCCGGTGCTGACGCCGCTGGCGGTGGACCCCGCCCACCCCTTCCCGTACATCTCCGGGCTGTCGCTCAACCTGGCGGTGACGCTCCGCAACCCGCGCACCGAGGCCGAGCACTTCGCGCGGATCAAGGTCCCGGACCTGCTGCCCCGCCTGCACCAGGTGTCCACGACCGGCGAGGTCGACCTCTACCACGTGCGCTTCGTCCCGCTCGAGGACATCATCGCGGCGCACCTGGAGCTGCTCTTCCCCGGCATGCAGGTGCAGCAGAGCTACTTGTTCCGGGTCACCCGCAACGAGGACCTGGAGGTGGAGGAGGACGACGCCGAGAACCTCCTCAAGGCCCTGGAGAAGGAGCTCACCCGCCGCCGCTTCGGCCCGCCCGTGCGCCTCGAGGTCGAGGAGGCGATCGACGACCACGTGCTGCGGTTGCTGGTGCGCGAGCTCGGCGTCGAGCCGCACGAGGTCTACCGCCTGCCCAACCCCCTCGACCTGCGCAGCCTCGGCTCCGTCGCCGACCTGTCCCGCTCGTCGCTGCACTACCCGGCCTTCCGGGCGCGCACCCACGGCCACCTCGCCCCGCGCGAGCGCTCCGAGGCCAGCGACGTGTTCAGCGCGATCCGGCAGCAGGACGTCCTGCTGCACCACCCCTTCGACTCGTTCAGCACCTCGGTGCAGGCCTTCCTCGAGCAGGCCGCGGCCGACCCCCAGGTCCTGGCGATCAAGCAGACGCTCTACCGCACCTCCGGCGACTCCCCCATCGTGGACGCGCTGATCGCCGCGGCGGAGGCCGGCAAGCAGGTCGTCGCGGTCGTGGAGATCAAGGCGCGCTTCGACGAGTCCAACAACATCGCCTGGGCCCGCCGCCTCGAGCACTACGGGGTGCACGTGGTCTACGGCATCGTCGGGCTCAAGACCCACGCCAAGCTGTGCCTCGTCGTCCGGCAGGAGCAGGACGGGCTGCGCCGCTACTGCCACGTCGGCACGGGCAACTACAACCCCAAGACGGCCCGCCTCTACGAGGACATCGGCATCCTCACCTGCGACCCGCAGGTCGGCGAGGACCTCACCCGCCTGTTCAACCAGCTCTCCGGGTGGGCGCCGCGCAGCAAGTTCAAGCGGCTGCTCACCGCCCCGCGCTCGCTGCGCAACGGGCTGATCGAGCACATCGAGTCGGAGATCGACCTGGCCCAGTCCGGGCGTGGGGGCTACATCGCGATCAAGGCCAACTCCCTCGTCGACGAGGCCGTGATCGACGCGCTCTACCGCGCCTCCCGGGCGGGCGTCCAGGTCGACGTCCTGGTGCGGGGGATCTGCGCCCTGCGCCCCGGCGTGCCCAGCCTGTCCGACAACATCCGGGTCCGCTCGATCCTCGGCCGGTTCCTGGAGCACTCGCGCATCTTCGTCTTCGGCAACGACGGCGACCCGGTGGTCTACTTCGGCAGCGCCGACATGATGCACCGCAACCTCGACCGCCGCGTGGAGGCGCTGCTGCGGGTGCGGGACCCGCGCCAGGTCAAGGAGCTCGTCTCCATCGTCGAGCAGGGTATGGCGGACACCACGTCCAGCTGGCACCTCGAGGACGACCGGTGGGTGCGCCACCACCTCGGCGCCGAGGGCGAGCCCCTCCTCGACCACCAGGAGGCACTCATCGACCAGCACCACAAGAAGCAGCGACGCCGCAACCGCGTCTGACCGGGACCCCGGCTGCGCTGCCGCGGTCCTGCCGCCATACGGTCTGAACGACCACCCACGACAAGGAGTCCGATGCCCGCCCCGGTGCCCGCGCCGCCCGCCCGAACCCCGGCGGACACCCCGGTGGTCGCCGCTGCCGGGGCAGTGCCGTGGCGTCGCCGGCGAGGGACCCTCGAGGTTGCCCTGGTGCACCGGACCGCGCACGACGACTGGGCCTGGGCCAAGGGCAAGCTCGACCCGGGCGAGGACTGGCCGACGGCGGCGGTCCGCGAGGTGCACGAGGAGACCGGGCTGCGGGTGCGGCTCGGCCGGCCGCTGCCGGTGTCGGCGTACTCCTTCGTCGACCGGCACGGCGACGTGGCCCGCAAGCGGGTGCGCTACTGGGCGGCGGAGGTCACCGGCGGCGACGGTGCCCTGCACCACGAGATCGACGAGGTGGCCTGGCTGCCCGTGCCAGAGGCGATGCGGCGACTGGACTACGCCCGCGACCGCGAGCAGCTGAGGGCGGTCGTGCGGCACGCCGACCGCGGAACCCTGACGACCTGGCCGCTGGTCGTGGTGCGCCATGCCAAGGCGCTTCCCCGCGGGCGCTGGCGGCGCGACGACCGGGAGCGCCCCCTGGACGACCGGGGACGCGCCCGCGCCCAGGCGATCGTCCCGGTGCTCGACGCCTTCGGGGTGCACCGTCTCGTGACGTCCGCCTCGGTGCGCTGCGCGGACACCCTGGCGCCCTATGCCGAGGTCGCCGGCCTGGAGCTGAAGCGCAAGAACGGCCTGACCGAGGAGGCCTTCCTGGAGGACCCCGAGCGCGCCGTCCGGCACCTGCACCGCGCCGTCGTGCGGGGTGTGCCCGGCGCGCTGTGCTCCCACGGCCCGGTCCTGCCGCTGCTGCTGGAGGAGCTCTCGGGCCTCGCCGCCACGGGCGAGGAGGACGGGTGGGCCGTGGCCGAGACCCTGCTCGAGGCGGCCGATCTCGGTATGGCGAAGGGCGAGCTCCTCGTCTGCCACCTCAGTGGGAGCGGCGCCGACGCGCGCATCGTGGCGGTCGAGCGGCACCTCCCCTGAGGTTCGTCGTCCATCGTGATCGAGTCGATATCCGACTACCGAGGGTGACGCCAGCCGTTCACCTCGCGTTCATGGCGCGCGCGACATGGCGTCACCAGTGCTGCCTAGGTTGACCGGCGAGGGCGCGACTGCGCTCACCATGACACTGCTGTGGAAGGTACTCCCATCGTGAAGACTCAGCGTATTGCCGGTCTGTCGACCCTTGCCCTTGCTGGCGCCCTCGCGCTGACCGGGTGCGGTTCGGACGACAACGCCACCACGACCTCGTCGTCGACCAGCACCGCGGTCTCCGGTGGCTCGTCCTCCTCGGCCACCGGTGGAGACTCCGCCGCCGCCGCTGCCGGCAAGGCCGAGTGCTTCAAGGGCTCGCTCAAGGCCGAGGGCTCGTCGGCCCAGAAGCTCGCCTTCACGGAGTTCTCGGACAAGTTCTCCGACGCCTGCCCCGACGCGACCGTCGACTACAACCCCTCCGGCTCCGGCGCGGGCATCAAGGCCTTCATCGGCAAGCAGGCTGACTTCGCGGGCTCCGACTCCGCGCTCAAGACCGAGGCCAAGGACGGCAAGATCGAGCAGGTCGAGGCCGACAAGGCCTGCGGCTCCCCCGCCTGGAACCTGCCCATGGTCACCGGCCCGATCGCGATCGCCTACAACGTCAAGGGCGTGGACAAGCTCGTCCTCAACGCCGACGTCGCGGCCGACATCTTCAACGGCAAGATCGTCAAGTGGAACGACCCGGCCATCGCCAAGCTCAACGCCGGCAAGACCCTCCCCGCCGAGGACATCAAGGTCTTCTTCCGCTCCGACGAGTCGGGCACCACCGAGAACTTCACGAAGTACCTCAAGGCCGCGGCCCCCGCCAGGTGGACCGCCGAGCCCGGCAAGAAGTGGACCGGCAAGGGCGAGGGCAAGCCCAAGTCCGACGGTGTCGCCGGCGCGGTCAAGTCCACCGAGGGTGGCATCACGTATGCCGAGTGGGGCTACGCCAAGCAGAACTCCCTGGGCACCGCGGCCATCGACACCGGTGCGGGCCCGGTCGAGCTGACGGGCGAGTCCGCCGGCAAGGCCGTGGCCGCCGCCACGCAGGCCGGTCAGGGCAACAACCTCGCCCTCAAGCTGGACTACGCCACCAAGGCCCCCGGCGCCTACCCGATCGTCCTGGTGACCTACGAGATCGTCTGCTCCAAGAACGCCGACGCGACCAAGGGCACCAACATCAAGAACTTCCTCGGCTACATGGCGTCGGACGAGTCCCAGGCCGCCCTGGCCGACAAGGGCTACGCCCCGCTGCCGGCGGAGGTCCTCACCAAGGTCCGCACCGCCATCTCGGCCCTGAGCTGACCTCGGGTCCACGACCTACCATCGACGGCGGTCGCGTCACCACGACGCGCCCGCCGTCGATGACGTACCCGCCCTGGCAACCCCTCGATCCCTGATCTGCTGAGGTCATCGTGACTACACCCACTCCATCCCCGACCGACGTCTCGACACCCGTCCCGTCGGTGACCGGCGTGGCGGCGCCCGTCGCCACCCAGGACAGGAAGCCCCCGGTCCTCGGCGATCGTGCCTCCACCGGCCGCCTCGGCGACAAGATCTTCCTGGGGCTCTCCTCCGGCGCCGGCATCCTGGTCATCGCCCTGGTGACCCTGATCGGCGTGTTCCTCCTCGCCCAGGCGATCCCCGCCCTGGCCAAGAACCACACCAGCTTCCTGACGAGCCGCACCTGGGACGTCGACGACCCGGCCGACATGCGGTTCGGCATCGCCCAGATGCTGTGGACCACCGTGGTCAGCTCGATCATCGCGATGCTGATCGCGGTGCCGGTGGGCGTCGCGGTCTCGCTGTTCATCACCGAGTACGCCCCGCCGTGGCTGGCGCGGCCGGCGGCCACCCTCATCGACCTGCTGGCCGCCGTCCCGTCGATCGTGTACGGCCTGTGGGGGGTCGCGACGTTCACCCCGTGGGTCAACCCGATCCAGAGCTGGCTGATGAACCACCTCGGCTGGTTCCCGCTCCTGGGCAGGTCGAGCACCTCGGGCACGATCTTCGTGATCGGTCTGGTCCTGTCGATCATGATCCTGCCGATCGTGACGGCGCTGACCCGAGAGGTGTTCAGCCAGACGCCGCGGGCCCACAAGGAGGGCGCCCTGGCGCTGGGTGCGACCAAGTGGGAGATGATCCGGACCGCCGTCCTCCCCTTCGGACAGCCGGGCGTGATCTCGGCCGCCATGCTGGCCCTGGGCCGTGCCCTCGGCGAGACGGTCGCGGTCATGATGATCCTGTCCAGCCTGTCCGACGGCGCCCCGTGGAGCTGGTCGATCTTCGGCGGTGGCGAGACCTTCGCCTCCAAGATCGCCAACAGTGCCGGCGAGCTGGACACCCCGACCAAGACGGGGGCCTACATCGCGGCCGGCCTGGTCCTGTTCATCCTCACGTTCATCGTCAACGCGATCGCGCGCGTCGTGATCGAGCGTCGGAAGGCCTTCACCGAATGAGCACCTCCGTCACCGCGGCCCGGCCCGAGTCCCAGGGCACCACGGGGATCGCCAAGGCCTCCGGCTCGCGCAAGACCAAGGACCAGATCGCCCGGGTCCTGGTGTGGGCGGCCTTCCTGCTCGCCCTCACCCCTTTGGTGTGGATCCTCTGGGACGTCCTCCACAACGGCGCCAAGCTGCTGCTGGACAGCGGCTGGTGGACCCACTCCCAGCGCGGGATCCGCACCAACAAGGTGGGTGGCGGCGCCTACCACGCCATCATCGGCACCCTCGTGCAGGCGCTGGTCACGGCGCTCATCTCGGTCCCGGTCGGCATCTTCACGGCGATCTACCTGGTCGAGTACGGACGCGGCCGGCTCGCGCGCGCCGTCAGCTTCATGGTGGACATCCTCACCGGTGTCCCCTCCATCGTCGCGGCGCTGTTCGTCTACGCGGTGTGGGTCACGACCTTCGGCATCCAGAAGATGCCCTTCGCGGTCTGCCTGGCCCTCATGCTCCTGATGATCCCGACGATCGTCCGCTCCACCGAGGAGATGCTGAAGCTCGTGCCCAACGAGCTCCGCGAGGCGTCGTACGCCCTCGGCGTGCCCAAGTGGAAGACCATCGCGAGCGTCGTGCTGCCGACCGCGTTCTCGGGCATCATCACCGGCGTGCTGCTCGGCCTGGCCCGCATCATGGGCGAGACCGCGCCCCTCATCGTCCTCGCGCCCTACACCAAGTCCATCTCCACGGACCTGTTCGGCGGCAACATGGCCACGCTGCCCACGATGATCAACGACGGCCGTGGTGACATCTTCATCCCCGCCGCGCACGATCGCGTCTGGGCCGCCGCCGCCACCCTCATCGTCCTCGTCCTCCTGCTCAACCTGCTGGGCCGCCTCGTCGCGCGCTTCGGCTCGGTCAAGAGCTGACCCCACCTCGAAAGCGACAGACACTCTCATGGGCAAGCGCATCGATGTCGAGAACCTCAACATCTTCTACGGCACCTTCAAGGCGGTGCAGGACGTCACGATGACCATCGAGCCCCGCTCGTGCACGGCCTTCATCGGCTCGTCCGGCTGTGGCAAGTCCACCGTCCTGCGAACCCTCAACCGCATGCACGAGGTCATCCCCGGCGGCCGGGTCGAGGGCAAGGTCCTCCTGGACGGCCAGGACCTGTACGCCCCCGGGGTCGACCCGGTCGGCGTCCGCCGCAGCGTGGGCATGGTCTTCCAGCGCCCCAACCCCTTCCCGACGATGACGATCAAGGAGAACGTCGCGGCGGGCCTGCGCCTCAACGGCGTCAAGAACAAGAAGCAGATCGACGAGGTCGTGGAGCGGTCGCTGCGCGGTGCCAACCTGTGGAACGAGGTCAAGGACCGTCTGGACAAGCCCGGCGCCGGCCTGTCCGGTGGTCAGCAGCAGCGCCTGTGCATCGCCCGCGCCATCGCGGTGGAGCCCGAGGTGCTGCTGATGGACGAGCCCTGCTCCGCCCTGGACCCGATCTCGACCCTCGCCATCGAGGACCTGATCACCGAGCTGAAGCCGAAGTACACCATCGTCATCGTGACGCACAACATGCAGCAGGCGGCCCGCGTCGCCGACCGCACGGCGTTCTTCAACCTGGAGGCCCAGGGCAAGCCGGGCCAGCTCATCGAGATCGACGACACCACGAAGATCTTCAACAACCCGAAGGAGCGGGCGACGGAGGACTACATCTCCGGCCGCTTCGGGTGAGCGGCAGCCGCGCGAGGACCCGCTCCCGCGTCGTTCGGGCCAGGCCGGCCCCGAGGAGCACGTCATGGGCCTCCTTCGAACGTGCCCCGGGGCCAGCCTGGCCGCGGGGCATGGCGGGGGCGACGCGGGAGCTCTTCACGGACCCGTGATGAGGACCTGGGCGAGGTCCCCTCCCAGCGAGCAGGGAGGGGACCTCGCCCAGGTTCACGCTAATGGATTCACCTGTTACTGACAGTATGCAACCACGGGGTCGCCGCAGGTTAGTGCGTTGCGGCGAACACCTGACGATGCCTGGCCGGGTGCTCGGGCCTGGGCCATGCTCGATCCATGAGCATCCAGAGCCGCCGTAGCCCCGACGTGACGGCCGCCCCCCTCGTCGGAACCGAGCTCGGGCGCGCCGTCGGCGAGCCCGCCTGGCAGATCATCGAGCTCGGCAGCTTCACCCACGGCGAGTGCCTGGAGTGCTGGTGGGTCGGCCCGGGACGTCGCGCCCGCAGCAGCGCCCGCCAGGACTCCCAGCTGCACGCGCTCACCGGGTGCGGCGACGCGCAGCAGATCCTCGGGCGCTCCTCGGAGGGTGCCGTCGGCCGCTGAGGCCGGTATGCCGAGAGACTGGCGCTCCTGCGAAGCATCGGACGGGACAAGGCCGGACGCGGGAAGGCCGAACGCCTCGATCCCGGCACAGGAGGTCCCGACGTCCGACCGCAGGACACGACGAGGGCGGCCACCCGGCTGGGTGGCCGCCCTCGTCGTGTCCGCGCCGGGAAGGTGTCCACCCGCGGCAGAGCAGAGCGCCGGACCGGGAGCGCCTCTCGGCACGTGGCCGCTCGTAGCGGCTGAATTTGGGACCCGGGGCTACCGCGGCCCGGCGCCCTACCATTATAACGGGGCAGTCACGAGCGTGGGAGTCGTCGGCGTTCGGATCGACCGGGGTTCGCCGCCGGCGCGGCGTCGACGGTGCTGCGCCGCCGAAGGAAGGCAGCACAGCCCCGACGCAGCACGGTGGACGAGCGCTCGGTCGACGGGTCGGACCCCCGGCGGAGCGGATGGGCCCCGTACAGTCAGTCGAGCTGGTCCGCCCGCCACAGCCGGGCGCAGGCCTCCAGGTCCTCCCCCGTCTCCTGGATCGATCCGGCGGAGCGCAGCCAGGCCCCGGCCGAGGTCGTGACCACGGAGTCCGAGCGATGGGCCCGTCCCGAGGCGACGATGCGGCAGAAGGCGCCGGCGCGTTCCAGGGCGACGGCGAGGTCCCCCTCGTAGACGCCCGAGAGGATGGCGTCCGCCAGGGCGACGATCTGGGCGGGCCCCGGCGGCTGGGCGGCCCCGGCGACGGCGTGGTGGACGGCGGCGTGAGGCATGCCGGCCTGGTAGACCGCGGACGCGCCGTCGGCGTCCCGGCGCACCCACTCGCGCAGCGCGTACAGCCGCCACAGGGCCCCGGGCAGCGAGCGGGCAGGCAGCTGGGCCCACAGCTCGGCGAGGGTCGACAGGCCGATGTCCTCGACCAAGGACACCAGTCGCGCCGTCACGGCGGGATCGTCGCTGGCCCGGCCGGCGTGCACCAGCACCTGGGCGGTCTCGTGGGCGATCTCGGAGATGACGGCGGGGTCGGGCAGCTGTCCGCCGTACGCCTCCATCGCCTCGGGCGAGTAGAACGCGGGCCGACGCGGCGGTCGGCGCTCCGCGGTCATCGGGGACCGATCACGGCGGCGCCGGGGCCGGGGAGGAGGACGGCGTCGTCGAGCCCGTCGGCGGCCTCGGGCTCGTCCCAGGACGCGAGGACCACCCCGCCGCGCAGCCGGACCACGTGCGGCCCGTCGCCGAGCACGGCGACGGCGCGGTGCTCGCCGCGGTGCAGGACGGCGACCTGCTCGTCCGGGTCCCAGTCCAGGCGGACCAGTGCGAGGCAGGGGTCGGCGAGGTCGGGACGGGTCCGGCGCAGGGCCAGCAGGGTGCGATACCAGGCGAGCATCCGGGCGTGCGGCTCGTCGGCCAGCTCCTCCCAGCGCAGCCGGGAGGCGTCGAGCGTGCCCGCGGACTGGGGGTCGGGAACGGCCTGCGATCCCCAGCCGTGCGAGGCGAACTCGGCGGCCCGGCCGAGGCGGATCGCCTCGACGAGCACCTCGTCCTGGTGGTCGGTGAAGAACTGCCAGGGGGTCGACGCGGCCCACTCCTCCCCCATGAACAGCATCGGGGTGAAGGGCGAGGCCAGCAGCAGCGCCGCGCCCGCGGCCAACCGTCCCGGGGCGACGGTCTGGGAGAGCCGGTCCCCGGCCATCCGATTGCCGACCTGGTCGTGGGTCTGCAGCGACGCGACGAACCGGGATCCTGGCACCGTGGCACGGTCCACCGGTCGTCCGTGCGAGCGCCGACGGAAGGTCGAGTGGACCCCGTCGTGGAAGAAGGCCCCCTCGAAGACCTTGGGCAGCGCGCCCGGCGACGCGAAGTCCCCGTAGTAACCGTCGGTCTCCCCGGTCAGCGCCACGTGCAGGGCGTGGTGGATGTCGTCGGCCCACTGGCCGTGGATGCCGAGCCCGCCTGCGACCGCGCCCTCGCCGCGTGGCATCGTGGTCCGGACGTCGTTGCGGTCGTCCTCGGCGATGAGCACCAGCGGCCGACCGACCTCGGCGGACAGCTCGTCGACCAGCCGGGACATCTCCTCCAGGATCGGCAGGGCGCGGTCGTCGGCCAGCGCGTGCACCGCGTCCAGGCGCAGCGCGTCCACGTGGAAGTCCCGCAGCCACATGGTGACGTTGTCCAGCAGGTAGCGCCGGACCTCGTCGGACAGCGGCCCGTCCAAGTTGACCGCGGGCCCCCACGGCGTCTGGTGGGCCGAGGTGAAGTAGGGCCCGAACTCGGCGAGGTAGTTCCCGTCGGGTCCGAGGTGGTTGTAGACCACGTCGAGGGCGACCGCGAGGCCGCGGGCGTGCGCCGCGTTCACGAAGCGCTGGAAGCCCGCAGGGCCGCCGTACGGCTCGTGGACGGCGAAGAGCGCGACGCCGTCGTAACCCCAGTTGTGGATGCCCGGGAAGGACGCGACCGGCATGACCTGCACGGTCGTGATGCCCAGGTCGACCAGGTGGTCGAACCGACCGATCGCCGCGTCGAAGGTCCCCTCCGGCGTGAAGGTGCCGATGTGCAGCTCGTAGATCACCGAGCCTTCGAGACCGTGCCCGGCCCAGTCCTGGTCGGTCCAGGCGAAGGCCGTGGGGTCGTAGGGCGTGGTCGGGCCGTGCGGCCCCTGCTCCAGGCGCCGTCCACGCGGGTCGGGGCGCGGGCCCCCACCGTCGAGGCTGAAGGCATAGGGCGCGTCGGCAGGCACCTCGTCGGTCTCCAGGTGCCACCACATGTCCTCGCCCTCGCTGAGGGGCAGGCGTCGGCCGTCGACGAGGACCTCGACGGTCTGCTTGCCGGGGGCCCAGAGGGAGAAGGAGGTCACGGGGAACCTTTCACGGGATCGGGTGGGGACTTCGGTGAGGCGGTGCTCAGGCCGGCCGGGGCGCCGGGCGGACGCGCCGCCGGGGGCGCAGAGGGACCGGCCACCCGGCTCGCCCCTGCCGCGGCGGAGACCTGGGCACCCAGGGGCGCCCGGGGCTCGTCCGGGCCGGGATGGCGGGTCAGTCGCGCACGAGCAGGGCCACCGGCCGGTCGGCGAGCACGTCGGCGGCGAGCACCTCGCTGGTCGCGTCCACCTCGACGACGCGGCCGGTGAGCCGGTCGGTCCAGGTGCCGCGCGGCAGCACGATCCGGGTGTCGCCGAGGCCGCCCTCGCGCTGGAGCCGGTGCGGCGCACGGGTGACGACGGTGGCGACCGCGGCCGAGCGCAGGAAGCCGATGACGTGCTCGCTCGTCGTGGTGAGCGGGGCGTAGAGCCCCGCCTCGTCGAAGCTGTGCGGCTGCTCGCGGCGCAGGCGCAGGGCGGCGGCGGACACGAGGAGCTTCTCGTCGTGCAGGTCCCGCGGCGCCTCACCGGCGTCGAGGCGGTCCAGGCGGGCGACCAGGTCGGCGTAGTCCACCGGGCGGCGGTTGTCCGGGTCGACGAGCGACTGGTCGACGGTCTCGCAGCCCTGGTAGACGTCGGGCACGCCGGGCATGGTCAGCTGCAGCAGCTTGGCGCCGAGCACCAGGGCCCGGATCGCCTCGGCGTGCGTGGACCACAGCGACACCAGCGCGTCGTGGCGGTCGCCGGCCTCGAGGGCCCGGTCGGCGAACTCCAGCACCCGCGCCTCGTAGTCCGCGTCCCCGTCGACCCAGGCGGTGTGCTGCTTGGCCTCGCGAACCGCCTTGAGCAGGTAGGCGTTGAGCCGGTCCGGCTCGATCAGGCCGGCGCCCGCGATGGTCTGCCAGACCAGGTGGGCGGTGGGCTTGTCGACGCCCATCTCGCCGGCGACGGCGCGGAACCGCAGCGACAGCTCCTTCCACGCGGTCGGGTCGCCCGCGATGGCGAGCAGGAAGGCGCGGGTGTCCTCCGAGCGCTTGGTGTCGTGGGTGGACAGGGTGGTCATGCCCCGCGGCCAGTAGCGGCGCTGGTGGGTGGCCCACTCGTGCAGCGCCTGCGGGCTCGCGGTCTCCAGGGCGGCGGGGTCGCCGCCGACCTCGTTGAGGGCGATCAGGCGGTGCCAGCGGTAGAAGGTCGTGTCCTCGATCCCCTTGGCCATCACCGGTCCCCAGGTCTGCTGGAGACGCACGGCGAAGTCCACGGCGTTGCGGTCGGCGTCCTCCGCGGACGCCAGCTCGACGAGGGCGCGCAGCTCCTCGTCCAGGTCCGGGCGGGCGGCGAGCGCCCCGTCGAGGGCCTCCTCCAGCCGGCGGCGCGCCAGCGGCGACAGCCGCTGCTCGGGGCGGACGTAGGCCCGGTAGACGTCGCCGGCGACCAGCAGCTCGACGACGGCGGCCTGCAGGCGGGTCGCGTCGAGGGCCGGCAGGGCCTCCCGGGCACGACGGACGAGCCGCTCCACCTCGGGGGCCAGCAGCTCGTCGACGACCTGGCGCTTGGCGCGGGTTACCGACCGCTCCACGTCGACGTTGCCTCCGCAGGCCTCCCACTGGGCGGTCAGCTCGGGCTCGGAGGCAGGGTCGACCAGGGCGGTCTGGACGGCCAGCATGGCGTCATACCCGGTCGTGCCGTCGCAGGCCCAGTCGCGGGGCAGCCGCTCGTGGCCCTCGAGGATCTTCTCGACCCAGATGATCGTGTCCTCGCGGGCCTGCGAGCGCAGCCGGTCGAGGTAGCCGGCCGGGTCGGCGAGACCGTCGGGGTGATCGATCCGGAAGCCGTCGATCAGGCCACGGTGGTTGAGGTCGAGCAGCAGGTGGTGGGTCTCGTCGAAGACGTCGGGCTCCTCGACGCGCACCGCGATCAGCTCGTCGACGTCGAAGAACCTGCGGTAGTTGAGGATCGACTCCTTCTGTCGCCAGGAGGCCAGCTGGTAGTGCTGGCGCGCGAGGACGGCCTCGACGTCGGTGGACTCGGTGCCGACGGCGATCGGGAAGACGTGCTCGACGTAGCGGATGACCGGCTCCCCGGTCGTCTCCAGGGTGTCCACGGTGATGTCGCCGCGCTGGAGCGTGCTGACGAGGGTGTCGCCGAGGATCGGCAGGCCGATGCGGCCGCCGCCGGACTTCCAGTCGATGTCGAACCAGTGGGCGGTCTCGGCGTCGCGGCCCTCCTTGAGCACGCTCCACAGCGGGCGGTTGAGGTGCTCCGGGGCGACGAGGGCCATGTGGTTGGGGACCACGTCGACGACGATGCCCAGGCCGTGCTCGTGGGCGGCGGCCGCGAGTCGCTCGAAGCCCTCCATCCCGCCGAGGTCGTGGCTCAGCTCGGAGTGGTCCTGGACGTCGTACCCGTGCAGGCTGCCGGTCACGGCGCGCAGGATCGGCGAGAGGTAGAGGTGGGAGATCCCCAGCCGGGCGAGGTAGGGCACCTGGGCCGCCGCGTCGTCGAAGGTGAACTCGTGCTGCAGCTGCAGGCGATAGGTCGCCGTCACGCTCATGGCAGGGACGTCCTCGGGTGGCTGGGTGGGTGGGGTCCGCGCCGTTGCGGCTCCTCATCCTGCCAAACATGCCCGTCGTATGGCGAAGTGGACACCGGCCGCCAGGTCTGACGTCGGATCCCGCTGAGCGTGTCCGCGTTCCACTGTCGTGGCCGCGCGGCAGTGGAACTGGACATGTGGAGACTCGGGCTGGCGACCGACGCCGCGCGGTTCATGGATGCGGCAGGGATCGAGCACCGAGGTCTTCTCCAGGCTTGGCGGCCTGACGATGCTGCACGTCCGGGACCTGCGGTGGTGCAGGGAGGGTCGGGGCGTGGGGGATCCGGGCCGGCAGGCTCGGTCTCGACCGAGTCCCCTCGCCCACCTGCGAGGCGAACCCCGCATGCTCTCCTGTCGTGCCACCCTGCCCGTCCCCGACCGGGCCGGGTCGCCGGTCCCGAACGGACACGTCCTGCGGAAGGCACCGAGCCAGCCAGGGCAAGGGTCACGAACGAGACCGACGACCACGGCTCACCACCGATGGACTGCCCTCACCCCCTCACGGTCGGCGCGGAGCCACCATGACTAGGTGGGGGAACCTGCAGCGGAGCGACGCGCGTCGCCGCCGCGCCGGCTCTCGCTGCGGTAGGTCAGCAGCGCGATCCCACCAGGAAGCTCCTCCATGCCGGCGAGGCGGAAGGCCCGGGCAGCGCCGGGGGCGGGCAGCAGGGGTATGCCGGCGCCGAGGGTGACGGGGTTGACCTTGATCTGGACCTCGTCGATCTGGTCGACGAGCTGGGCGGCGAGGGTCGCGCCGCCGCACAGCCAGATGTCGCGTCCTGGCTGCCCCTTGAGCAGGGCGACCTGACGGGGCAGGTCACCGCTCATCGTGGTGAGGATCGTGGCCTCGGGGAGGTCCCGGTGGGTGGCGACGACCTGGCGCAGGTGCGGGTAGACGCCACCGGGCAGACCCACGGCCAGGGCCGGCTCGTAGGTGCGGTAGCCCATGATCACGGTGTCGAACCGGCGCGGAGCCCCGGTCACCCCGAGCACGTCGCGCAGGTGGGCCGGGCAGGTCTCCGGGTAGCGGTCGAAGAGCACGGCGAGGGTCGCCGGGTCCTGCGGGAAGGCGGAGAAGTCGCCGTGGGGGTCGGCGATGAAGCCGTCCATCGAGGTGGCGACGTAGTAGACGAGGTCGCGCCCGAGGGGCTCCCATCACCACAGATGTATCGGTCACTGCAACCAAAGCATATGTAGTGGTTAGCCGGGTAGGGTCTTTCCCACGGTCGCCAACCCCGCCCGCCGTGCCGCCGTCACCGATGCCGCCCTGGAGCTGCTCGGACGCGAGGGCGCGCGGGCGGTGACGCACCGCGCCGTGGACGCCGAGGCCCGGGTGCCGGCGGGCACCTGCGCGAACTACTTCCGGTCCAGGTCGGACCTGCTGGCGGGCATGGCGCAGCGCATCTTCGCGCTGCTCGCCCCGGACCCGGCCCGGCTGGACGAGCTGTCGAGGCTGCCCACCGATGACGCCGGCCCGGCCTATGCGGGGTATGTCGTCGAGCGGCTCCTGGCCCGCCCGAACCTGGCCCGGGCACTCGTCGAGCTCCGCCTGGAAGCCACCCGCTCCCCCGACGTCGCTCACCCCCTGACCGAGCTCCTGCGGGCAGGGTTCGACGCCGACGTCGACTTCCACACCACCCGGGGCCTGCCCGGAGGCAGGGAGCACGTCCTGCGCCTGCACCACCTCGTCGACGGCATCGTCCTCGACGCGCTGACCATCCCGCTCGCACCCGACATCGACCCCGTCACCCAGGCACGCAACGCAACCCGCACGCTGGACCGTTGACGGCACCGGCGCGTCATGACCGGTTCGGCGCCGTCGTCCTGGTCGCACAGCCGGGGAACTCCATCACGGTCGAAGGCATGCACCTCGCTCGCACGGGGGCGGTGCTGGTGGGGCCGGCTCTCGCCGCGACGAGGACACCTCGTGCGGCATCGGTCGGCTGACCGAGGGCAGGTCAGCTCAACGATCGACAGATCCGTGAGACCACGACTGTCGATGGTCGTGCTGATGTCGGCCGCCGAGGACTCGGGCACCACCGTGGAACTGGCCGCCGTCCGCGCGACGTGTCGTCGCACAGGTCGGCGCCAGGCACCTGTGACAGGTAGCCCGGGAACCTACGTCTGATCTCCCGGGCCGGACCCCGGCTCGGACGAGCGGCTGGTCGACCTGGCAGGTGAGGTCGCGGGCGGGGCGGATGCGGGGGCGCCCCGTCCGGACGGTCCGGACGGGGGCGCTCGGGCGCAGGCGTGCGGGGCGCAGGGTCGGCTCAGATCTCGTCGAGGGAGGCGCCCTTGGTCTCGCGGGCGAACAGATAGGTCACCGCGCCGATCAGCAGGCACGCGCCGAAGAACGAGAAGGCAGGCGTGATCACGTCGAGGGTGACGTTCTGCTTGACGACGTTGCCGCCGATCATCCAGCCCATCAGCGCGGGGCCGATGATCTTGGCGGTCGCGCCGATGCCGTAGCCGAGACCCAGGCCGGTGGACCGCACGGCGTTGGGGAACTGCTCGGCGCCGAAGGCGTTGAGGATCCCGAAGGCCCCGTCGCCGAAGGCCATGATGATCAGGATCGCGATGAAGAACACCGTTCCCGAGCTGTGCGCGAAGGCCGCGAGGAAGCAGCCGGCCGCGCCGAGCAGGCCGAAGAGGAACATCGTGCGCCGACGACCGATCACGTCGGCGAGCCAGGCCGAGGCGAGGCGGCCGAGCAGGTCGACCAGGGAGACGCCCATGAAGAGCGTCGCCACGGTGCCGACGGAGTAGCCGTAGCCGGACTTCAGCAGGGTCTGCCCCCAGGACTGGATCGCGAAGCCGCCCATGATGAAGCAGAAGGAGCCGAGGGTGACCACGGCCAGGGGCCGCAGGTGGTCGCGGAAGACCACGCCGTAGGACGCGCCCTTGGCGGCGACGGGCAGCTCGGGCAGCGCGCCGACCTGCTCGAGCGGCAGGTCCAGCGCCCAGGCCAGGGAGCGTCGGGCGTCCTCGTCGCGGCCGACGGACTGGTAGAACCGCGGCGACTCCGGCACGGTGCGCAGCCAGACGAGCAGGAGCACGGGCACGCAGCCGAGGCCGATGAGCACGCGCCAGTCGTTGCCCACGGCGCCCTGGGCGAGGGACCCGAGGAAGAGCCCGGCGGGGATGAAGACCGAGCCCAGACCGGCGAGCAGGCCGCGGTGCTTGGCCGGGACGAACTCCTGCACGTAGGGGATCGAGGTGATGTTGAGTCCGCCGACGCCGATGCCCACGCCGACGCGCAGCAGCGCCAGCATGATCCAGCCGCGCTCGGGGGTGAGCAGCGTCAGCGCCGTGAAGAGCACGAACATCACGACGCACCAGAAGAACGCCTTCTTGCGGCCGATGCGGTCGGCGAGCCGGCCCCACAGGATGGCGCCGACGACGGTGCCGAGGCCGGAGCAGGCGAGGATGGTGCCGGCCTCGAAGCCGGTGAGCTTCCAGGGCTTCGTCAGCAGCGAGACGACGAAGCCGATGAGGAACATGTCGAAGAACTCGGCGAGGTTGCCGGTGACGACCAGCCCGATGAGGGACTTCTGGTGCCCGGTGAGGGGGCGGGCGTCGATCTGGTCGTAGGCCGTGAGGGCGCCGGCGGCGCGAGATGGGGTGGAGCCGTTCATCGTTGAACCTGTTCGGGAGGGACCGCCCGCGGGCGGCACTGGTCGGCGTGGAGAGACCGAGGGGTCGTGGGGGTGGGCCGTCCGCCCCCGGCGCCCGAGGGGTGAGGCACGACGCGGGTGGCGCCGGGCGGCATACCGTCGAGCGCCGTGGTCAGCGGACGATGTCCGTGGTGACGGGGATGTCGAGCTCGCGGGCCGAGATCCGCGTGAGGTCGCCGTGGTGGGTGAGGGCGTACGACGCCGTGCGCTGCCCGTAGCCGACGCCCGCGAGGACGTCGCCGTCGAGGTAGCCGTGCAGGGTCGCGGCGACGAAGGAGTCGCCGGCGCCGGGGCGGTCGATGACCGGGACCCGCTGCACCTCGAAGACCCGCTCGCCGTGGACCGCGGAGGAGACGTAGACCCCGTCGACGGCGTCGGTGGAGACGACGTGGCGGGCACCGAAGCGCTCGCGCAGGGCCCGGCACACGTCCGGCCCGGCCCCCTCGATCCCGAAGACGGTGGCGCCGTCGCGGCGGGAGCAGAACAGGATGTCGGTCTGCTCGGCGATCGGGCCGAGCACCCGCCCGGCCTGCTCGCCCGTCCACAGCATCGAGCGGTGGTTGACGTCGAGCGCGATCGGGACGCCGCGTGCGGCGGCCAGCCGGGCGGCGTGCTGGACCACCTCGGCGGTGTGCTCGGTGAGCGCGGCGGTGATGCCGGTGAGGAAGAGCACGCGGGTGTCGAGCAGCGCGTCCCAGTCGAAGTCCTCGGGGGTGCACTCGCGGAAGGGCGTGCAGTGCCGGTCGTAGGTCACCTTGCCGGGCATCGGGAACTCGCCCGGCTCCATGAAGTACAGCGCGATCCGACCGCTCTCGGTGCGGACCATGTGGGACAGGTCGACGCCGACGCTGCGGAACTCCTGCAGGCAGCGCTCGCCGAGGTCGCCCTGCGGCAGCTTGGACGCCCAGGTGGTGCGCCGCCCGAGCTGGGCGAGCAGGCCGGCGACGTTGGCCTCGGAGCAGGCGGCGGTCATCCGCAGGCTGCGGGCGCTGACGAGCCGGTCGCCCTGGTTGACGGTGAGGCGCAGCTGACCCTCGCCGATCGTGGACAGGTCGTACGTCATGCCGTCACCCCCAAGCTCGCGTTCATGGTCCCGTACCGGTGGGAGTAGCGATCGTAGTTGGCCTCGATCTCACTCTGGGGGAGCGTCTCGACGGTGCCCAGGCTCTCCGCGACGGCGACCGTGTGGGCGACGTCCTCGACCATGACGGCGGCTTGCAGGGCCTTGTCGATGGTCGCGCCGATGGTGAAGACCCCGTGCTGACGCATCAGGATCGCGGGCGACCGGCCGATCGAGGCGAGGACCTCGGCACCGATGGCGTCCCCGCCGATGGGGGCATAGCCTCCGCACGGCACCGGCCCGCCGAACTCGTCGGCGATCGCGGTCAGGCAGCAGGGGATCTCCCGGCCCACGGCCGCGAAGGCCGTCGCGTAGCGCGAGTGGGTGTGGACGACCGAGCGGACGTCCGGCCGCCCGGCGTAGATCGCCAGGTGCGAGGCGGTGTCGGACGACGGTCCGCGCTCCCCCTCGACGACCTTGCCGTCGAGCGCCACGACGACCATGTCGTCCGGCGTCATCCGGTCGTAGGGCAGGCCCGAGGGCTTGATCACGATCACGCCCTCCTCCGGCGCGAGGGCGGACAGGTTGCCGCCCGTCCACGCGACCAGCCCGGCGCGGGCGAGGGCCAGGTTGCCCTCGCAGACCCGCTCCTTGAGCTCCTTCAGCATCATTGCCTCCGATGTATGGCGGGAGCGTCGGTGCTCCCGAGGTGTCAGTCGGTGTGCGCGACCTCGAGGCCCGCCTCGTGGAGCCACTGCTCCACCAGCCGGCGTGCCCGCGCGCAGGTGGCGGTCGAGTCGGGAGCGTCGTCGTTCCACATCTCGACCATGAGTCGGCCGGACCAGCCCTGACGGGCGAGCTCGGCGAAGGCGGCGGGGATCTCGGCGATCCCCTCCCCCAGGGGCACCCGGCGCGGCTCGCCCACGCGCACGTCCTTGACGTGCAGCGCGAGCATCCGGCCCTGCCCGGCCCGCAGCTCGGCGACGGTGTCGAGCTGCTGCTCGGCGAGGTTGCCGATGTCGGGATAGGTCTGCAGCCAGGGACTGCCGATCTCGTCGCAGATCTCGACGGCACGGGTGATCGACGTGACGTCGTCGCCGTCGACGTTCTCCAGGCCGAGCAGGACCCCGGCGCGGGCGGCGTGCGGGACGGCCGCGCGCAGCGTGGCGACGTACCGCTCCCGCTGCCCGTCGTCGGGGTACTCGTAGTAGGCGTAGTAGCCCGCCACCTGCAGCACGGGTATGCCGAGGTCGTGGCACAGCCAGATGGCGTCCCGGAAGATCTCCGCGGCCTGCGCCTGCACGGCGGGGTCGGCGCTGCCCGGGCCGACGGCGCGGTGGACCGACAGGCACAGCCCGCCGAGCCGCACCCCCTGCCGGGCGGCGGCGTCGCGGACCGTCCGCCGCTCGGCCGCGGGCCAGCGCAGTCGGGCCCGCCGCTCCGGCGACTCGTCCACGGACAGGTCGACGAAGTCGTAGCCCGCCTTGCGCACCTGCGCGAAGAGCTCGTCCCAGTCGGGCGTGGAGCACAACGCCTTCTCGTAGATCCCCAGGCTGATCGCGCCGTGACCGGCGGAGGTGCCGGGGCACTCGCAGCCGCAGCGGGTCTCGCCGTCGAGGTTGAGGGTCATCGCAGGACCTCGGCCAGGCGCTCCTTGAGCCGGCGCGCCGCCGCCTCGGGGTCGATGGCGCCGACGATCTCGCGACCGGCGATGACCACGTCGACCGGCTGACCGGCGAAGACGTCGAGCTCGGCGGCCGTGATCCCGCCGGTCACGGTGACCGTGAAGCCCAGCTCCTTCAGGACGCGGATCCGCTCCAGGTCGGTCTCCCGCCACTCCAGGGTCCCGGCGGCCTCCAGGTCTCGGGAGCGCTTGACGATGACGTGCTCCACGCCGACCCGGCGCCACTCGCGGGCCTTGTCGGGGGTGTAGTGGTCGTCGTTGAGCTCGACCTGCACCTGGCCGCCCAGCTCGCGGGCGACCCGGCAGACCTGGTCGACGGTGGTCAACGAGGCGCCCGCCACGCAGGACACCCAGTCCGCGCCTGCCTCGAAGCAGTTGCGGGCCACCAGGGCTCCGGCCTCGGCGATGCGCACGTCGGCGAGGATCGTGGCGTCGGGATAGAGCGCGCGGATCTCGCGGACGGCGCGCAGGCCCTCGTTGATGATCAGGATCGTCCCGCACTCGATGACGTCGACGTGCTCGATCGCCTGGTTGAGGGGACGCAGCGCGGCCGGCAGGTCGGTGGTGTCCAGCGCGATCTGCAGCCGGGTGCGGGCGGGTGCCGCGGCCATGGCTCAGGCGTCCTTGCGCATGGTGAAGAAGCGCTGGCCGTTGGTCATGAGCAGCTGCTCGACGTACGACCGATCGAAGCCCTCGGCCAGCATCCGCGGACCGTCGACGGAGGGGTTGTAGTCGACGCCGGTGACGGCGCCGTAGGCCTTCTGGTAGCCGCGCTTGCCGGAGTCGGTGCCGAGCAGGATGCGCTCGCCGTAGCCCTTGGCACCGAGCTCGCGCAGCTCCATGATCCGGTTGGAGTCGGGCTGGTACTTGATCCGGTAGGTGCCGTCGATCTCGAGGTAGACGCCCTCGTCGAGGATCTGCTGGAGGTAGAACACGTCGGCGTTGCGCTGGATGTGACCGATGGCGATCTGGTCGGCGGGGACGCCCATCTCCTTGAGGAGCTTGGCCTGCTCCAGGCCGCAGGTGCCGTAGGTCGTGTGGGTGTTGATCGGGGCGCCGGTCTCCACGGAGGCCTTGGCCGCCGCCTCCATGCACCTGCGCTCGAAGGCCGTGATCTTGCCGTAGGCGGTGCCGATCTTGATGCAGCCGGCCTTGAACTCGGTCCGGTCCACGATCGGGCCGGAGTAGTCGTGGCGGTCGATGCCCTCCTCGATGTCGGCGATCAGCAGGTCGGCGATCTGCTCGACGGAGTAGCGGTTGACCCAGTGGGACTGGGTCTCGAGGTAGACGTGCTCGCGGTGGAAGCCGGTGGTGGCGATGACCTGCAGACCGTCCACGCGGGACTCGACCTCGGCCAGCTTGACCAGGTCTCGGCCGCAGTTGGCGGGGCACATGTCGACGACGGTGCCGCCGGCTGGGGTCCACCGCTTGGCGGCCTCGGCGAAGTAGCCGCCCTCCTCGACCGCCTTGTCGACGTCGGCGAGCTGGTGGTCGGCGTCGATGTAGACCTCGCCGGCGCCGACGCGGATGAGGTGGTCGTGGGCGTTGACGACGCCGAGGGTGCTCGGGTCGACGTCGCCGCGGATGGTGCGTGCGAAGGCCATGGGGGACTCTCCTGTCCGTCGGGTCACGGGCAGGTCGGTGCCCGTGGGCCGGCGTGGTCCACGCCGACCGTCTGGCCTCGACGTTAGGTCTGACCACATGCGCCCTCAAGGCCGATCGCGCACATATGTTCATCATTGGCTGGGTGAGGGGTCGCAAGAGGGGCTCGTCACGCCTGAGAGAGGCTCGTACGCCGACGTCCGCAGCCGGCTAAGATGCACATATGTTCACATCCACGAGTGGCGGTCCGGCCCGCCACCACTCCGCCACCAGTGACGAGCGGGCCCACGTCGCCCTGCTCCTGGAGGTGGCCCGGCGCTACTGGGAGCAGGGGCAGAGCCAGGCGGACATCGCCGGGGCCGTGGGCTACTCGCGACCCACGGTGTCCCGGCTGCTCACCGAGGCACGGGCACGCGGCGTGGTGCAGATCCGGGTCTCCCACCCCCTGGAGCGGGTGCTGCGGATCGAGCAGGCCCTCGTCGAGCGCTTCGGGCTGACCGCCGCCCGGGTGGCCGCGCCGGGCGAGTCGGCCGCCACCCAGCAGGACGTCGCCCGGTGCGCCGCCGATCTCGTGGTCGAGCGGGCCCAGGAGGACGTGGTCCTCGCGGTGTCCAACGGCCTGGCCGTGGCCGCCACGGTCGACGCGCTGCCCGACCTGGCCTGGTCGGCGTCGCGGGTGGTGCAGATGATCGGGTCGGTCGGCCGCTCCGACGTGCTGCTCGACTCCCCCGAGACGGTGCGCTCCACCGCGGCCAAGCTCGGCGGGCGCTACCACGCGCTCCCCGTGCCCCTCGTGGTCGGCTCGGCCGACGTCGCCCGCGACCTCATGGGGAACGAGCAGGTCGGTGCCACCCTCGAGCTGGCCGCCCGTGCCGACCTGGCACTGGTGGGTGTCGGCGCCGTGGTGCGCGGGCGCTCGGGGCAGATCCTGTCGGCCTACGAGGACGTCGAGCTGGCCGCCGCGCTCGCGCGGATGGGGGCGGTGGGCCACATCTGCGGGCACCACTTCGACGCCCAGGGGCGCCACCTGCGGACCTCCCTGTGCGAGCGCACGATCGCCGTCGACCCGGACCGGATGCGCTCGATCCCGCTGGTCATCGGGGTCGCGTGGGGGCCGGACAAGCTGCCCGCGCTGCGGGCGGCGCTGGCGGGGGGCTACCTCTCGGCGCTCGTCACCGACCGGGACACGGCCGTGGCCCTGCTCGACGCCCGCTGAGCCTCCTCCTGCCGGCCCGCGGGTCTGCCCGTCACCGCGACGGGTGGGCGCGGCGACGCCATCAGGCCCGCAGGTCGGGACAGGTGGTGCGGTTGTGGCCGGGCTTGCGGCAGTGACCGCAGCGGCGGACCTTGGCGGCGCCGGTCGACGGGTCGGCCACGGCGGTGGCGGACGCCGAGGAGGCCCGCGCCGGGCTCGCGGTCCTGGCGGGCCGCTTCGCGGACGGGGACCGCCGCGCTGCGGGGGCGGCCTCGGCCCGCCGCGGTGGCCGCCGCCGCGGAGGCGTGGCGGCGGCCAGGACGTCCGGGCGGCGCCACAGCCAGTGGGCCAGGGCGGCCACCGTCGTCCCGGTCAGCAGCTCGCACGCGGGCACCCAGCCCTGGCCGGCGCGGACCCCGTCGACGCCCGACAGCAGCAGGACCACGGCGACGAAGACCGCGGCGAAGGCGCCCGCCCGGTAGCCCACGCCTCTCATCGGACTCCCCCTGGTCGCTCGTCCTGGGTCCGAACCTACCGACCGGTCACCCCCGGCGGGAGCGCCTGCCGCCGCAGCGGGGGCGGCGTGTCGCACCGCACGGAGCGCGCAGACCGGGCGGACCGGCGCCACGGCCGGACCCGGCGACGCCGTCGATCAGGTCTTGTCCAGGTTGGTGGTGATCAGCACCAGCTCGCCCGCCGCGTCGGTCGCGTCGAGGTCCACCTCGGCCTGGATCCGCCAGTCGTGGTCGCCCTCAGGATCGTCCAGCACCTGGTCGACGAACCACCGCCCCGGCGTGGCGGTGTCGACGAGCAGCAGCCCGGGGCCGCGGGCGTCGGGGCCGGTGCCGATCTCGTCGTACTCGGCATACAGCTCCTGGATCGCCTCCTGCCAGCTGTCCGCATCCATCTCGTCGACGGCGGGCGCAGGCAGCTCGGCCTCGGCACGGGCCTGCTTGGCCAGGGCAACCGCGGCGGCGTCGAGCTCGGCGAGGTCGTTCCACCGGCGCAGGGCGACCAGCTCGACCTTGCGGAACATGGCGGTGCGCACCATGACGCGCAGCGCGCGCTCGTTGGCGGTGAGCGGACGGTTGCCGCCGGGCAGCGGGGTGGACAGCGCGTCCAGGGCGTCCTGGGACAGCGGCTGGTCCTCGCCGGTGAGCGCCTCCCACTCCTCCAGCAGCGAGGAGTCGGTCTGGCGGACGACCTCGCCGAGCCACTCGACGAGGTCGCCGAGCTCCTCGGTGCGGTAGGACGTGGGCACGGTCTGGCGCAGCGCCTTGTAGGCGTCGGACAGGTAGCGCAGCACGATGCCCTCGGCGCGGCCCAGCTGGTAGAACGCCACGAACTCGCCGAAGGTCATGGCTCGTTCGTAGAGGTCGCGCACCACCGACTTCGGCGACAGGTCGTCCTCGCTGATCCACGGGTGGGACTCGCGATAGGTGTGCAGCGCCTGCTCGAGCAGGTCGGCGAGCGGCTTGGGCCAGGAGACCTCCTCGAGCAGCTCCATCCGCTCCTCGTACTCGATGCCGTCCATCTTCATCTCCTGGACGGCCTCGCCCCGCGCCTTGAACTGCTGGGCCATGAGCACGGCCCGTGGGTCGTCCAGGGTGGCCTCGATGATCGAGACGACGTCGAGGGCATAGGTCGGCGACTGCGGGTCCAGCAGCTCGAAGGCCGCGAGCGCGAAGGTCGACAGCGGCTGGTTGAGGGCGAAGCCGCGCTGCAGGGCCTCGGTGATGACGATCCGGCGGCCGTCGGCGTCGGGCTCGTCGAGCTGGGTGACCACGCCGGCGTCCCGCAGCGAGCGATAGAGCTCGATCGCCCGCAGCTGCAGCCGGGTCTGCGAGCGCGCGTCGCCGTGGTTGTCCCGCAACAGGTCTCGTATGGCGGGGAAGGCGTCGCCCTCGCGCTGGACGAGGTTGAGCAGCATGCCGTGGTTGATCGTCATCCGGCTGACGAGCGCCTCGGGCTCGGCGTGGACGATCCGGTCGAACTGCTCCTCGGTCCAGCTGACGAAACCCTCCGGCGGCTTCTTGCGCTTGACCTTGCGCTGCTTCTTGGGGTCGTCGCCCGCCTTGAGGAGCGCGTTGTGGTTGTCGATGACGTGGTCGGGGGCCTGGACGACGACGGTCCCGGCGGTGTCGTAGCCGGCGCGCCCCGCCCGCCCGGCGATCTGGTGGAACTCGCGCACCTTGAGCAGCCGCTGCCGGGTGCCGTCGTACTTCGTCAGCCCGGTGAGCAGCACCGTGCGGATGGGCACGTTGATGCCCACGCCGAGGGTGTCGGTGCCGCAGATGACCTTGAGCAGGCCCTGCTGGGCGAGGGTCTCCACGAGGCGGCGGTACTTCGGCAGCATGCCCGCGTGGTGGACGCCGATGCCGTGCCGCACCAGCCGCTGCAGCGTCGCGCCGAAGCCCTTGGCGAAGCGGAAGCCCTTGAGCTCCGCGGCGATCGCGGCCTTCTCGTCCTTGGTGGTGACGTTGAGGCTCATCAGCGCCTGGGCCCGCTCCAGGGCCGCGGCCTGGGTGAAGTGCACGACGTAGATCGGCGCCTGGCGCTCCATGAGCAGCAGATCGATGGTCTCGTGGACCGGCGTCATCGCCCACTGGTAGGTCAGCGGGATCGGGCGGGTCGCGCTGGACACGACGACGGTGTCGCGACCGGTGCGCCGGGTGAGGTCCTCGACGAAGAAGGAGGTGTCGCCGAGCGTCGCGCTCATCAGCAGGAACTGGGTGTGCGGCAGCGTCAGCAGCGGCACCTGCCAGGCCCAGCCGCGGTCGGGCTCGGAGTAGAAGTGGAACTCGTCCATGACGACCTGGCCGATGTCAGCCCGATCCCCTTGGCGCAGCGCGATGTTGGCGAGCACCTCGGCGGTGCAGCAGATGATGGGGGCACGGGAGTTGACCGCGGCGTCGCCGGTCATCATGCCGACGTTCTCCGCGCCGAAGGCCTCGCACAGGGCGAAGAACTTCTCGCTGACCAGGGCCTTGATCGGGGCGGTGTAGTAGGTGCGCCGCCCCTCCGCGAGCGCCATCAGGTGCGCGCCGAGGGCCACGAGGGACTTCCCGGAGCCGGTGGGCGTGGCGAGGATGACGTTGGCGCCGGTGGCGAGCTCGAGCAGTGCCTCGTCCTGGGCGGGATAGAGCTCGATCCCCCGCCCGGTCGTCCACCCGACGAAGGCCGAGTAGGTCGCGTCGGCGTCGTAGCCGTCGGCGGTGCGGGAGGCGGGCGGCGGGAGCAGATCGGTCAGCGTCGTCATGTCCCCACCAGTCTCCCAGACCTGGGGTGTCGCCCGGCGCCGTCATGGCCCACCCTGGTGCTCCGGTCCCTTCACCCCCTGCGAGGTCTTCGTGTCCCGTCGTCCGTCGTCCGTCGTGCGCTCCTGCGCCGCGGCGCTGCTCGTCTCCCTGGCCGGGCTCGCACCCGGCGCGTCCGCCGCCGGCGCGCCGGTCTCCTCGACCTACGACCCGATGCCGCTGCCCGGCCTCGGCCCGGACGGCACGGCCACCATGCACGGCGACGGTCGGTCGAGCGACGTCACCCCGCACCCCGGCGTGGGGCGCGGCCCGGTGACGGCCACCTGGCACGACCTGTCGGCGGCGTGCCCGACGATCCTGCAGGGCCGCGACCGGATGGTGGTGGCGTTGTGCACCCAGGTCCTGGGGCGGACGCCGGTGGTGCTGCTGCTCGACCCGGCGAGCGGCGCCCGGCTGGCCTCGCTCCCGGTCGCCAAGGGCGCCCTGCTGGGCGGGGTCTACGCGTATGTCGACGACCAGGACCGGCTCGTCCTCGTCGACGGCACCCATCACCTGCTGCGGGTGGCGCACGAGCGGACGGCCGCCGGCGGGTGGACGCTGCGGACCACGTCGTCGGTGTCCGTCGCGGACTTCGTGACCGGTGGCGACCCTGCCTCCACCGACGCGGTCGTCGGCCTGAGCCCGGACCGGCACGGGCACGTGTGGCTCGCCACCCGCGAGGGGCGCGTCGGCGTCCTGGACCCGGCCACCGGCGCGGTGCACGGCACCCGGCTGGCTGCCGGCGAACGGATCGACAACTCGATCTCGGCGGCCCGGACCGGGGTGGCGGTGGTGTCCTCGCACGCGACCTACCTGCTCGACGACGAGTCCGGGGAGCCCGCGGTGCGGTGGCGGCGTGCCTACGACCGCGGGACCGCCCGCAAGCCCGGGCAGCTGAGCTGGGGCAGCGGGGCGACGCCGACCTTCTTCGGGCCCGGCGGCGACGACTACGTCACCGTGACCGACAACGCCGACGGCCAGGAGCACCTGCTCGTCCTGCGCTCCTCCGACGGCGAGCTCGTCTGCAGCCCGGCGATCTTCACGCCAGGCGCGTCCGGCACCGAGAACTCCGCGATGGCCCACGGCCGCACCGTCGTGGTGGCGAGCACCTATGGCTATCCCTATCCCGCGCTGCCCGAGGGTGCCGGGCCGAGCGTGCCCGCGACCGCGGCCTTCGCGCGGGGCGGGATCGAGCGCTTCGAGGTCGCCGAGGACGGCTCCGGGTGCACCCGCACCTGGTCCGCGCCCGTCGCCTCGGCCGCGGTGCCGCGCTGGTCCCTCGCCGACGACACGATCTACACGGTGGAGCGGCCGCCCGTGCTGGGCGGGACCGGACCGTCGCTGCACGCCGTGGCCCTGGACGCCGCCACCGGCCGCGTCGTCTCCCGGACGTACGTCGGCGGCCCGCTGCGCGACACGCTGGAGATGGTGGGCACGATCACGCCCGACGGGGTGTGGTGGCAGGGCGGCGTCACCGGCGTGCACCGGATCACCGCGAAGCGCTGACCCGCCACGGACAGCCGTCCGCGACGGCGAGGCGCTCGCGCAGACACCCGGTTCACCCACCTGCCCCGTGGACCCTGTTCCCCAGGGGCCAGGCCGACCTGCGAGCGCTACGTCGCCCACCTGACCCGTGGACCCTGTTCTCCAGGGGCCAGGCTGGCCCCGTAGATCGATCAAAGAGGCGTCAAACCGTCCTCATCGGGGCCAGCCTGGCCCTGTCGGCGCAGCTCGGGGCCGGTCGCCGGGGGCCGCGGCGTCCCCGCACCCCCGTTCGCTCCCGCTCTCGCCCCCACCCGCCGGACCCCCGCCATACGTTGAAGGGGGTGAAGGGGAGGTGAGCCGATGAGACCGGTGCCGCCGGAGTTCGAGGAGTTCGTGCGCCATCGGCGCGCGGGTCTGGTTGCGACCGCCACGCTGCTGCTCGGGGACCAGGGACGGGCGGAGGACGCCGTCCAGGAGACCCTGGTCCGGGTCGCCGAGCGCTGGGAGCAGGCGACCCGCGACGGCACGCCGGGGGGCTATGCGCACACCGCGCTGGTGCGCCGGTGCATCGACACCCGTCGGTGGTGGCAGCGCCGGCCCGAGTGGTCGGTCGAGCACCTGCCTGAGATTCCCTGTCCGACAGGCGATGTCGATCGATCGCTGCTGCTGCGGGCCGCGCTGCTGCGCCTGACGCCGCACCAGCGTGCCGTCGTCGTGCTGCGCTACCTCGACGACCTCACCGAGGTCCGCACCGCCGAGGTGCTCGGCTGCTCCCCCTCCACCGTCAAGTCCCAGACCCGCGTCGCCCTGCAGCGGCTGCGCGAGCTGGCCCCCGAGCTGTCCGACCTCGTCCCCACGGGAGGCCCGTCATGAGCGACCTGCGAGAGCTGTTGCAGCACAGCGTCTCCCCCGCCGACGAGGGCCCGGATCCGGCCGAGCTGTGGCGGGCCGGGCGGGCCCGTCGCACCCGACGTCGGGTGGTGACGGCCGCCGCGAGCGCCCTCGTCGTGCTGCTGGTCGTGCTGGGGGCGCTGCCCCTGCTCGGACGGGACCTGGCCCTCTCCCCCGCGGCCCGGGAGGGCTCGGGCGGCGGTCACCCCCAGCGCATCTCGTCGGACCAGGCACGCCGGGAGCCGCCCGCCGCGGTGGCCGGGGTGCTCGGCTCGCAGGAGTGGCGGCCCGGCCCGGTGCTGGTCGACCAAATCGGTGGGACCTACGTCCCGGAGGGGCTGCCGCCCGTGCGCTCGGCCGCCCTGAGCCCCGACGGCAGCCGGGTCGCCTACCTGCTGCCCAGCGACGACTCGGTGCCTCGTCCCGAGACCCCGGTCGCCGGCCTGGTCATGGCGAGCACCACCAGCAGGCAGTCCCCGGACCTGGCCCGCGCCGACCTGACCGCACGCTGGCGCGGACAGCGGCCGGACGTCGACCTGGGCCCGCTGCGGTGGTCGCCCGACGGCCGCCGCGTCGCGCTGGCCGTGCACATCGGCGAGGCGCCTGCCGCCGACGCGCCGTCCGTGCTGGTCCACGACGGCACCCGGTCCTGGCTCGTGAGCCGGACCGGGGCGCACCTCGCCGGGTGGCGCGCCGACGGCGCCCTGCTCCTGTGGCGCGAGGCAGGCGGTCGCGTCACGCTCGACGCGGTCGAGGCGGGCACCGGGCGCACCCTGGGCAGCCAGGAGGTCGACGCCGACACGGGCGGGTCGCTCGCCGAGGTGCAGGCCGACCCGACGGGCCGCTTCCTCACGGCGGTCGCCGCGCGGGCGGAGCGCAACGGGGTTGCGGTGGTCGCCGGACCGATCCCGCCTGCCGGGCGGCCCGTCACCCTCACCACCCGGGGCGTGGACGCGAACGGCCAGAGCTGGCGGTGCGTCTCGTGGCGCGGCGACCGGCCGCTCCACTACACGCTGCCCCAGCGGGCGCTGTGGGACACCGCGAACGGTGATGCGGTGACCGTGGTCGATCCGGGGTACGACGCGGACTGCCTGCAGCTCACCTCGGCCGCGCTCGCCGGCCCCCGGCATACGTCCTGGCTGGGCACGAGCACCAGCTGGGCGGCGTGGCACGCCCGGCAGATCGGCGGCGGGATCCTCGGGCTGGTGATCCTGGGGCTGCTGCTGTGGTCGACGGGCCGGCTGCCGCACGGCTGGTCCTACGGCACGGCCGCCGGTGGGCCGAGTGCCCGGCAGCGACGACGCCGCGGCTCGGTGGTCACCCACGGCCGCGACGACGACCCCTGGGACCAGGTCACCCAGTCCCGCGCGGGCTTCCGCGGCCCCTTCCACTGACCACCCCGCCACCGCCACCACCACCCACCCCCACCAACCCGGCTCACCCACCCCCGCCCACCAGGGGCCAGGCTGGCCCCGTCGATCGATCAAAGAGGCGTCGAACCGTACTCATCGGGGCCAGCCTGGCCCCATCGAGGCGAGCGGGCGGGTGCGGGACGGGCCGAGCGGGGGCGGAGTGCGGTAGGCGCGCGGGCGGGGACGGCAGAGTGGGCGGGCTCGGGGGCGGGCGCTAGACGAGGAAGCGGTAGAACGGCGAGGCCGGGTCGACCCGCTCCACCCCGATCGGCGACGACTCCAGGCGGGCGAGCAGCCCCGGCAGGTCTGCCGCGCGACCCAGCTCGAGGCCGACCAGGGCGGGCCCGATCTCGCGGTTCGAGCGCTTGACGTACTCGAACAAGGTGATGTCGTCGTCGGGCCCGAGCACCTCGTCGAGGAAGCGTCGCAGCGCTCCCGGCTCCTGCGGGAAGCTCACCAGGAAGTAGTGCTTGCGGCCCTCGTAGACGAGCGACCGTTCGACGGTCTCGGAGTAGCGGGGCACGTCGTTGTTGCCGCCGCTGACGACGGCGACCACGGTCCGGCCCGGCTCGACGGTCACCAGGGACTCCCGGTCGCCGCCCCCGAGCGCGGCCGTCGCGAGGGCGCCCGCGGGCTCGGCGATGACCCCGTCGACCTGGTAGAGGTCGAGCATCTCGGTGCACACCTTGCCCTCGGGCACCTGGGCGAGGTCGACCGTCATACCCTTGGCGATCGCCGCCTGGACGACCGCCAGGGTCGTGTCGCCCACCCGCCGCACCGCGGCCCCGTCCACGAAGGTGTCGATGGCCGGCAGCGTCACGGGCTCGCCGGCCGCCAGCGCCGCGGCGAGGCAGGCCGCCCCGGCCGGCTCGACCGCCACCACGCGAGTGGCCGGATGGTGCTCGGCGAGCCACGTGAGACAGCCCGCGAGCATCCCTGCTCCGCCGACCGGCACGAGCAGCACGTCGGGGGCCCGGCCGAGCTGATCGACGACCTCGGCGGCCACGGTGCCCTGCCCGGCGATGGTCCGGGGGTGGTCGAAGGCCGGGACGACGGTGGCGCCGGTGACCGTCGCCTCGACCGCGGCCCGCCCGGCCGCCTCGTCGTAGGTGTCCCCGGTGACCACGAGCTCGACGAGGTCGCCGCCCAGCGCGCGCATCCGGTCCCGCTTCTGCCGAGGAGTGGTCGTGGGCACGAAGATCCGTGCCCTGATCCCGAGCTCGCGGCAGGCGAAGGCCACCCCCTGGCCGTGGTTGCCGGCGCTCGCGCAGACGACGCCGGCGGCCCGCTCGGAGGGGTCGAGCCGGGCGACGAGCGAGTAGGCCCCCCGCAGCTTGTAGGACCGCACGGGCTGCAGGTCCTCGCGCTTGAGCCACACCTCGCCCTGGATCCGCTCACCCAGGCGGGCGTTGGGCTGGAGCGGGGTGCGCTCGACGACGCCGGCGAGCAGGGTCGCGGCCTCGGTCACCTGGGACTCGGCGAGGGTGTCGGCGAGGGTCATGACCTCAGGATCCCGTCCCCATATCATCTGGCGGTCTGTCGTCCCACATCGCAGACGCCTGCTGAGCGCCTGCCCTGGACGCCCTGAAAGACTGTCACGAAGTTACTGAACGCCGACGTTACTAGCCCATTCAGGGGCAAATCCATCCAGGGGCTCACGAGAGGAAACCTCTGTGAAGAATGATCCGTCTTGCATGTGTGTGAGCGACCGAGGGGGAGGTTCACACACCTGAGAGCGGTGCCGACGGACTTGGGGGTCGTCGGCACCGCTCTTGGTTCGTCGGCCGGTCTGCCAGGCTCTTCGGCGTCCCCGTGGCCTCTTTCAGGCGTATGCCGATGCCCGGTCAGGGCTTGAGGACCACCTTGATGCAGCCGTCCGCCTTCTTCTGGAAGGTGTCGTACATCTCCGGCGCCCGGTCGAGCGGCACCCGGTGCGTGGCCAGGGTCTCGGTGCCGAGGACGTCGCCGTCGCGCTGCACGACCTCGAGGAGCTCGTCGGTCCACCGGCGCACGTTGGCCTGACCCATGCGGATGGTGAGGTTCTTGTCGAACATGTCCATCATCGGCATCGGGTCGGCCGCACCGCCATACACCCCGACGATCGACAGGGTGCCGCCGCGGCGCACGGCGTCGATGGCGCTGTGCAGCGCGTTCAGCTGGTCCATGCCCACGGTCTCGGTCACCGTGCGGGCGACCGGCTTGGGCAGCTTGCCCACGAGGTCGAAGGCCTTCTCGGCCACCGGGGACCCGTGGGCCTCCATGCCGACCGTCTCGAGCACCGCGTCGGCGCCGCGGCCGTCGGTGAGGTCCCGGATCGCCTCGGCGGGGTCGTCGACCTCGCGCAGGTCGACGGTCTCCACGCCGAAGGAGCGGGCCAGCTCCAGCCGCTCGGGCACCAGGTCCACCGCGACGACCCGACCCGCACCGAGCTCCTTGGCCGCGCGGGTGGCGAGCTGGCCGACCGGGCCGAGGCCGTAGACCGCGACCGTCGAGCCCTCCTCGATGTCGGCGTACTTGGCCGCCTGCCACGCGGTGGGGAGGATGTCGGACAGGTAGAGATAGCGCTCGTCGGCGCCCTCCTGCGGGATGACGACCGGGCCGTACTGCGCCTGCGGCACCCGGACGTACTCCGCCTGCCCGCCGGGGACGGCGCCGTACATGCTGGTGTAGCCGAACAGGGCCGCACCCTTGCCCTGGTCGCGCACCTGCGTGGTCTCGCACTGGGACTGCTTGCCGATGCGGCACATGAAGCAGTGGCCGCAGGAGATGGTGAAGGGCACGACGACGCGGTCGCCGACCGTGAGGTTGCCGACCTCGGACCCGACCTCCTCGACGATGCCCATGAACTCGTGACCCAGGACGTCGCCGGCCTTGAGGTAGGGCCCCAGGACGCGGTAGAGGTGCAGGTCGGAGCCGCAGATGGCGGTCGAGGTGACACGGACGACGGCGTCGGTGGGCAGCTGCACGGCGGGGTCGGGAACGGTCTCGACGGAGACCTGCTCGACTCCCTGCCAGGTCAAGGCCTTCATGGGGGCGCCTTTCGATGGGGGACGTTGACCGATCGCAACGACGTCTGCACGACCTGTGAGGGTCATACCTGCCCCGGCGACGGCTCAGACCCACGACAACTGTTCTCATCTGGTGGCGTCGGCCAGGTCTGCCCCGGACGGGATCGGGGTAGGCGAACTGAGGAGAACGGCGGCCAAGATGCGCGCCGCCGGTCCACCCCCGCCGCTCCGGCGGCCCTAGACGATGGAGGACGTATGCCGAACCGTCTGCCCGAGAACCCTTCGATCGACGAGCCCACCACCCCCCAGGCCCCGCTGCCCCCGGCCGACGACACCCGCGCCCCGCAGGTCCGCACCGCCACCGGCACCGACCTCGGCGGTGACCAGACGTCCCGCGGCCAGCAGGGCGAGTTCCTCACCACGGCCCAGGGCGTCCGCCTCCACGACACCGACCACTCGCTCAAGGCGGGCGACCGGGGCCCGACGCTGCTGCAGGACCACCACCTGCGCGAGAAGATCACGCACTTCGACCACGAGCGCATCCCGGAGCGCGCGGTCCACGCCCGCGGCACCGGCGCCCACGGCGTCTTCCAGGCCTACGGCACCGCGGAGAAGATCACCCGTGCGGCCTTCCTCAAGAAGGACGTCGAGACCCCGGTCTTCGTGCGCTTCTCCACCGTGCTCGGCTCCCGCGGCTCCGCGGACACCCCGCGCGACACCCGCGGCTTCGCCGTGAAGTTCTACACCTCCGAGGGCACCTTCGACTTCGTGGGCAACAACATGCCCGTCTTCTTCATCCAGGACGGCATCAAGTTCCCCGACATCGTCCACTCGGCCAAGCCCGAGGCCGACCGGGAGATCCCGCAGGCCGCGAGCGCCCACGACACCTTCTGGGACTTCGTGTCGCTGCACACCGAGGCCCAGCACCTGACGATGTGGAACATGTCCGACCGGGGCATCCCCCTGTCGCTGCGCACCATGGAGGGCTTCGGCGTCCACACCTTCCGCCTCGTCGACGAGGACGGCAAGACCTGCCTGGTCAAGTGGCACTGGAAGCCCAAGGCCGGCGTGCACTCCACCACCTGGGAGGAGGCGCAGCTGATCATGGGCAAGGACGCCGACTTCCAGCGCCGTGACCTCGCGGACGCCATCGAGGGCGGCCACTTCCCGCAGTGGGAGCTCGGGGTGCAGGTCTTCCCGGACACCGAGGACCAGATGTTCGAGGGGATCGACCTGCTCGACCCGACCAAGCTGGTGCCCGAGGAGCTCGCTCCCGTGCAGCCGGTCGGTCTGATGACCCTGAACGCCAACCCGACGAACTTCTTCGCCGAGGTCGAGCAGGTGGCCTTCCACCCCGGTCACCTGGTGCCCGGCATCGACATCGTCAACGACGCGCTGCTGCAGGCGCGCCTGTTCTCCTACCTGGACACCCAGATCACGCGCCTCGGCGGCCCGAACTTCTCCCAGCTGCCGATCAACCGTCCGCACGTCCCGGTCAACGACAACCTGCGCGACGGCTACGGTCAGCAGGGTGTCCACTCCGGCGTCGGCACCTACCGCCCCAACTCCCTCGGCGGCGGCAACCCCTTCCCGGCCGAGAGCACGGACGGCGCCTACATCGAGGTGCCCGCGCCGGTGGCGGCGTCCACCAAGGTCCGGGCCAACCCCGCGACCTTCGACGACCACTTCTCCCAGCCGCGGATGTTCTTCCGCTCGATGACGCCGCTGGAGCAGGACCACATCGTCTCGGCGTACACCTTCGAGCTCGCCAAGTGCGAGACGCCCGCGATCCGCGAGCGTCAGGTGCAGTGCCTGGCCAACATCGACGCCGACCTGTGCGCCCGCGTCGCCGAGGGCCTCGGCCTGCCGGCGCCCGAGCCCACCGTCCAGGTCCCGGACCGCGACCCGAGCCCGGCCCTGTCGCAGATCGGCGGCGAGTTCCCGGTGGACGGCCGCAAGGTCGGCATCGTCTGCGACGCGGCCAGCGACCTGGCGGCGGTCTCCGCGCTGGTCGAGGCCGCCAAGGGTGCCAAGCTGGTGCCCTTCGTGGTCGGCCCGCACGGCGGCGAGCTCACCGGCGCCGCGGGCGGGTCCGTGACCGTGGACAAGACCTTCGCCACGGCCGCGTCCATCGAGTTCGACGCGATCGTGCTGGCCGGGCCCATCGCCCCCGCCAAGGACGCGCTGCCGTCGGTCGACTCGCGCAACGCCGACCCGGACGCCTCGCGCAAGCCCACCGACCCGCGCATCGCCCTGATGCTCGGCGAGGCCTTCCGCCAGTGCAAGGCGATCGGCGGTCTCACCCCCGACGCCCTCGGCGACCTGCCGACGGACGCCAAGGGGGTCGTCGTGGCCGACGCGGCCTCGATGGTCGACCAGCTGGTGCCGCTGCTCGCCAAGCACCGCGCCTGGGACCGCTTCCCCACGACGGGCAGGTGATCGCGCGCTGACGTCGCCCGCCGCGGCGGGCTGACCACCTGATGGGGTGGCTGGGTCTCAGGCCCAGCCACCCCATCGGGCTTCCAGGGTGGCGTCCCCGCCGAGCGGCCGTATGCCGGCCGGCCCGGCCTCCCGGTGGGCCGGGTCCTGCTCGCCCCGCGCCAGGTCCCGGGTGCGGTGCAGGACCAGCAGGGGTCGCCCGTCGGCGGCATACCGGGCCGGTCCGTCCTCGACGAGCTCGCGCAGCGGGCGGTCGAGCAGCACCGGACCGGTCAGGTGCACCTGGTGGCGGGCGCGCCGCAGCACCTCGGTGGGCGGCGGTCCCGCGTGCAGGCGTGGGTCCGGCGGCAGACCGTCGGGCAGCGCATCGAGGTCCGGGAGCCACAGCGCGGCGTCGGCGTCGCGCAGCACGGCCGAGGCGGTCGCCGCCAGCGTCCCGGCGTCGGGCGCCCCGGCCAGCGTCACCGCGACCTGCGGGCAGGGCCAGAGCAGGCCCGCGCCGCGGGCGCAGGGGTCGGTGAGCACCCGCGCCAGCTGGAGGGTCTCGCGGTCCTTGGTGCGGCGGGCGTCGTCGTCGGCGCGCCCGGCGAAGTCCGGCCCGTCGTGCCAGGCGACGGCCTCCGGCACGTGGCGCAGGTCGGCACCGGCCAGCCAGCAGCGATGGGCGAGGTCCCAGTCCTCCCCGCCGTAGCCCACGAACGACGGGTCGAAGCCGCCGGCGGCGTCGTAGGTCTCACGGGTCAAGGCCAGCACGGCGCTGATGACGAAGCGGTAGGACCGGTCGTCGGCGTCGCGCAGGTCGCGGGAGGCGGCATAGGCCTCGCGCAGCCAGCGGGGCTCGGCGAGCTCGGCCGGAGGCTCACCGGTGCCGCCGAGCCAGGCGCGCAAGCGCTCCCGGGTCCAGCCGCCGAGGTCGGCGTGCCGCCGTCGTCCCACGGCGACGGTGCCGCAGGGGCCCTCCGTCACGACCGCGGTCAGCCGGGCGAGGTAGTCCGGCTCCGGCACGGTGTCGGCGTCCAGGAAGCACAGCACCGGCGCGGTGGTGGCCGCCGCGCCCAGGCGGCGGGCGGCGGAGGCGCGGAAGCCGAGGTCCTCCTGCCTCACCGCCCTCACGGCGTAGGGCCGCTCGCCCAGGTCGGGCGGGGTCGGGGAGCCGTCGTCGGCCACCACGACCTCCAGCCGGGCGTGGTCCACGGTCTGCAGCTCCAGCGCCGCGAGGACCAGGTCCAGGCTCGACTGCTGCGCGAAGTACGGCACCACCACGGCGATCTCGGCGGTCATGCGTGCCACCCCCGCAGGGTCTCGGCATACCGACGCCCGGTCTGCTCGGTCGAGGGCCCGAGCCGCACGTCGCCGCTCAGCCAGGTCAGGTCCGGCTCGGCCAGCGCGCGGGCGGCCGCCTCGGCGAGGTCGTCGTACACGAACAGCGCGCCAGGACAACGCCGCTCGAGCTCGTCGACATACCGCGACCGGGGCACGAGCGGCCGTCGTCCCGCCGAGAGCCAGGTGTTGATCGACCCGGAGGCGGACAGGTGCCGGTGCGGGGCGACGGGCACCGCGACCGTGCGCAGCCGCTCGGTGAGCTCGGCGTCGGGGACGAAGCCCGTGACGACCGCGCGCCGCCCGAGCTGCGTTGCGGCGCGGGCGATCTCGTCGGCCAGGTCCTCGTGGCCGGGTGACGGGCGGCCGAGCGCCAGCAGCCGCACGTCCGGCGGCAGGGCGGGCAGGACGGCGAGTGCCTCCTCGTGGCCCTTGCCGGGATACAGATAGCCCAGGACGGCGAGATCCCTGTGGTCCGAGGGCTTCTCGGGGCGCGGCGCGGGGAGCTGCGCCGGGGGGTCGATCGGCAGCGGTATGACGGCCCGCGCCCGTCCGGTCAGGTCGGATCGGCCCGCGAGCGCCAGCGCGTCGTCCAGCAGCAGGGCCTCGTGCTCGCTGCTGACGACGACGCCGCGGGCGGCGTCGACGATCCGGGCATAGGCGTCCGCCCGCCGGGGATGGGCCCCCTCGCCGTCGGAGGGCTGGGGGACGTCGTGCAGCGTCACCGTCGTCGGGTGGGCGCGCAGGAGGGGCTCGAGGCGGTCGGCGGCCTCCGGCGCGGACCGCCCGAAGAGCCGGTCCGTGACGTGGACGTGGACGGAGACCCGTCCGGGGAGCGAGATCCCGGCCAGGTCACCGCTGGTGCCGTCGAGCACCCGGACCAGCGGCTCGTCGCGCAGCGCAGCGGTGTCGTGCAGGTCCAGCGCGCACCGGGTGACCCCGTGGCCCTCGGGACCGACCACGAGGTGGGCGATCACCAGCTCTCACCACTGTGCGTAAGAGTTGGACGCGATGCGTCAGCCCCCAGGTTACTCAGGGTAACGAAATGGTTCACGAGGCGAAACATGGGGTAACACTAGGCAGCGATCACCATCGCAGGCGCCTTGAGCCCAAGGGCACCGCGGCCGACCCCCGGCCCGTCCAGGAGGAGACTCGTGCTGCGCATCGCCAGCATCCCCAGCGCCCATCCGTACGTCATCCGCATCCTGCCCGGCGTCGTCGACGTGACCTATCCCCACGTGACCCCGCCGGCAGGATCGAGCACGGACGTGGGCCCCGACGAGGCCGCCCGGCTGCCCGACCCGCTGCCCCCGGGGCAGGAGCCGGACGACGGCGTGTGGTGGCCCCCCGTCATGCTCACCGACGAGTGGGTGGTCGAGCACGCCGACGACCTGGACCTGGTGCACGTGCACTTCGGCTTCGAGGGCTGCACCTCCTACCAGCTCACCTCCTGGATCGGGACCCTGCGGGCCTACGACCGCCCGCTGGTCGTCACGGTCCACGACCTGGCCAACCCGCACCTGCCCGCCGACGAGCAGGACCAGCACCTGGCCGCGCTCGGCACCCTGGTGCGCGGGGCGGACGAGGTGCTCACCCTGACGCCCGGCGCGGCCGCCCAGGTCGAGGAGGGCTGGGGCGTGACGGCCACGGTGGTCCCGCACCCGCAGGTGGTGCCGGCCGAGGAGGTGCGGGCGGCCGCGGCGCTGCGCGCGTCCGAGCCGTCTCCCGAGACCGCCGACGACGGTCGGCGGACCCCCGGCGAGGGATCGGCGCCGCAGGAGTCCGGGCCGAGGGTGGGCGTCCACCTCGGCGCCCTGCGCGCCAACGCCGACCCGACCGACTGGCTGGCCGAGCTGGCGCAGGCGACCACCGAGCTCGGCGGGACCCTCGACGTGGTCGTCAACGACGAGGTGCTGACCGATCCCGAGCCGCGCCTCGACCGGATCCGCGCGCTGATCCCCGAGCACCCGGGGGTGGGCCTGCGCTTGGTCCCACGGATGGGCGACGCGGAGCTGCACCAGTGGGCGGGCGGCCTGGACGTCCTGGCACTGCCCTACCGCCACGGCACCCACTCCGGCTGGCTCGAGCTGTGCTGGGACCTCGGGACCTCGGTGCTGGCGCCGTCCGTGGGCCACTACGCCGAGCAGCACGACGACGCGGGCTTCCTCGCCGCCCTCGAGGCCGGCTCGGTGGCGGCGGCGCTGGGCAGCCTGCACCAGGCGCGCCGGGAGGGCTGCCCCTGGGGCGACGCCGAGGCTCGCCTCGCCGCGCGGGCCGAGCGGGACCAGCAGGTCCGGGCGGCGCACCTGGCGGCCTACCGCCGCGCGGCGGACCGTCGGGCCTCCGCCACCACGGGCGACACCGCTCCCACCCCGATGCCGGACGACGCTCCCGCAGCGGCGGGCTCGGCCTCGGCAGCCACCTCGTCGGACGGCCGATGAGCAGCCGGCGACGCCCGCTGCGGGTCGCCCTGATCGCCCCGCACCGGCACCGGGTCCGCGAGCCCTTCGCGGGCGGCCTGGAGGCGCACGTCTGGCACCTGGCCCGACGGCTGCGCCAGCTCGGCCACCAGGTGCTGCTGATGGCGCCGGAGGGCTCGGACGGCGCCGACCCCCGCTATGCCTTCCCCCGGGAGGGGTGGCGGGCCAGCGCGCTCGCCGAGGCCGACGTCTCCATGCCGCCGCGCGAGTTCCTGGCCGCGCACCATGCCTACCTGCGGGTGATGCTGGCGCTGTCGCGCGAGCTGGCCGGGGAGGTCGACGTGGTGCACAACCACGCGCTGCACCACCTGCCCGTGGCCATGGCGCCCTCCCTGCCCATGCCGATGCTCACGACGCTGCACACCCCACCCACGCCGTGGATGGAGTCCGCGGTCGACCTCGGGCCCCGCGCCGCCTCGACCGACCGGTCCCGCCCAACGATCCGGTTCGCCGCCGTGAGCGACTACACCGCCGACGCCTGGCAGGCCCTGCCCGAGCGACCCGTGGTGGTGCGCAACGGCGTCGACCTGCGCGACTGGCCCTTCGGCGCCGGCGGCGACTGGCTGGTCTGGTCCGGTCGGCTGGTCCCCGAGAAGGCCCCGCACCTGGCGGTGGACGCCGCCCGTCTCGCCGGGCTGCGGCTGCGCCTCGCCGGGCCGATCAGCGACCCGGACTACTTCGCCCAGGAGATCGCCCCCCGCCTGGGCCAGGACGTGCGCTACGTCGGGCACCTGGCCCACGCCGAGCTCGCCGAGCTGGTGGGCCGCTCCGCCGCGTCCCTGGTCACCCCCCGCTGGGACGAGCCCTTCGGGCTGGTCGTGGCCGAGTCGCTCGCGTGCGGCACCCCGGTCGCGGCCTTCCGGCGCGGCGGGATCCCGGAGGTCGTCGGCGGGCCCGAGCACGGTGCCCTGGTGGCCCCGGACGACGTGACCGCCCTCGCGGCCGCGCTGCCCGCCGTCCTGGGGCTGGACCGACGCCGGGTGCGGCGGTATGCCGAGGCCGAGCTGTCCGTGGGCCACATGGCCGACTCCTACGTGCGGCTCTACGACGACCTCCTCGCCGGACGGTGGCACTCCCCCGACGACGTGGTGCGACCGCTGCGGGTGGGCGCATGATCGGCTGGTACGTCCACCACCAGGGCCGCGGCCACCTGCACCGCGCCAAGGCGATCGCCGCGCACCTGGACGAGGAGCTGACGATCCTGTCCAGCCTGCCGTCCGAGGAGTGGGCGACCTGGGTGGCCCTGCCGCGCGACGACCTGGAGGGATCGACCGACGCGACGCCCGGCGGACGGCTGCACTGGGCCCCCGTCGACAGCCGCGGGCACCAGGAGCGGTTCGCCACCATCGCGGCGTGGGTGGCCGTCACCCGACCGCGGCTGATGGTCGTCGACGTGTCGGTCGAGGTCACCACCCTGGTGCGGATGATGGGGGTGCCGGTCGTGGTCATGGGCATGCCGGGCGAGCGCGACGACGCGCCCCACGACCTGGGCCACGACCTCGCCGACCTGGTGATCGCCCCCTGGCCGGGCGAGCTCTACGAGCCGGGCTACCTGCGCCGCCGGCCCGGCCTGGCCCGCTACGTCGGCGGGATCACCCGGTATGCCGACCGCCTGGCCCCACCCGTCGCTCCGCCCACCCCCGCACCCGATGCCCCGGGGACGGACGCCCCGGGCACCGGTGCCCCCGCGCGCCGGGTGCTGCTGCTCGGTGGCGCCGGCGGCAGCGCGCTGACCCCCGGGCACCTGGCGGCCGCCCGCGCGGCCACCCCCGGCTGGCAGTGGTCCGTCGCCGGACCCCTCGGCGCGTGGTACTCCGACGTCTGGGAGCTCCTGCACGACACCGACGTGGTGGTCGTCGCAGCCGGCCAGAACTCCGTCGCCGACGTGGCCGCCGCGGGCACCCGCGCCGTCGTCGTCCCCGAGGACCGGCCCTTCGACGAGCAGCGGGCGACCGCCGACGCGCTGCGCCGGGCGGGCCTGGCCGTCGTGCGGGACGCGTGGCCGGACGACTGGGCCGCGACCCTGGAGGAGGCCTACGCCCTGGAGCCGTCCTGGGAGCGCTGGCGCACCGCAGGTGCCCCCGCGCGCGCCGCCGCGATCCTGGAGGGGTGGCGCCGATGAGCGGCCCGGTGCTCGTGACCGTCGCGGCGGGGAGGCACGACCACCTGCTCGCCCAGCGCCGCCACGTCGCCGCGCTGCCCGAGCCACCCCGGCACGTCGTGGTGTCGATGGGCGACCCGGCGATCGGGGGGCTGCTCGCCGACGCCCCGCCCGAGGCGCCGGTGGAGGTTCTCGACATACCCCTGGCCGGGTCCGGGCGGCTGCCCCTCGCCGAGGCGCGCAACGCCGGGACCGACCGCGCCCTCGCGCTCGGGGCCGACCTGGTCGTGCTGCTCGACGTGGACTGCCTGCCCGGCCCGCAGCTGGTCCGGCGGTATGCCGCCGCTGCGCGGGAGCTCGGTGCGGATCCCGCCCTGCTGTGCGGCCAGGTGACCTATCTGCCGGCGCAGGCCGGTGCCCCCGAGCCCGAGGACCTGGCCCGGTGGCGCTCGCCCCACGCGGCCCGCCCGGCCCCCGCCGACGGCGAGCTGGTCCGCGGCGGCGAGCACCGGCTGTTCTGGTCGCTGTCGTTCGCGGTGACGCCGGCGACCTGGCGGCGGGTCGGCGGCTTCTGCACCGACTACGACGGCTACGGCGGGGAGGACACCGACCTGGGTCTGACCGCCCGCGAGGCCGCGGTCGAGCTGGTGTGGGTGGGCGGCGCCGACGCCTACCACCAGCACCACCCGGTGTCCTCGCCGCCGGTGGAGCACCTGGACGACATCCTGCGCAACGCCGCGACCTTCCACCGCCGCTGGGGCGTCTGGCCGATGGAGGGCTGGTTGCGGGCCTTCGCCGAGCGGGGACTCGCCGTGCACGACGAGTTCGGCTGGCACCGGGCCTGATCCGGCACGATCGACCCATGACGAGCCTGCTGTGGCTGCGCCGCGACCTGCGCCTGGCCGACCATCCCGCCCTGCTGACCGCCGCCGACGACGGCGACGTGGTGCCGCTGGTCGTCCTCGACCCGGCGCTGGACCGGGCGGGCGGGCCGCGCCGCGAGGCCTATCTCGCGGCCATCGCCGCCCTTGCCGACAGGTGCGAGGGGGCCCTGGTCGTGCGCCGTGGCCGCCCGGTCGACGTGGTGCCCGCCGTCGCCGCGGAGGCCGGGGCCCGGCGGGTGCACGTCTCCGCCGACAGCACCCCCTACGCCCGGCGCCGGGACGCGCGGGTGGGGGCCCGGCTGGCGGAGGCGGGTCGCGAGCTCGTGCCGACCGGGTCCCCCTACGCCGTGGGCCCCGGCGTCCTGACCACGGCGGCGGGCGGTCCCTACCGCGTCTTCACGCCGTACAGCCGTGCCTGGCGCGACCACGGCTGGCCCGCCCCCGCGCCGATCCCCGCCGGGCTGCGGTGGCGCCGCGGGATCGCGAGCGAGCCCGTCCCGCAGCACGACTCGCTGCACCCGGCGGGCGAGGAGGCCGCGCGCAGCGCCTGGGCGGAGTTCCTCGACGGACCGATCGAGACCTACGCCGAGGACCGGGACCGACCCGACCTCGCGGGCACCTCGATGATGTCCATGCACCTCAAGCAGGGCACGATCCACCCGCGCACCCTGCTGCACGACCTAGCCCGGCTGGACGCGCGCGGCCCGGTCGCCGAGTCCGTCGAGCGCTACGTCACCGAGCTGGCCTGGCGCGAGTTCTACGCCGACGTGCTGTGGCACCGCCCGGACTCGGCCTGGGGCGACCTCAGGGCGGCCTTCGCGGCCATGGAGCACGACGACCCCGCCACCGACCCGCAGGTGGCCGCGCTGCTGGAGCGCTGGCGCGAGGGCCGCACCGGTTTCCCGCTCGTCGACGCCGGGATGCGCCAGCTGCGCGAGACCGGGTGGATGCACAACCGGGTGCGGATGGTCACCGCGTCGTTCCTGGTCAAGGACCTGCACGTGTGGTGGCCGCATGGCGCACGGCACTTCCTGGACCACCTGGTCGACGGCGACCTCGCCTCCAACAACCACGGCTGGCAGTGGGCGGCGGGCACGGGCACCGACGCGGCGCCGTACTTCCGGGTCTTCAACCCGGTCGAGCAGGGCAAGCGGTGGGACCCGAGCGGGGACTACGTGCGGCGCTGGGTCCCCGAGCTGGCGCACCTGCCCGGGAGGTCGGTGCACGAGCCGTGGAAGGCCACGGACGGCCTGGCCCACGGCTATCCGCCACCCTGCGTGGACCACGCCGAGGAGCGACGGGAGGCCTTGCGTCGCTACGACGCCGTCCGGGCCGTGTGAGATGCCCGGCCCCGGCGCAGGGTTTCCCGGGTGACCGCCGGGGGTAGGTGCTGGAGCAGAACGATCACGGAGCCTCGAGCCTGGTGGGCCCCTGAGCGGGACGTCGTCGTCCCGACAGACCAGGAGGCACCATGGGCAGCACCGACTGGGAGGCGCGCTATGCCGCCGATCCCGACCCCTTCGACGTGCGCACGAGCTGGTACGAGCGGCGCAAGATCCAGGTCGTCCTCGCCTCGCTGACCCGCGAGCGGTATGCCGTCGCGTGGGACGCCGCCTGCGGCACCGGGGATCTCGCGGTCGAGCTGGCGCAGCGCTGCGGGTCGGTCCTCGCGTCCGACGCGTCGACCACGGCCGCGCAGCTCGCCGCCGAGCTGGCCTGGCAGCAGGGGATCTCGGCCGTGACGACCGCGACCCACGCGCTGCCGGACCCGCCGCCCGCCGACGACCTCGACCGTCCGGTCGACCTGGTCGTGCTCTCCGAGGTCCTGTACTACCTGCCCGAGCAGGACCGCGCCGCCACGGCCCGCACGGTCCTGGACCTGCTCGCGCCCGGCGGCGAGGTGGTGAGCGTCCACTGGCGCCACCACCCCCACGACGCGCACCTGTCCGGCGCCGACGCCACCGCCGAGCTGCACGAGGCGCTCGACGCCGGCGGCCTGACCCGGGCCGTCCACCACGACGACGCGGACTTCGTGTCGGCCCACTGGACCCGGCCCGGCGACGCGGCCGAGCCGGGCACCGAGCCGGGCACCGAGCCGCCGCACGCTCCGACACCCGAGGACGCCACCACCGAGGAGGACCCCCGATGACCGCCGCCACCTGGACGACCCTGGCCCCCGTCCCTGCCCCGCTGCTGCCCGCCCAGGGGCTCGGCGCCGACGCCGCCCGACGCACCCCGCTGCTCCACGAGCTCGTCGCCGCGCGCCCCTGGGCCGACCTGACCTGGCCGCAGCTGCTCGACGCGCTCGTGGCGCTGGGCCGCACGGACATCCCGCTCGCCCGGCTCACCGAGGGGCACGTGGACGCGCTGCGGATCCTGCGCCAGGCCGGACGTGCGCCGATTCCTGGTGCGGTGTACGGCGTCTGGGCCTCCCGCTCCCACGCCACCGGGGTGCAGGCCACCCCCGCGGGCGACGGCTGGCGGCTGGACGGGACGCTGCGCTTCGCCTCCGGGGTGGGGGTCCTGGACCGGGCGCTGCTGCCGGTGTGGCTGGACGACGAGCGCTCGGTGCTGCTCGACGTGGACGTCTCCTCGTGGACCGGCGACGCGGCGTCCTGGCACACCCCGGCGATGCTGGCCTCGCAGTCCTGGACCGTCCGGGTCGCGGACGTCCAGGTGCCCGCCGACGCGCAGGTGGGCGAGGAGGGGTGGTACCTCGGGCGGCCCGGCTTCTTCCCCGGCGGCGTCGGGGTGGCGGCCGTGTGGGCCGGGGGCGCGGTGCGCGTCGCCGACCTCACCGCCCGCGCCACCGAGGGCGCTCCCCCAGCCCCGGCGCGGGTGGTCCGCTGGGGTCGCGTGCGCACCGAGATCGGCTCGGCCGCAGCGCTGCTCGCGACCGCCGGGGTCGCCCTGGAGGTGTCCGAGCAGGACCCGGCCGGCAGCCCGGCCCGCGGCGCCGGCGGGCGCGGCCAGGAGCTGTCGACCGAGGTGCGGGCCGGCGTCGCCCGCGCCGCCCGCGCGATCCTCGCCGAGTGCCACGCGCTCGCCGGCCCGGCCGGGCTGGCCTACGACCCCGACCTCGCGCAGGCGGTCGCCGACCTGGACCTCTACGTCGCCCAGCAGTCGCGCGACGGCGACGAGGGCTATCTCGGTGGGCTCCCTCGCTGACCGGCTGCTCGTCGTCGTGCCCGCCCACGACGAGGAGCGCCGTCTCCCCACCGCCCTCGCGGCCCTGGACCACGCGCTGGCGCAGGCGCTCGCGGCGCGCGAGGTGGACCAGGTCGAGGTGGTGGTCGTCGCCCACCGCTGCGCCGACGCCACCGCGCAGGTCGCCCGCGGGCACCGCTGGTCGGCCGGCGTGACCACCCGGGTGGTGGTCGACCCGGGCTCGGAGACGGTGGGCGAGGTCCGCGACCACGGGGTGCGGTCCGCGCTCGGGCGCGGTCGTGCTCCCGGCATACCGGCCGACACCTGGCTGCTCTCCACCGACGCCGACTCCGAGGTCCCGGCCGACTGGGTCCGGGGGCTCCTCGCCGTCGCCCGGGACCGTCAGGCCCAGGCGGTCGCGGGCCTGGTCGAGCTCGTCGACTGGCAGGCCACCCCCGCCGCCCGCCGGGCCTACCAGCGCATCGTCGAGGCCGGGGTCACCGGACCGGACACCCACACCCATGCCTACGCCGCCAACCTCGCGGTGCGGCTGGACGCCTATCTCGCCGTCGGCGGCTTCCCGGCCGTCGCGCACGGCGAGGAGGCCTCCCTGCTGGCGGCGCTCGTGGCCGCCGGGCGCCCGATCACCAGCACCCGCGCCTGCGTGGTGCGGACCTCGGGTCGGATGCCGGGACGGGCGGTCGCCGGCCTCGGTCACCTGCTGCAGACCCTCGGTGACCCTGCGGAATGCCTGGCGGCAGAGGGGGTATGACGACCACCATGAGCCTTCGCACGCAGCCCCCCACCGCCCCCGTCAGCGGCCGCACCCCGGTCGCCCTCGTCGCGGGCGCCTCCCGCGGTCTGGGCCTGCTCGTGGCCCGTGACCTCGGTCGCCGCGGCTTCCGCGTCGTCCTGCTCGCCCGCGACGGCGCCGAGCTGGAGGACGCCCGCGTCCGGCTGGCCGCCGAGGGCCTGGACGTCCACGCCCGCCCCGGCGACGTCACCGACCACGAGGGCATCGAGGCGGTCGTCGCCGAGGTCGAGCGCGAGGTCGGCCCGATCACCGTGGCCATGCACGTCGCCGGGATCATCCAGGTCGGCCCGCTGGACGCCACCGAGCGCGGGCACTTCGAGCAGGCCGTCGACGTCATGCTGTGGGGCCCGATCAACGTGGCGCTGGCCGTCCTGCCCGCCATGCGCGAGCGCCGCCGCGGCCGGATCGGGGTGGTCACCTCGATCGGCGGCAAGGTCAGCGTTCCGCACCTGCTGCCCTACTCCACCGCGAAGTTCGGGGCCGTCGGCTTCACCGAGGGGCTGTACGCCGAGCTCGCCGGCACCGGGGTCACCGCGACCACGATCGTGCCCGGCCTGATGCGCACCGGGTCGCACCTGCAGGCACGGTTCATCGGCACGGGCGCGGCCAAGGAGTACGCCTGGTTCGCCCCCGGCGCGTCCCTGCCGCTGCTGTCGATCAGCGCCGAGAGCGCCGCCCGGCAGATGGTGGACGCGACCCTGGCCGGCGACGCCGTCGCCCTCGTCTCGCCGATGAGCAAGGTGGCCGCCCGCGTGGCGGGTCTCGCCCCGGGCACGACGACCCGGCTGCTCGGCGTGGTGAGCCGGTTGCTGCCCTCCGGGGAGGCCGACGGTCGCACGATCACCGGGCACCAGGCCCGCGCCGAGCTCGACAACCCGATCGTGGACCGGCTGACCACCCTCGGCGACCGCGCGGCCCGCCGCAACAACGAGCACCACCGCTGATGGCGCTGGCTTACGTCGACCTGGTCGCCACGTCCGCGGCCGTCGCCGCCACCCGCTCGCGCACCGCCAAGACCACCCTGCTCGCCGAGCTCCTGCGCCGCGCCGAGACCGGTGAGGTCGGGGTCGTGGCCGCGCACCTGGCGGGGGTCCTGCCGCAGGGCCGGGTCGGCGTGGGCTATCGCACCATCTCCGCTCCCCCGCCGCCGGCGGCCGCACCGAGCCTCACCGTGGCCGGGGTGGACGAGGCCGTCACGGCGCTCGCCGGGGTGAGCGGCTCCGGTTCGGCGGCCGCCCGGGCCGAGGCGCTCGCCGCGCTGCTCGGCGCCGCGACGCCGGCCGAGCAGGACTTCCTGCGCGCCCTGCTCGTCGGCGAGCTGCGCCACGGCGCCCAGGAGGGCTCGCTGGTGGCCGCCGTCGCCACGGCATACGACCTGCCGGAGGCAGCCGTGCGCCGGGCCGCGATGATGGCGGGCCACCTCGGACCCGTCGCCGAGGCCGCCACCACCGGCGGGCTCGCTGCGGTCGAGGTGATCGGGCTCGAGGTCGGGCGGCCGGTGCGGCCCATGCTCGCCAAGGCGGCCCCCGACGTCGCCGAGGTGTATGCCGACGGCGACCGCGAGCGCCTGGTCCAGGGCAAGCTCGACGGGATCCGGATCCAGGTGCACCGCGACGGCGACACGGTCCGGGTCTTCACCCGCAGCCTGGACGACATCACCGACCGGGTCCCCGAGGTCGTCGAGGTCGCCCGCGCGCTGGACGTGCGTCAGGTGGTCCTCGACGGCGAGGCGATCGCGCTGCGGGCCGACGGGCGGCCGCAGCCCTTCCAGGTGACCGGGGCACGCACCGCCTCCAGCGCCGACCCGCAGCGGCTGCGCGAGCGGACCCCGCTCACCACCTACCTGTTCGACGTGCTGCACCTGGACGGCGCGGACCTCGTGGACCTGCCCCAGGCCGAGCGCGACGCCGTGCTCGCGCGGATCGCCCCGGACCACCTGGTGCCCAGCCTGGTGACCGCCGACCCGGACGAGGCCGCGGCGTTCTTCGCCGACCTGGTGACAGCTGGGCACGAGGGCGTCGTGATCAAGGATCTGCAGACCCGCTACGCCGCCGGTCGCCGCGGCACCGGGTGGACCAAGGTCAAGCCCCGACACACCGTCGACCTGGTCGTGCTCGCCGTCGAGTGGGGCAGCGGGCGGCGGGCCGGGCTGCTGTCCACCATCCACCTCGGGGCGCGGCTGCCCGACGGCGAGGGCTTCGCCATGCTGGGCAAGACCTTCAAGGGGATGACCGACGAGATGCTCGCGTGGCAGACCCGGCGCTTCCTGGAGCTGGAGACCCACCGGGAGGGCGGCGTCGTGCACCTGCGACCCGAGCAGGTCGTGGAGGTCGCCGTCGACGGCATCCAGACCAGCCGCCGCTATCCGGCGGGGATGGCGCTGCGGTTCGCCCGGGTGCTGCGCTACCGCGACGACAAGACCGCCGCCGAGGCCGACACCGTGGACGTGGTGCGCGCCCTGCACGCCGGGCAGGAGTCCTCATGAGTCGCGCCGTGATCCGTCGCGCGCCCGGGCTTGACGCCTCGCCCTCCGGGCCGGGCCGTCGACCCGCGGGGCCGGGCCCTCGGCCGGCCGGCGTCGTCCTCGCCGCCGGCGGGGGCGCGCTCCTCGCCGCGACCTTCGGGCTCGCAGCGCTCGTGCGCCGGGACAAGCCGCTGCACGCCTACGGCCGGGTGACGTCGGGCAGCCTGGTGCTGACCGGCGCCCCGATCCCGTGCGGGGTCCCGCTGCTCGACCGCGCCGGGTCCTGGCCGTGCACGGTGCGCGCCTCGCGGACCGCCTCGCTGACGCACCAGGGCCCCGACGTCATGGGGCTCGCCCTGCGGGTGGACGCCGCCGGCCACGACGGCGACCACGCCGACCTGCTGCTGGCGAGCACCGGCACCGGGACGGTCACGCGCCACCTGCTCGCCGTGCGCCGCCGGGTCGAGGACGGTCCCCTGACCACGCTCCTGCCCCAGCGAGGGGCGAGCGGTGACGTGCTGCTGCGGCTGGACCCCGCGGGCTCCTCGGCATACGACCTGTCCTGGAGCCGCGCCCGCGGGGCCTGGCACCGCCTCGGCCGGCTCGAGCTCCACCTGCCCTGGGGCCCGGACGAGCCGCTGCGCTTCGCCCCGGTCGACCACCCCCTCGCGGGCCTCACCCAACCCGGCTGGGTCCGGGCCCTGCGCCACCCCGCCTATGCCGCCGCCCGGCGGCTCACCGACCCCGCACCACCACGACAAGGAGCAGCGACATGACCGACGAGCAGCAGCAGAAGGTCGCCGAGATCATCAGGAGCACCCGGATCGCCATGATGACCCACGTGGACGGGACGGGCCGCCTGGTCTCCCACCCGATGGCGACGCAGGACGTGGACTTCGCGGGCACCGTGCTGTTCGTCGCCGAGCGGCACAGCCAGAAGTGCCTCGACCTGCAGGCCAACCCGCAGGTCAACCTGGCGTATGCCGGGAACGGCGCCTGGGTGTCCCTGTCCGGCACCGCCCGGATCGTCGACGACACCGAGCGACTGAAGGAGCTGTGGGGCACCTTCACCGACGCCTGGATGGAGGGCGGCCCGGACAACCCGGAGAACGTCCTCGTCGAGGTCACCGGCGACACCGCGGAGTACTGGGACGCCCCTGGCGGCAGCAAGGTCGTCCAGCTCGCCAACCTGGTCAAGGCCGCCGTCACGGGCAAGCGGGTCGAGGGCGACAACGAGGTCGTCGACCTCTGACCGGCAGCCGACCACGACTGCCCCACCCCGACCCGTCCCACCAGCACCGAATCCCCAGCACCAGCCCCGTTCCCAGCCAGCAGGAGGAAGCACCATGACCGACGACCACGAGACCCAGGTCGCCAAGGACGAGGCCGTCGACGCCGTCGTCGAACGCGTCGGGTCCTGGCAGGACGGCGCCGAGAAGGACACCGTCGCCGAGGAGCTCCGCAAGGGCTTCGACGAGGCCGAGGTGGCCGTGCCCGAGACCGACGTGGACCGGCTGGCCGAGCAGATCCACGCCGACGGCACGGCGGACACCGAGGGCGTCCAGGCCGACTGACGTCCCACGCCCACGACGACGCCCTCTCCCGGTCGATCCGGGGGAGGGCGTCGCGAGGTCGAGCACCGAACCGGCCCGGCGCAGACGCCGGGACGGGCGCCGGGACGGGCGCCGCGTCGGCGTCGGCGTCGGCGTCGATCAGGAGTAGGCCGGGCGGTCGTGGTGCTCCGGGTCCTCCGAGCCCTGGACGTCGGTCGCGTGCGTCGCCGGGGTCCAGCTCGGGTCGCCGAGCAGCACCCGGCCGGTGTCGGTGACCACGGTGACCTCGTCGGCGTTGCGGAGGTTCTCGGCCATCCGGGCCACGACCACCTCGGGCTGGGGAAGCCCGGCCTGCTCGAAGGCGCGCGCGAGGTGGGGCTGCAGGTCCACGTCGTCGGCCTCGTGCTGGACGACCTGGGCGATGGTGGCGACGAGCCGGTCGAGCTCGGTCCGGTCGAGGCGGCCGACGAGCGCGTCGTCCAGGCTGATGATGGCGTCGCGGCCGTGGTGCTCGTGGCCGTGCTGGATCTGGGGCATGGCGTCTCCTCCTGGCGGGTGACCCGGCGAGGCGCCGCCCTGCGGTCGGACTCGCACGACGGGTCTTTTCATTATCTAATCATTCCATGATCGAAACAGGATGCGTCGTCCCTGCCAGCACGCGCGGATCGCGCCGGACCGGGGTGCTGGAGCATGGCTGACGTCCTGGTGATCGGGGCCGGGCTGGCCGGGCTCTCGGCCGCCTGCCACCTGCGCGGGCGCGGCCACCAGGTGACCGTCGTCGAGCGCGGCAGCGGGCCGGGCGGCCGCGCCGGACGCTCCACCCACGGCGGCTTCACCTTCGACACCGGGCCCACGGTGATGACCATGCCGGGCCTGCTCGACGACGCGCTGCAGGCGGTGGGCACCTCGGTCGCCGACCTGGTGCCGATGCGGGTCCTGGACCCGGCCTACCGCGCGCGCTTCCACGACGGCAGCGAGATCCGGGTGCGGCACGGGCACGAGGCGATGCGCGAGGAGATCCGCCGCACCTGCGGCGACCGAGACGCCGTGGCCTTCGACCGCTTCGTCGCCTGGCTGCGCGAGCTCTACGCCGTGGAGATGCCGCACTACATCGACCGCAACTTCAACTCGCCGCTGGACCTGGCCCGCCCCCTGGGCGCCTCGACGACCCTGCTGCGGCTCGGGGGGCTGCGGCGGCTCGGGCCCACGATCCGCGGCTTCTTCCACGACCGGCGGCTGCACCGGCTGTTCACCTTCCAGGCGATGTATGCCGGGCTGCCCCCGGAGACGGCCCTGGCGATCTACGCCGTGATCACCTACATGGACTCCATCGAGGGGGTCTACTTCCCCGACGGCGGGATGGGTGCGATCCCGGCCGCCCTCGACACCGCGGCGCGGCGGGCCGGGGTGGACCTGCGCTACGACAGCACCGTCACGCGCCTGCTGCGCACGGGCAGGCCGGGCGAGGGACACCCGGTCACCGGCGTCGAGCTGACCTCGGGCGAGACCCTGCCCGCCGATGCCGTGGTGTGCACGCTGGACCTGCCGGTGGCCTACGAGCTGCTCCTGCCCGACCTGACCCCGCCGTGGGCGGTCACCCACGGCACCTACTCCCCCTCGGCGGTGGTGTGGCACGTGGGCACCTCCTCACCCGCGCCGGAGCACGTCGGCCACCACAACATCCACTTCGGCCGGGAGTGGGACGAGGCCTTCGAGGCGCTGCTGCGCCGCCGCACCCTGATGCCGGACCCCTCGCGCCTGGTCACCGTCCCGTCGATCACCGACCCCACGCTCGCGGCCCCCGGCGGCACGACGATGTACGTCCTGGAGCCGGTCCCCCACCTCGACGGCGGGATCGACTGGGACCGCGAGGCCGGGCCGATGCGCGAGCGGCTGGGCGAGTTCCTGCACGCCGAGGGCTATCCCACCGACGTGGTCGCCGAGGAGCTCTTCACCCCGCTGGACTGGCAGCGGCTCGGGATGGCCCGCGGCACCCCCTTCGCGCTGGCGCAGACCCTCGCCCAGACCGGGCCCTTCCGCCCCGGCAACCTGGAGCGCCGCGCGCCCGGCCTGGTCCTCGCCGGGTCCGGCACCGTCCCCGGGGTCGGGGTGCCCATGGTCCTGGTCAGCGGCAAGCTCGCCGCCGACCGGGTGGACGCCCTCACGGCAGGCGGACCCGGGCGGTGACCGCGCCCCTGGATCCCCAGCTGCGCGAGGGCTACGCGCGCTGCGCGACGATCACCCGCCGCCACGGCACGACCTACTTCTGGGGCGTCACCCTGCTCCCGGCCGAGCGCCGCCGGCACGTCCACGCGGTCTATGCCCTGTGCCGGGCCGCCGACGACATCGTCGACGCTCCCGAGGCCTCCGCACCGCACCGGGTGCCCGAGACCGAGCAGCGCCTGGAGGCCTTCCGGCGGCGGGTGACCCACGCCGTGCGCTCCGGGCAGGCCCCGGACCCGGTGCTGGCGGCCGTGGCCCGCTCCCTGCGGGACCTCGGGATCGGCGAGGAGCCCCTCGACCGCTTCTTCGGCGCGATGGCCCAGGACCTCACCACCACCACCTACCCGACCTGGGCCGACCTGCGGGACTACATGGACGGGTCGGCCGCCGTCGTCGGCGAGATGATGCTGCCCGTGCTGCGGCCCACCTCCCCCGAGGCGCTCGGCCCGGCCCGCGCGCTCGGCGAGGCCTTCCAGCTGACGAACTTCCTGCGCGACGTCGTCGAGGACCTCGACCGCGGCCGGGTCTACCTCCCCCAGGAGGACCTGCGCGCCTTCGGGGCCGACCCGCACCGCCGGCAGGTGACCCCGCAGTGGCGGGCCATGCTGCGCCACCAGGTCGAGCGCAACCGCGCGCTGTATGCGGAGGCCGACCGCGGCATCCCCCTGCTCCCACCGGCGAGCGCCCGCTGCGTGGCGACCGCGCGCCGCCTCTACGCCCAGATCCTCGACCTGATCGAGGAGGCGGACTACGACGTCTTCTCCCAGCGCCTGGTCGTGCCCACCCGGGTCAAGGCGACCACGGCGGCCCGGGCGCTGCTCTCCCGGCATACGGTGGCTGCGTGAGCGGGATCGCCTATCTCGTCTGCCTGCTCGCATCCCTGGCCGGCGTGGCCACGATCGACCGGCGGTGGCGGTTGTTCGTGTGGCGCAGCCCTCGCGCCGCGCTCACCGTCCTCGCCGTCGGGATGACCTATCTCGTGGTGTGGGACCTGGCGGGGATCGCGCTGGGGATCTTCTTCCGCGGGCAGACCCGCTGGATGACCGGCCTGCAGGTGGCGCCCGAGCTGCCCGTGGAGGAGCTGTTCTTCCTGCTGCTGCTCTCCTGGACCACGATGTGCCTGTGGTGCGGCGGCGAGCGCCTGGCCCACGCCCGGCGGGGGGCCCGGTGACCTTCCTGCTGCTCGACCTGGTCATGCTGGGGCTGGCCGTCGCCGGGGCCTCGTGGGCGGTCCGCGGCCGGCCTGGGCGGGCTCCGGCCCTGGCCCCGCTCGTCGCGGCGGGCGGGCTGCTGGTCCTCACCGTGGTCTTCGACAACCTGATGATCGCCGCAGGCCTGTTCGACTACGCCCCGGAGCGCCGGTCGGGTCTGCTGCTCGGGCGGGCCCCGGTCGAGGACCTGGCCTATCCTCTCGGCGTGCTGGTGCTGCTGCCCGCGCTGTGGCGGCGCCGGCGGACGAGCTCCCCGACCGCCGAGGAGGACTCGTGATCCGCACGATCGGGCGCCTGGTCGCGTCCTCCCGCCCGCTCAGCTGGATCAACACCGCCTATCCCTTCGGCGCGGCCTACCTGCTGGTTGCCGGACGCCTGGACCTGCGGGCGGTGGTCGGCATCGCGTTCTTCCTCGTGCCCTACAACCTGCTCATGTATGGCATCAACGACGTTTTCGACCACGAGTCCGACCTGCGCAACCCGCGCAAGGGCGGCGTCGAGGGCGTGGTCCTGGACCGGTCGCTGCACCGCGCCACCGTGTGGACCGCGTCGCTGCTGCCGGTGCCCTTCGTGCTGTGGCTGCTGGCCCACGGATCGCCGCTCGCCGGGCTGGTGCTGCTCGTCACCGTGGCCGCCGTGGTGGCCTACTCGGCGCCCGGGCTGCGGTTCAAGGAGCGGGCCTTCGTGGACTCGGCGACGTCCAGCACCCACTTCGTCGGGCCGGCGGTCTACGGTGTCGTGCTCACCGGCGCCCACCTGCCCTGGCAGGGCTGGGTCGCCCTGGTCGCGTACTTCCTGTGGGGCGTGGCCAGCCACGCCTTCGGCGCGGTGCAGGACATCGGGCCGGACCGGGAGGCCGGGATCGGCTCGGTGGCGACCGCCGTCGGGGCTCGGGCGACGGTCCGGCTCAGCGCCGCGGCCTACGGGCTGGCCGGTCTGCTGCTCGCCACCACCGGACGGTGGGGGGTGCTCGCCGGGCTGCTCGTGCTGCCCTACCTGTGGATGGTCCGGCCCTACCTGGACCTGACCGACGAGGACGCCCCCCGCGCCAACGCCGGGTGGCGACGCTTCCTGTGGGTCAACTACCTGGTGGGCTTCCTGCTCACCCAGCTGCTGATCGCCCGCTGGCTGCTCGGCTGACGTCCGGGCGCGGCCCGCCGGATCGCGCCGACCTGAGCACGCGATGCCACCGGCGAATACCGTCTTCGGACAACGTCGTTCAGAGTCGAGCCCGCTCGACGGCCGATCCCAGGAGGAACTGTGCACCACCGCCGCGTCGTGACCCTCACCGCCCTCGTCCTGAGCCTCGGCCTGGCTGGCGCCGGCCCGGTCGCGGCAGCTTCCGCCTCGCCCGGGCCGATACCCCCGGCGCCGACCGCGACCGACTCCTTCGCCCCGCCGATGACCCGCTCGGGACCCATGTCGACGCCTCGGCAGCACGCCGGCCTGGACCTCGCCGAGATCGCCTCCCGCCCGCCGGTCACCCGGATCACGACCGTGGGGAAGGTGCCGATGGGCCGCACCATCGCCGCCGAGATCGGCGACCTGCGGGCCTACGTGCTGCCGCCCGGAAACCAGGGCAACGTGCAGTCCTGCGTCGCCTGGGCGCTCGGCTACAGCGCCTACGGGATCCTGATGAACAAGGCCGGTCGAGCGGGAGCCCCCATGGCCCCGATGTACGTCTACTCCCAGGTCAACAACGGCGTGGACCAGGGCTCCTCGGCCCGCCGGTCGTTCTCGGTGCTGATGGACCAGGGCATCGACACCCGGGCGCACTACAGCCACGGTGACTACGACTGGAGCAGCAAGCCGACCCAGGAGGACCGGATCAACGCGGCGAACTACAAGCTCTCCGGCTACCGGCAGATCCCGCTGCGGCCCAGCACGGCGATCCCCGCGATCAAGGCGGCCATCAACAACGGCTATCCCGCCCTGATCGGGATGCGCCTGCGCCAGAACTTCGTCGACATGGACACCGAGACCGCGCGCAGCTACTCGTACACCGCCTCCGGCAAGGTGATCGGCGGCCACGAGCTCGCGGTCGTGGCCTACGACGAGAAGGGCATCACCCTGCAGAACAACTGGGGCACCGCCTGGGGCGACGGCGGCTACTTCACCCTCCCCTGGAGCTTCCTCGGTGCGGGCGACGTGCTCGAGATCTACTCCATGGGCCCGCTCAAGCCGGCCAAGGACCTCGTCCCCGCGCCGACCGGCGCGCCCTCGTCCACGCCGGCAGTGTCCGCCCGGACCGCCCGCTGAGACTGAGGCGTCGAGCCTCGAAAGCCCGCTCGTCGTACGGGGATCGCCCCGCCCGCCTCACGGCCGGCGGGGCGATCCCCTGCGTCCCCCGGCTCGCGCCGACCAGCACGCCACGCCACCGGTCCTGCCCGTCGAGCCAGGCCCAGCTCGTGCGTGGTTGTCAGAACGCGGCGCCCACCGACGCCGCGGGCGGCTGCGCGGCCGGGAACGCCGCCGCAGGTGGCAGCGCCGCCAGGTCGGCGGCCGGCCAGCGACGCGGGTCGTCGGGCAGGTCGGCGAGCAGCACCACCTGCTCGGCGCACCACGGCGAGACCTCCCGGTCGCCCGCGAGGACCCCGTCGCGCAGCGCGGGCCAGGGCTCCCACCAGGTCTCGGCCACCTCGGTGGGGTCGGGCTGCGGGGCGACGGAGCCCGACACCGGGGCGACGTGCACCGGGCACAGCTCGTGCTCGACGACGCCGTCCATCTCTGCGCGATAGGCGAAGTCGGGCAGCACCACCCGCACCTCGTCGAGGGTCAGGCCCAGCTCGGTGCGGGCGCGCCGCCGCACGGCCTCGGCCAGCGGCTCGCCGGGCGCGGGGTGCCCGCACACCGAGTTGGTCACCAGCCCGGGGAAGGTCGCCTTGTCCCAGGCGCGGCGGGACATCAGCACCCGCCCGGCGTCGTCGACGACGTAGCAGGAGAACGCCAGGTGCAGCGGGGTGTCCTCGTGGTGGACCGCGGCCTTGGGGGCGGTGCCGAGGGCCCCTCCCCGGGCGTCGAGCAGGACCACCTCTTCCCGCGACGGCGCGGCCGGACGGACGGGCAGGTCGGCCCACCGGGTCGCCCCGCCTCGGGCGAGCCAGCGCCGCCCCGGGGAGCCACCCTGGGCCCAGCCGCGGCGCAGCGTGCGCATCGCCATGTCGACGCGACGGCGGGCCTGCGCGCGGGACGCGAAGATCCGCCCGGCGACCCCCACCTGCAGACGCGGGTCCAGCCGCACCCGGGCGCCCGGCCCGAGCGCCATCGACAGGTCGAGGTCGTCGTGCAGGTCCGGGTCGGTGCGGCTGACCAGGTGCCGCACCGACTCCCAGGTCGCGCGGCGCAGGGCCATGTTGGATCCCCACAGCGGTATGCCGGCGAGCGCCGAGCCCGTCGCGCCGAAAGCCCCCACGGCATACAGCACGGCGGCGGGGCCGGCCCAGGGAGGAGGCAGGTCGTAGAACCGACCCGGGCCGGTGATCGCGTCGAGCCGGGGGTCCCGCTCGAAGCGGTCGTGGATCCGGGCGAGCCAGTCGGTGGGCACCACCGAGTCGGCGTCGCAGCGGGCGATGACCTCGCCGGTGACGCTGTCGTACCCACGGGCCGCGGCCGCCGGGACACCGCGGACCGGCTCGGTCACGACGCGGGCGCCGTGCCGACGGGCGACGGCGGCCGAGTCGTCGGAGCTGGCGTTGTCGACCACGACGACCTCCCAGGGCGGTCGGGTCTGCGCCTGCAGGGAGCGCAGGCAGCGCTCGAGCAGGGCGGCGTCGTCGCGCACCGGGACCACCACGGAGATCCGCAGGCCCCGGCCTGCGCCACGGCCGGCGTCGGGGCCGACGTCCGTGCGCCTCACCTGGACCGGGCTCGCGTGCTGCCCGGTGGCGGTCATCGGCCGCACCGGGCGGCGACCAGCGCGGCGGCCCGCACCCCGGACACCAGCGCTCCCTGCAGCGACGCGGTGTCCCGGTGATCCCCGCAGACCACCGTGGCCTCGTCCAGCACCAGGGGCTGCCGCAGCTGCACCGGAGGTGGCTGGACGGGCAGGGCGTCGGCCACGTCGTGCCGCACGACCAGCTCCCAGCCGCCGGTGTCGCACGCGTAGAGCTCGGCGAGCTGGGCGCGCACGTCCGCCTCCGTCGCCCGGCAGCCCTCCTCCACCGCGGTGGCCTGCACCAGGTGGCGTCCGGGCGGGGCATAGCTCGGCGCGGCGTTGGTCAGCACGGCGGTGTCGACGAGCGGACCGCGTCGGCTGCGCGCGTCCAGCAGCAGCAGGTCCGTGGCGGTCGGGCGCTCGCCGGTGGCGAACCACCAGGTCACCAGCGGCTTGGTCGCCACGGCGGGCAGCGGGGTGAGCCGACCGACCTCGCGGGGGTCCACGGCCACCACGACCTGCCGGGCCTGCAGACTCTCCCCATCCGTGTGCACCACCGCGCGGGCGCCGTCGCGGCCCACCCGGTCGACGCGCACCCCGGTCCGGACCGGTCGGGAGAGGCGGGACGCGAGCTGGCGCGGGAGCGCCGCCATACCCTCGGCCGGGACCCCGGGCGTCGCCCGGACGAAGGACCGCACGAGCAGCCGCACGTAGGCCGCCGAGGACGAGCCCTCGCTCTCCAGGATCGTGCCGGCCAGGAAGCGCTCGATCACCTCGCGGCGCAGCGGCCCCTGCGCGCCGGAGCGGTCGAGCGAGGAGGCCCAGCCCTCGTCGCCGTCGGCGAGCGCGGCCACGGAGCCGAGGGCGGGCAGCACCCACCGGGCCGCGCCGAGGAGCTGGCGCGGCGTCAGGTAGCCCGAGCGCAGGGTGTCGAGCAGCCGCTCGGGGTGCCGCAGCGGGTCCGCCACGACGGCGCGGCCCTGGTCGCGCAGCACGCCCACCCCGCGTCCGAAGGTCCGCAGGTCCAGAGCCTCGACGTCCACGTCCGAGCGGATCCGCGGATAGGCGGGGTTGAGGACCTGGAAGCCCCGGTCGCAGCGGTATCCGTCGATCACGTCCGTGCGCACCCGGCCGCCCACGTCGTCCCCGGCCTCCAGCACGAGCACGTCCAGCCCGCGCGCGGCGAGCCGTCCCGCGCAGTGCAGCCCGGCGATCCCGGCTCCCACCACGATCACGTCAGCGTCCACGAGTCCTCCTCGGATCGAGCGGTATGCCGGGGAAGCCGGCGGGGTCAGCGGTTGCGGCGGGCGATGGCGGCCGTGAGGACGGTCGCGAAGGCCGTCCAGGCGGCGTAGGGCGCCAGCACCACGGCCTTCTCGGTGCTGACCCGACCCGACCGCCGCACCAGGTCGGCGCTGGACAGGGCGAGCAGGGCGGCCTCGGCGGTGGCCAGGGGCAGCCGGTGCCCGCGGAAGAACACCGCGCTCCACCCGGCGTTGAGCACCAGGTTGGTCCCGAGCGCGGCGAGGTAGGCGCGGCGCTCGTCCGCGCGCCCGGTCTCGGCGAGGTCGGCGAGGCTGAGGGCGCCGATCGCGGCGACGTCGGCGTAGAGCAGCGTCCACACGACCGGGAAGACCCAGCCCGGCGGCTGGATGGCGGGCTGGTCCAGGCGGCGGTACCACCGGCTGGAGGTGTCGGTGGCCAGGCTGCCGAGCGCTGCGGTGAGCGCCACGGCTGCGGACGTGCCGACGAGGGTGCGCTGCCAGCGGCGGGTGTCCTGGCCCTGGGCGGCCGCACGCACGGCGTCCTCGAATCCCGTGGGCCCGCCCGCGGGCTCGCCGACCAGGTCGGCCAGGTCGTGCTCGTCGGCGACGGTGTCGTGCAGCAGGCTGCCGATCAGCGGCTCGGCGAGGGCGTGCGGCACGGGGGTGACCAGGCCGATCCACCGGGCGGCCGCCCGCGGGGTGGTGACCGGCGCGGTCAGGACCAGGCGGGGGCCCAGCCCCACGGCCTCGGCATACCGGCTCATCATCTGGGCGTAGCTGACGACGTCCGGCCCGGCGACGTCGAACTCGCGGTTGTGCTCGGGGCCCAGGTCGGCCGCGGCGACGAGGTAGTGCAGCACGTCGGCGACCGCGATCGGCTGGATCTCGTTGTGCAGCCAGCGGGGACCGACCGCGCCGGGGAGCCGCTCGGCGAGGTGGCGCAGCATCACGAAGGACTGGGAGCCGTCGCCGAGGACCACGCCCGCCTGCAGGACGGCCGTGGGCACGCCCGAGGCCATGAGGATCTGGCCGACCTCGACCCGGGAGGCGAGGTGCTCGGACAGCTCGTCGCCCCGGGGGTGCAGGCCCCCGAGATAGACGATGCGGGTCACCTCGCAGGCGCGCGCCGTCTCGGCGAAGGCTCGGGCCATCTCCCGCTCGGCCTGCTGGAAGTCGTCGGCGTCGCCCATCGAGTGCAGGAGGTACCACGCCACGTCGACACCCTCCAGGGCACGGCGCAGGTCGGCTGCCTCGGTGGCGTCGCCCTCGACGACCTCGACCTGGCCGGCGGCGGCCGGGCCGTCGACGACGCGGTCGCCCCAGTCGGCGTCCTTGACCTTGTCGGCGCTGCGGCTGAGCACCCGGACCCGCCAGCCGTGCTCGAGCAGGGCGCCGACGAGCTCGCCGCCGACGTAGCCGGTGGCTCCGGTGACGAGCCCCAGGCGGGTCTCGTGCGGGTGGGTGGGGGTGGCGGTGGCGGTCATCGGGGCTCCAGGAGGGCCAGGGTCGGTCCGAGGAGCAGCAGCATCCCGACCGACCAGGTGAGGTGGGCGACGATCGGGGCGAGGACGCCCCGGGTGAGGCGGCGCAGGACCGCGACAGCCAGGCCGAGCAGCAGGGCGGCCAGCGCGAGCAGGGGTATGCCGGACAGCGCGGTGACCACGGTGTAGAGGACCGTGGTCACCAGGACGGCCCGGCGACCGCCGAGCGCGTCGTAGAGCGTCCCGCGGAAGAACAGCTCCTCGACGATCCCGTTGACCACGGTGATGGCGAGGACAACCGGCAGCGATCCCCACTCGGCGTGGGCGAGCAGCTGCTGGACGGGCACCCGCAGCGGCGGGACCTGCGCGACGACGGCCGCGCCCAGCAGGAAGACCCCGAGCAGGACGAGCCCGACCCCCAGGCCGAGGAGGGCGAGCCGGGCGCGGTGGTGCGAGTCGTGCTCGCCGGTGGCTCGCAGCGGCCGGCCGGCGAGGCGGGCGCCCAGACCCCACACGACGGCCAGCGCCAGCGTCGCGGGATAGAACAGCGCATCGCCCGGAGCGATCCGCAGGGCCCACGCCAGGGTCGCGGCACCCGCCAGGGTCACCACGGCGGCGACGACCCGTCGTCGGTCCCGCACCCGGGGGTCCTCCCGCTCGGCGACGGCCATCTCGCCGGCGCGGCGCGCGGCCAGCAGGGACAGCCAACGATCCATGTGGCTCACCCTAGCCCGATATCCTTCGACGGTGGAATCATCACCCGCCCGGATCGCCGCACCCGGGGGCGCCCGGCCCGCGCACCGGCCACCGGACCCCTGCCCGGACGCGTCCCCGCGCACCTCGCCCGGGGAGAGGGCCACGGTGGCCGAGACGATCCTGCGACAGCTCGCCGCCCGCTCGCCCGACGCCTCGATCTGCCCCTCCGAGGTGGCTCGCGCGCTGTGGCCGGACGACTGGCGTCCCCGCATGGCCGAGGTCCGCGCCGTCGCGGCCGTCCTCGTCGAGCAGGGTCAGGTGGTGGCCACCCGCGGCCCGGACGCGGTGGACGTGCTCGCCCCCGGCGGACCGGTGCGCCTGCGCCGGGGACCTGGCTGGATCGGGCCTGCCGCACCGGCGCCGTCCGTAGACTGACGGGTAATGACCGACCATTCCCAGGCCTCACGCCCCGACCACCGCCGGCTGCGCCACGCGGTGCGGGAGCTCACCCTGCAGACCCAGGCCTACGTCGCGAAGGCTGCCCACCTGCACGGGATGCACGACGCGGACGTCCACGCCGTGGGCCTGATCCGCGCCGCGACGGACGACCGGGTGCCCACCAGCCCCGGCGACCTGGGCCGGGCCCTCGCCCTCTCCCCCGCCGCCGTCACCGCGATGCTCGACCGGATGGAGCGCAGCGGCCACGTCCGCCGGTCCCGGTCCGACCGCGACGCCCGGCGTGTCGAGGCCGTCCTCACCGACCACGCCCATCGCACCAGCGACGAGCTGTTCTCCCCGCTCGTCCTGGCCTACGACGAGATCCTGCGGCGCTACACCGACGACGAGGTCGCGCTCGTGGCTCGGGTGCTGGAGGAGCTGCGGGCGGCCACCGCGGCGGTCTCCCCCGGCGCCGAGCGGCCCGGCCCGCAGTGAGCAGGACGCCCCCGGCCGGTGCGCCGCAGGCGCCGCCCTACGGCGGGTCAGAAGACCGGCTTGCCACCCGTCACGCCGAGCACGGTGCCGGAGACATAGCTCGCCTCGTCGGACGCCAGGAAGACATAGGCCGCCGCGACCTCGACCGGGTGACCGGCACGACCCAGCGGGGTGTCGGAGCCGAAGCCCTCGACCTTGTCCTCGGCCATCGTCGCCGGGATGAGCGGGGTCCAGATCGGGCCCGGCGCGACCGCGTTGACGCGGATGCCGCGGTCGCCGAGCTCGGCCGCCAGGTTGACCACCATGTTGTTGAGCGCGGCCTTGGTGCCGGCGTAGTCGAGCAGGTGCTCCGACGGCGAGTAGGCCTGCACGCTCGTGGTCACGACGACCGACCCGCCCTCCAGCTCCTGGGCGAGCTCCTGGATCAGCCAGAAGGGGCCGAACACGTTGGTGGCGAAGGTCCGCTCGATCTGCTCGCCGGGGAACTCCTCCAGCGAGCCGTGGGTCATCTGGTAGGCCGCGTTGCAGATCAGCACGTCCAGCCCGCCGAGGCCCTGGACCGCCTCGCGGGCCGCTGCGACGTTGGCCTGCTGGGTCCGCAGGTCCGCCTGGACCAGGATGCAGGTGCCACCGGCGGACTCGACCGCGGCCTGCGTGGCCCGCGCGTCCTCGGCCTCCTCGGGCAGGTGGGTGATGGCGATCGACGCGCCCTCCTTGGCGCAGACGATCGCGGTGGCCCGTCCGATGCCGGAGTCGCCGCCGGTGATCATGATCCGCTTGCCGGGCAGGCGGTCGCGACCGGTCCAACTCTGCTCGCCGTGGTCGGGTGCAGGGGTCAGCTCGGCGACAGTGCCCGGCCAGGTCTGGCTCTGGGGCGGGATCGCGGACAGGTCTGCGCTCATGGCGTGTCTCCAGGGGTATGACGGGCAGGGCGGACCGTGCCCCGCACAGGTGAGGTGCGGGGCCGCGGCCGCTCTGCTGGACCACGGAAGCACCGCTCGGTAGCTCATCGAGTGAACGGCTCTCCCCGCACGTCCGGGGCCATACCCCGGGAAAGCCCCTACGATTCTCCTGACGCCCGCATTCGTAGAGAGGGGACCCACGGTGGCCGAGCCCACCCCGGAGGCGGAGGTCTTCACGACGCTCAACGCCCTGGTGCACGAGACCGACGAGCCCGCGGAGATCTATGCCTCGATCGTGGCCGCCGCGGTCCATCTCGTGGACGGCTGCGACCACGCGGCGATCATGCTCCACCACCACGACCACTACCTGTGCGCCGCGGTCAGCGACGAGGTCGCCCAGCAGGTCGACGACCTGCAGATCGCCGTCGACGACGGCCCCTGCATCGACGCGATCGAGCACCAGGACGACGCCATCCACCACGACCCCGACCTGAGGCACGACCCCACCTGGCCCACCCTCGCCGAGCGGGTGCTCGCCGAGACGCCGGTGCGCGGGATGATCGGGTGCCGGCTGCGGATCGACGACCGCCGAGTCGGTGCCCTCGACTTCTTCGGCGACACCCCTGGCGGGCTCACCGAGCGCTCGGTCGACCAGGCCTCGGTGCTGGCCGCCATGGCTTCCGCCTCGATCGCGACGGTGGTCGCCCGCGAGGAGGCCCGTCACCTCACCCGGGCGCTGGAGAGCTCGCGGGAGATCGGCAAGGCCATCGGCCTGATCATGGCGGCGCGCAAGATCGACGACAAGCAGGCCTTCGAGGTTCTGCGGGCGACCAGCCAGCACCTGAACATGAAGCTCGCCACCGTGGCCGAGGAGATCGTGCGGGGTCAGCGCGCCCAGAGCCGCGCCCGATGACGGCTGCGGTGCTTATGCCGAGCGGCGGTCGTCCCTCCTCTGGCTAGGATGACTGCCTGCAGCGAGCGCCCGGCTCCCATCGGATCCCGCCCGCCGCACGGGCCTCTAGCTCAGTTGGTCAGAGCTGTGGACTTTTAATCCATAGGTCGTGGGTTCGAGCCCCACGGGGCCCACCCTTCCGCGGACGTCGCACCGGCGCCGCGCCGATCGCTCCCGCTCCGACCCACCGGACGGGTGTGGTGCCATGGAGTCATGACCCGTCGCCCCCGCCGCAACGCCGGCAAGCCGCAGAGCGCCGACATCGTCGGCCACCTGACCACGCAGGCCGCGTGGGAGGAGGGCCTCGCCGCGGGCGCCTACACCACCTCGACGTACGGCCGCACGCTGGAGGAGGAGGGCTTCATCCACTGCTCCACCCCCGAGCAGCTCCCGGCCACCGCGCGCCGGTTCTACCGCGACGTGCCCGGACCCTTGGTCGTGCTGATCGTCGAACCGGCCCTGCTCGGCCGCGCCCATCTCAGGATGGCGCAGGTGGGAGAGGAGACCTTCCCGTACGTCTACGGCGCGCTGCCCCCGGAAGCGGTGATCTCCGCGGTGCCCGCGTGGTTCGAGGACGGTGAGCTGAGGATCGGGCGCTCGCAGGCATAGAGCACGTCGGGAGGCACGTCACCGCGCGGCACGTCGTGGCGCACGACGTCGGCATACACCTGGCGCAGCCGCTCCTCGAAGGCCGCGGACGGGGAGGCGGACCAGTAGACGCACCGCCCGCCGGGCGCCAGCAGCCGGGCCACCCGGCGCAGCGCAGGCAGCGCGTAGATCGGGGCGTTGCCGGACGTGACCAGCCACTCGGGGCCGTTGTCGGTGTCCAGCACGATCGCGTCGTAGGTGCGCTCGCAGGTCCGGACGTAGTCCTGCAGCGCCGCCGGCACGATCCGCACCCGGCGGCACTGGCTGGTCGAGAGTCCCCAGTACGCGCGGAACCACCGCTCCCACCAGGTGATGACGAGGGGCTCGATCTCCACGACGTCGATCTCGCCGGCGCCGCTCACGAGCGCCTCGTGCACCGAGGACCCCACCCCCAGCCCGCCGACGAGAAGCCGGGCCCCGGCACCGACGTGGGCCAGGGTGTCGCGCACCATCGCCCGCTCGGACACGGTGACCCGGGTGTCCATGAGGAAGACGCCGTTGGCGACGACCTCCAGGTCGGCTCCGTCCGAGCGCAGCACGAGCTCGCCGTTGACGCCCTCGCCCCGGTCCACCACCATCGACGGACCGCCGTGCTGCTCACCGAGATTCATGCACACAGATGATCCACCACGCATGCCCGGACGGTCGGGAGGGTAGGGGCACGAGTCTCACGAGTCCGCGAACACCTGGAGGAACGATGCCCAGCCCGCTCACCCACCGCGCCGCCGCCCTGGTCCTGGCGCTCGGGGCGGCCACCGCCCCGGCAGTCGCGGGAGCCTCCGGTGCCGTGGCCGCGCCGCAGCCGGCCGCCGTGGTCGCCCTGCCGGCCGACACCTCCACCCCCACCTCGGCACCCTCCAGCACCGCACCCGCGAGCAAGGGCACCGGAGGTGACCTGACCACGGGCTACGTCCTGGGCGGGGTCATCCTCGCCACGCTGGTCGGGCTCGGGGCCTACTTCCTGCGCGGGCGCAAGAGCAAGGGCTGACCCGCCGCCAGGGGCCTGCCGGGCCGCGCGGTGGCCTGGGGCGAGCCGTCCCGCTGCGATCTGCCCCGACGCGACCGGACCGTCGCCTCTCCTGCGGGGAGCGGTGACGGCCCGGTCGGTCCGCGCTCAGGCGCTGCGCTGCTGCGCGCCGCCCTTGAGCTCGATCACGAGATGATCCAGCGCATCGGCCAGGGTGGGCATGGCCTCGCGCACGGTGTCGTGCTGCTGGGCGAGGTAGGCAGGGTCGCTGCCCGTCTCGAGCCAGGCGCGCACCACCTTGTCGAGTGCGGCGAGTCGACGGTCTTCCATGGTGACCTCCTTGTCACGTGTCGCGCTCATCCTGCCATCGCTCGACGGGCGTCGCGGCCCGGGAGGGCCTTCCGCGTCAGGATGTGGTGTGACCTTACCCACCGTGGTTGCGCTGAGTTCCGGCATACGGTCCCGGCTTGGGGAGAGCATCACCGACCGTTACCGTCGCCGCCATGGACATCTCCTTGGAGAGCTTCCACGTCGGAGGTCGCAAGCAGGGCGCGCTGGTGCGTCGCCGCACCGCCACCGAGCTGGACTCGCTCACCGTCTTCCGTGACGACGCCGACCTGCACCTCGCGCGGCTCACCCTCGTCCACCCTGGCGACGTGCGGGCCTGGACGAGCGGCACGTTCACCTCGGCGGCCGGCACCGTCACGCTCACCCGGCCGACCCCGACGACCCTGGAGGTCGGCGGGCGCTCCTGGGCCGTCCCCGCCGACGTCGTCCCGCGCCACGCCGGGCCGGTGCTGCTGGCCGACATGCTCGCCGGCTGCCACACCGAGGTCGAGCTGCACGAGCTCGTGGAGTCCGACCCGAGCGCCCCGCCCGTCGCCGCGCACTTCAGCGTCGGCAACCCCGAGGAGGTCGAGCTGCCCGGCATCGGGCCGCGGTCGCTCGGCACCGTCACCCTCTATCGCGACGAGGTGCCCACCCACCGGTACTGGTTCGACGACCACGAGGTGCTCGCCTGCGACTGGCAGGGCGCCTGGTCCTACCACGTCGACTCCCTCACGGAGCTCCTCGACGGCCTGGACGACGCGGTCGTGGCCGCCGTCCGGGACTTCCTCGCCTGAGCAGACCTCCTGGCCGTATGACGGAGCCCGGCGCCCCCACCTGCTGGTGGGAGCACCGGGCTCGGCCGTCGTGCAGGGGCGCCGACCTCAGGACAGGCGGGCCTGCTCCTCGCGCAGCGCGTCGACGAGCCGGCCCTGGGGCAGCTCGACGTCGGCGTAGGTGAGGTACTCGTCCCGCTTGACGTCGCGCTTGAGCACGCAGCCCTCGGCCACACCCATCGGCAGCAGGTCCTCGGAGGCCGTGACGGCGGCGGCCTCGCACTGGCCGTAGCTGTCGTAGCCCCCGAGACCGTCGAGCGTGTGCCCGGCGGGCAGGTCACGCTTGGCGACGGTAATGACCTCGACGGTCGGCTTCCCCGACGGCGTGATGGCGTAGTCCCCGAAGAGCACCGCGCGAGCCACGGTCAGCGGCACCTCGAAGTGGCACAGGTGGTAGGGCGTGTAGAAGGAGTACAGCGGCCCCTCGCCGAGCTTGTAGAGCTTGAGGTAGTGCTGCTGCTTCGGGTCGTCGTGGGTGGCGAAGCAGTAGACGCCGGGCCCGGGCTGGGCGCCCACGACGTAGTCCACGACGCCGCCGAGGCGCTTGAGCTCCTCGACGTCGTAGTGCTTGGTGGCGGTGTCGATGTGGTCGCGGTGGTCGGCGCCCTTGAGGCCGCGCTTCTCCACCGTCATACCGGTCGCGTTGGCCACGAGGGCCTGCTCGAAGGACACCTTGGTGCCGTCCGCGAAGGACGTCACCATGTAGGGGTCCTGGCCCCACTGCTTGGCGAAACCCTCCTGCGTGGTGGGGTTGCGGTACTCGTCCTGCAGGCCCTTGATGTTGCCCATGACCAGCGGCGTGAGCCCGATCGACTTCACGAAGCGGTAGAGGTTCATCTGCACGCCGGGCTGGTCGCCGTCGCAGCCGGTGAGGATGACGCCCTTGGCGAGCGCCCGCTGCTTGAGCGCGTAGCCGACGGTGCCGTCGACCTCGGCGTTGAGCAGGACGACGTGCTTGCCGCCCTCGATGGCGTCGCTGACCACGTGCGCGCCGTACTCCACGGCGCCGGTGGCCTCGACGATGGCGTCGACGCTGGAGGACCCGGTGACGGCGGTGTGGTCGCTGGTGATGACGGCCTTGCCGGCCCGGACCGCCTCGTCGAGCGCGGTCGCGGAGTCCACGACCTCCCACTCGGTGATGCCGGCCTCGGTGTAGGCCCGCTCGGCGTTGGCCTGGGTGCGGTTGACGATGGCGACGACCTGCATGCCGGGCACCGAGCTGGTCACCTGGTTGACGAAGCCGCGGCCCATGAAGCCGGCGCCCACGAGGGCGACCCGGATGGGGTTGCCCTCCTGCTCGCGCCGGGCGAGGGCGGTGTCGACGAGGATCATGCCTGCTCCTTCAGCTGTGCCTGGCGCGGGGCCGGCATCGTCTCGGGTCGGTGGACGTCGGCGCGCTCGGCGAAGAGCGGCCACTGGGCGTCCTTGTCGGAGATGACCTCGACCTCACGGCCCCAGTCGATCCCGAAGGCCGGGTCGTCCCACCGGAACCCGCGCTCGGTGTTGGGCGTGTAGGCGTGGGAGACCTGGTAGGTCACCTCGCAGTCGTCCTCGAGGGTGAGGTAGCCGTGCGCGAAGTGCTCGGGGACGTACAGCGCCTGCCGGTTGTCCGCGGTGAGCTCGACCTTGACGTGCTGGAGGTAGGTCGGCGACTCCGGGCGCAGGTCCACGATCACGTCGACGATGCGGCCGCGGATGCAGCGCACCAGCTTGGCCTCGGGGGCCGGGTCGATCTGCTGGTGCAGGCCGCGGATGGTGCCGGCCTTGTAGTTGTAGGACATGTTGCACTGGATGACGGCGGGGTTGAGCCCGGCGTCCTGGAACTCCTGGGTGCAGAAGGTCCGCGCGAAGAAGCCGCGGTCGTCCTCGAGGAGCGTGAGGTCGACCAGGGCCGGTCCGTCGATGTCGAAGGTGCGCAGCCGCATCAGAGGATGCTCCCGGCCGGCTTGGTCCAGAACATCTGGTCGTCGAGCTGCTTGGTGCGCATCAGGTGCTCCAGCTGCTTGAGGCGGGTGTGGCCGCGGCCGGTGAAGGTCGCCTCGTCCAGGTCGATGGTCGCGAAGACCTCGGCGAGCTGCTTGGCGCCGCGCTCGGCGTCCCACTCGCTCGCGTAGCCCGGGAGCTGCGTGGCGATCTTGTCGAAGTTGACCTTGTAGGACCGGTTGTCGCCACCGTTGTCGCCGAAGGTCACCTCGCAGCCGGGGAACGCCGCGGCGACGATCTCGGCGATCTCCCGGACCCGCCAGTTGTGCTCGGTCTTGCCGACGTTGAAGATCTGGCCGTGCACGGCCTCGCGCGGCGCGGTGATCGCGCAGCGGATCGACCTGGCGATGTCGAGCGCGTGGACCAGCGGGCGCCAGGGGGTGCCGTCGGAGGTCATCGCGATCTTCTTGGTGGTCCAGGCCAGGCCGGACAGGTTGTTGAGCACGATGTCGAAGCGCATGCGCGGGGACGCGCCGTAGGCCGTCGCGTTGCGCATGAAGGTGGGCGAGAAGGTGTCGTCTCCCATCGGCATGACGTCGCGCTCGACCATGGCCTTGCACTCCGCGTAGGCCGTCTGCGGGTTGACCTGCGAGCTCTCGTCGACGACGCCGTCGGCGACGCCGTAGACCGAGCAGGAGGACATGTAGACGAAGCGTTCCACACCGGCCTGCTTGGCCAGCTCGGCGAGCTTCACCGAGCCCTTGTGGTTGACGTCGTAGGTGACGTTCGGGATGAGCGCGCCCAGCGGGTCGTTGGACAGCTCGGCCATGTGCACGATGGCGTCGTGACCACGGACGTCGTCCGCCGTCAGGCGCCGGATGTCCTTGCGCAGGGTCTTGGCGGCGAGGTCGACGCCGTTGTAGAGCCAGCCCTGGGCGTAGAAGCCCGTGTCGACGCCGGTGACGTCGTGACCGTCGCGGATCAGCTCCGCCGCGACGAGACAGCCGAGATAACCCTCGGTGCCGGTGACCAGAACCTTCATCGTCTCCCTCACTCCCAGATCTTCCAGGGCGCCTTGCCCTCGTCCCAGCGCTCGTTGAGCTCCTTCCAGTCGCGGAAGGTGTCCATGCCCATCCAGAAGCCCTCGTGCTCGTAGACCGCGAGCTCGCCGTCGCGCGAGACGTGGCGCAGGGGCTTCTTCTCCAGCATGTCCTCGACCTCGATGTCGGCGAGGTAGCGGTCGACGAACTCCCGCTTCATCATGAAGAACCCGCCCGAGACCCAGCCGGTCGCGAGGGTGGGCTTCTCGTTGAACTCGGTGACCATCTCACCGGCGTCGTCCACGTGCATCTCGCCATACCGCGAGGCCGGGTGGACCCCGGTGACGCAGGCCACCGTGTCCATGCGCAGCGCGTGGCGGACCTGGGCGGTGATGTCGACGTCACCGATGCCGTCGCCGTAGGTCAGCATGAAGTAGGGCGCGTCGAGGTACTGCGCGGCGAGCTTGACCCGGCCGCCGGTGCCGGCGTCCAGACCGGTCTCGACGAGGGTGATCTCCCACTCCTCCTCGGTGCGGTCCCCGCCGCGGAACTCCGGCTCCTGGCCGGGGCGCAGGATGACGTCGGCGGACAGCCGCTGACGGTCCAGGAAGTAACTCTTGATGACGTCGGACTTGTAGCCGAGGCAGAGCACGAAGCGGCGGAAGCCGTGCTCGTAGTAGGTCTTCATGATGTGCCAGACGATGGGCTTGCCACCGATCTCGATCATCGGCTTGGGGAGCTTCTCGCTGGCCTCGCGGATGCGGGTCCCCTGCCCTCCGCAGAGGATGACGACGGGGATCTGCGAGACGTCCACGCCTCGGCCCCCCGCCGCGTCGTGCTGGTCGACGGTCACTGTGCTACCTCTCGTGTGGCGGCTGCGCCGGTCGGCGCCGAACGGCCGTGTCCCCTGGCGCGCAGTTCCCCCCGCGCCTCTCCAGGTCGTGACCCCCGACGGCTCGCCCCCACGGGCCCCTCCGGATCTCAGGTCGATCACAGCCGTTGTTCACTCTAGGTGCCGTGGCCGTGACCCGTCAGGTCCCGGGAGAGTTATCACGAGGATGCGGCAAGTCGTGCGCGGAGAGTGATTCATCGACACATGGGGTGATGTCTGACTCGTGCTTCTTGGCTGCTCATGGCGCGTGTGTGCCGGACGGGACGATGACGGCTCCCCGCCGGGTCGACACCCACCATCAGCCCCGGATGGCAGCCGCCCACCCTCCCCGCACGACACGGAGAGTGATCACGGCGCGGGGTCAGCACTCGATGACGTTGACCGCCAGCCCCCCGCGCGCCGTCTCCTTGTACTTCACCTTCATGTCGGCGCCGGTCTCGCGCATGGTCTTGACCACCTTGTCCAGGGAGACGATGTGCCGCCCGTCGCCGTGGATCGCCGTGCGGGCGGCGGTGACCGCCTTGACCGCGGCGACGGCGTTGCGCTCGATGCACGGGATCTGCACCAGGCCGCCCACGGGGTCGCAGGTGAGCCCCAGGTTGTGCTCCATGCCGATCTCGGCGGCGTTCTCCACCTGGCGAGGGGTGCCGCCGAGCACGGCCGCCATACCGGCCGCAGCCATCGCGCACGCCGACCCGACCTCGCCCTGGCAGCCCACCTCGGCCCCCGAGATGGAGGCCGTCTCCTTGATGATCACCCCGACCGCGGCGGCGGTGAGCAGGAAGCGCACCACGCCCAGCTCGGTGGCCCCGGGCACGAACCGCGTGTAGTAGTGCAGGACGGCAGGGATGATCCCGGCGGCGCCGTTGGTCGGGGCCGTCACGACCCGCCCGCCCGCGGCGTTCTCCTCGTTGACGGCCAGGGCGTAGAGCGTGATCCAGTCCAGGCCCCGCAGCGGATCGGCCTGCCCGTCCTCGATGGCGAGACGCACCGCGAGCTCGGGGGCGCGGCGGCGCACCCGCAGCCCACCGGGGAGGATCCCCTCGGTCGAGACGCCGTTGTCGACGCACTCCTGCATGACCCGCCAGATCCCCAGCAGCCCCTGGACGACCTCTTCGCGGGACCGCCAGCACAGCTCGTTCTCCAGCATCACCTGCGCGATCGACAGCCCCGTCTCCTCGCAGATGGCGAGCAGCTCGTCGCCGGTACGGAAGGCGTGCGGCACCGGGGTGGTGTCCTCGACGATGCGGCGCACGCCGGAGCCGTCCTCGGTGACGACGAAGCCGCCGCCGACGGAGTAGTACGTCCGCTCGACCGGCTCGTCCAGACCGTCCACGACCGCGGAGCAGGTCATCCCGTTGGAGTGCGCGGGCAGGGCCTGGGTGCGGTGCATGACCAGGTCGACGTCCTCGTCGAAGCCGATCTCGTGACGACCGAGCAACCGGATCCGCTTGTCCTGCCGGATCTGTCGCAGGTCCCCCTCGCAGCCGCGCGGGTCGATGGTCTCGGGGGCGTTGCCGGCCAGACCGAGCAGGACGGCCTTGTCGGACCCGTGCCCGTGACCGGTCGCGCCCAGCGAGCCGTAGAGCTCGACGTGGACCTGGCGAACCCGCTCCAGAAGGCCCTCGCCGTCGAGCAGCTGGACGAACATCAGCGCCGCCCGCATCGGCCCCACGGTGTGAGAGCTGGAGGGACCGATACCGATCGAGAACAGGTCGAAGACGCTGAGGGCCATGCCACGAACGGTATGTGACCTGCGCGACAAGCTCCAAGCCACCCCCTCGGCTGCCACCATGGCCGTATGACGACCCAGGACGCCCGTCCCACCCGCCACGGCTCGGCTTCCCTCGATCCCCTGGGCCCGGCCACGCCGGACGTCGCCGGGGTCGTGCTGATCCTGCGACGGATCGCGTTCCTGCTGGAGCGGGCGCTGGGGTCGAGCTACCGGATCAAGGCCTTCCGCGGCGCCGCCGCCACGATCGGGGCCCTGACCGACGAGGAGCTGGCCGACCAGGCCCGCGCCGGCAGCCTGCAGCAGCTGCCCGGCGTCGGCAGGGGCAGCGAGGCCATCACGCTGGCAGTCCTGCGGGGCGAGGTCCCGGCATACCTCACCGACCTGGAGGCGCGGGAGTCGGCCCCGCTCGCCCGGGACGGCGCCGAGCTGGTCGCGCAGCTGCGGGGCGACCTGCACAGCCACAGCGACTGGTCCGACGGCGGCTCTCCCATCGACGAGATGGTCATGACCGCCGTCGAGCTGGGCCGGGAGTACCAGGTGCTCACCGACCACTCGCCCCGCCTCAAGGTCGCGAACGGACTGTCGCCCGAGCGGCTGCGACGACAGCTGGGCGTGGTCGCCGCCGTCAACGAGATCGTCCCCGACGGCTTCCGGCTGCTCTCCGGGATCGAGGTGGACATCCTCGACGACGGCTCGCTGGACCAGGAGCCGGACCTGCTCGCCGAGCTCGACGTCGTGGTCGCCTCGGTCCACTCCATGCTGCGGATGGACGCTGCCGCCATGACCCGTCGGATGGTCGCAGCCGTCAGCAACCCGCACACCGACGTCCTCGGCCACTGCACCGGCCGGCTGGTCATGGGAGGGCGTGGCACCCGGCCCCAGTCGCAGTTCGACGCCCGTGCGGTCTTCGAGGCCTGCGCGGCCCACGACGTGGCCGTGGAGATCAACTCCCGTCCGGAGCGCCAGGACCCGCCGGACGACCTGATCGCCCTGGCGCTGGACCGGCTGCCTGTTCGCCATCGACACCGACGCGCACGCCCCGGGCCAGCTCGACCTCCAGCAGCTGGGGGCCGAGCGTGCCTGGCACCTGGGGGTCCCGGCGGAGCGAATCGTCACGACCTGGCCGCGAGATCGCCTGCTGGAGTGGGCCGCTCGGGGCTGATCGAGCCCCCTGACGGGGTCGATTAGGAGTTCCCGCGGAATGTCCCCTATGCTTTCCAAGTCCTCGACGGGCACGAGCTACTGGAGCGCTGGCAGTCGGGCCCGACGAGAACTCGGTCCCCATCGTCTAGCGGCCTAGGACCCCGCCCTTTCACGGCGGTAGCACGGGTTCGAATCCCGTTGGGGATGCTGGAGCATGTAGGATCTGGAGAGTTGGTCACGGCCAACCACTCGGATTCGAGTGCTGAGGTGAGACCCCTCTTTTGGCCCCGTAGCGCAGTTGGTTAGCGCGCCGCCCTGTCACGGCGGAGGTCGCCGGTTCGAGCCCGGTCGGGGTCGCCAGTCTCTCCTTCGGGAGAGACTTCGCGATATCTGAGGATGTTGCGAGGCCAGGTAGCTCAGTTGGTACGAGCGTCCGACTGAAAATCGGAAGGTCGGCGGTTCGACCCCGCCCCTGGCCACCACCCAGAACCCCAGGTCAGCCCCCATGCTGACGCTGGGGTTTCGTCGTCCCCGGGACCGGACTGCTAACGGCTGTGCTAACACGGCTCTCACTCCCCCATCGCCTGCGCGAAGGCATCCGCGGCACCGGCGGCCTGGTCCGCGAGGACGTGCGCGTAGACCCGCAGGGTGATCGAGGGATCGGCGTGACCCAGACGGGCGGACACGACGTGCACCGGCTGGCCCGCACGCAGCAGCAAGGTCGCGTGCAGATGACGCAGGTCGTGCAGCCGCAGCGGAGGCAACGGCGCGTCCGGGTGAGCGTCGTTGTGCCTGCGAATCAGCTTGGCGAACAACGCCGTCGGCGTGTCCGGGAACAGGGGCGCGCCGATATCCATCCGGAACACCAGGTCACCAGCGATCCACGAGTCACCGGCCAGAGCGCGGTCAGCCTCCTGGCGACGCCGGTGCTCGCGCAGAACCGCCACCGTCCCCTCGTCGATGCTCACCGTGCGCTCCCGCCCGCCCTTGGTCGACCCCTCGACCCGCCTGCCGTCGACCACGCCGACCGTGCCTCGGATGCGGATGGACGGTGCCGGGCCGAGGTCCACGTCCCGCCAGCGCAGGTGCAGCAACTCCCCGCGCCGCGCGCCCGTGTACGCCGCGAGCCGGTAGAAGGCGTGCAGCCGGTGCTCGGACGCGGTCACGAGGAAGGCCGCGAGGTCATTGGCGTTCCACATGTCGTCGTTCGGAGGCGCCGACACCTTGCGAGGCCGCTTGGCCCGCTCTGCCGGGTTGGTCGGGATGACCTGATCAGTGACCACCGCGTCACGAAAGGCCTTGCGCAGCACCGCGTGCGTGTACTCCACCGTGCGCGGCGACAGAGGCCGACCACCCTTGCCGCCCTCGTCCAGCAGCGTGCGGTACAGCCCGCTGAGGGTCGCCGGGCGCACGTCCTGCAGGCGCAGGTGACCGATGCGAGGCACCACGTACGAGTTGATGATCTGCGCATAACCTGCGCGGGTGCGCGGCTTGACCTCCAAGGCATGACCGTCGAGCCACGCCCGCAGGTACTCCCCCACCGTGACACCGTTACGGAGCACGAACTCACCCCGCGCGTTGGCGACACGAGCCTGATCCCGGGCAGCCTTGGCCGCCGCCTCCGTGGGAAAACCTCCCGTCCACCGAGGCTTGCTCACCCCGTTGGCGTCAGTGACGCGCAGCACGTACGACCAGGTGTTGCCGCGCCGGATCACCCCGTCGCGCAAGCGCGGCGCCGGCTTCTCGGCCGTCACGCCGCCACCACGTGGCGCTCGATGAACGCCATCACGTCGGCGCCGCGCACGCGGCGAACACCATCGATCTTCACCGAGGGCAGACGCCCCGAGCGCACGAGCTCATAGACCTTGGAACGGCTGACGCCCAGGTAGGCAGCGACCTCAGCCACGCGGTAGATGCGGTTGTCGTCCATTCTTCGTCCTCTTCATCGAGCAGGGGTAGGGAGTGATCGGCGCTGTTGGGCGCGCCATTGGTGGTATTCGCGGGCGCGGGTGGCTGCGGCGGTGGCGAGGGCGGCGTCGCCGGGGCGTGGCCAGCCGGTGCCCGCGTAGGTCCAGGACCCGATCACCAACGTCGTCTCGTCCTCGTCATCGGCCAGCAATCGCGCTTCGAGGTCGCGGGTGTCCAGGGGCCGGCCTTCACGGGCTGCTTGGGCTGCGAGGCGTTGGAATCGCTGGCGTGCTCGGCGGAGCTTGCCGAGGGTGACGGAGTAGGTGCGGCTCTTGGTGGCGAAGTGGCCGCGGAAGCCGAGCATGTGGGCCCACTTCCCCAGGAGCGCGTACACGTCGCGGCCCGTCTTGGGGTCCACGCCCCCGGCGGTGGGGGTCTTGCCGCGGGCGCGGCGGCCGTCCCGGACGGCGGCCAGCAGGCCCAGGTGACGTGCGTGGGCGGCCAACTTCGCGAGGTGGGGTCGGTGGGCGTCGGTGCGGAGGTCGGTGGCGTCCTTAGTGGCGTACTTGGCGAGGTACCCGGCGACCTGCTCGGGGGACAGGTCGTCCGACGTGCGCAGGTGATGTGGGCCGGTGGTGATGGTCTTGACGTCGATCTGGCGTCCCCAGGCGAGGGTGCGGGGTGTGTCCCAGTCGGCGGCGGCCGGGGCTGGGCAGGTGACTGCTCTTGCGGCGGTGGTGATGAGGGTGGCGAGAGTGTCGCCGTCGATGGGTGCTGGTGTGCCGGGGCCTTCTGGTCCGTCGAGGCGGATGAGGGCGTGGAAGTGGATGGCGCCGCGGGTCTGGTACTCGGCGACCTTGGCGAACTGCAGGGATGCCACCTCCCGCAATCGTGACGGGGTGGTGCCGAGGTGGGCGGCGAGGTGGCGGCGGATGGTGATGGTGGTGCGGCGCCAGAGTTCGGGGGCCCACCATTGCCAGACGAGGGCTGTGGTCCAGTCGTAGCAGTCCCAGCACAACGGGGACCCCACCACCGGGTCGTCGTCGTGGTGGACCCGGTTGCAGGCGAGGCGAACGCCGTGGGGGCAGCGCTCCACCCGATCACCGGAGCGGGGTCGGCACTTGGCGTTGTCGGGTCGGGTGCCGTGAACAAGTCCGAAGGAGGGCGCGGTGAACGTCACGAACAGCAGGGGCGCGGTGGCGACAGCGGCGGGGATGGTCTTGCCGCCGGTGATGCCGGCGCGGATGAGCTCGAAGGTGTCGCGGGCGTAGACGCGGCTGCAGGCGGGGCAGATGTGGGCGCGGCGGTTCCCGCACGGGATCAGCACCTCACCCAGAGGCGCCTGCGCGGAGGAGAAGGTGGACAGGACCTCACCCGTCTTGGCATCCACGGTGGTGGAGTGGCCGGTGAGGCGGATGGGGTGGGTGCAGTTGCCGACGGAGGCGATGGCGTCGGCGAGGGCGTCGTGGGTGCCGTCGGCGAACCGGGAGACGAGGGATGAGACAACGGCGGGGGTGGTGGGCAGGTCCAGCGGTGCACCCTCCCCGAACCCCGGAAACGACCCGAACGACGACGCGCCGGTCTTTCCTGGGGTGCGGGTGGGTGCGCCACTGTGGCTGTCCACCACGCTCACGCCGCCCTCCCGAGCAGGGGCATGGCGCCCTGAGCGCCGACCACGCGACCGCGGCGGGTGGTGATGGGCTCCCACGCCGTCCCGGCCACGGGCTGGTCGGGGGTGTGGGTGGCCCAGGCGGGGGCGGTGTCGGCGGTATGCGCGTGGGGGTCGCGGTCGGCACCGGCCCACCAGCCGCCGGTGATGTCGAGGGCGTGAACGGCAGCGAGGCAGTCGAGCACGACCGGGCAGGCCGCGCACACGCCCCGCATGGCCTCCGCGTCCCAGGGAGTGGTGTCGGCGTGGTCGCTCAGCCAGGGCAGGTCCAGGCGAGTAGCACACGCAGCAGAAGCGGCCCAGGGCGTGTCGTGGGTGGTCATGCGGCTTCTCCCTCCTCCTTCGGGACCGTGCTGCTGCTGGAGGTCATGTCGATGGTTCCCGCGTCGGTCACGGGACTCGTGCTGGTGTCGGTGGTAGTGGTCTTGGTGGTGCGGGTGCGTCGGTTCTTGGGGGTGGGGGTGCCTTCGACGAGTGACGCGCCGGGTTCGTGGACGTGTGCGGACACGCGGGTGACGTCGTGGGTGGCGGCGAGGGCGGGGGCTTGCCAGGCGCTGGGGGTGGTGTTGGTGGCGTGGGTGCCGTCCTCGACGCGGCGCAGGTACGTCGCGTAGGTGGTGGCGTCGAGGCGTGCCCGGGTGAGGGGGTGGCCGGGGGTCTCTACCAGGGCGACGCCGGGTGGGAAGGCGCGGACGTCGGCGGGGTCGACGTCGGTGCCGTCGTGGAGCATGCGGATGCTGTCGGTGGAGTCACAGCGCAGGGTGATGCGGGTGGGTAGGTTGGCGCGGTCGTCGGTGTCCAGGGTCTTCGCGCTCATCCGCTGCGCGAGCACCACCACCCGCACCCCGACCTTCGCGCCCTCCCGGACAAGGCGTCCGACCTGCCGTTCGATGACGGGTGTGATGCGGTCGCCGGCCTTGCGGCCGGTGGTGTCGTCGTCGCTGCGGGCCGCGGCGAGCAGGCCGGGGTATTCCTCCAGGACGACGACCAGGACCGGCGTCGCGGCCGTGAACCGGGTGAGCTTGTCCACCCCCGCCTGGGTGAGGGTGGCGATGCGGTGGTCCATCTCGGTGACGAGGGCGGTCAGGACCGCGGCATGCTGAGTCATGTCGCGGGTGCCGGTGGCGATCCACGCCCCACCCCGACCGTTGGTCCAGGGGCCCAGGAGGATGCCGGAGGGGTCGCAGCCGGTGACCACGACGTCGGTGCGCATGGACACCCCGGCGAGGAGGGTTTGGACGCCGTGGGACTTCCCGCCGCGGGTCTGGCCCTGCAACCCGATGTGCGCATCGGTCCAGGGGTCCCATGTCAGATCCGTCCCGTCCTCACGCCGCCCGAGGACGACGGGGCCGCGTGCGCTGGTCGGGGGCGTCGAGGGGCGGGGGGTGTCCAGGACGCGGACCATGCACAGGTGCCACACCGCGACGCTCGGGGAGGCCTTCTCGGCGCGGACGGAGGAGGCGCCTGCCATGGCCGCGACCGCCTCCGCCTGAGCGAGCACGTGAGCGGCGGTCTTTCCTGCGGGGACCCGCACCCGGACGTGCAGGGTCGTGGAGGTGGTCTTCACCCGGGCGCGGGCGGGGCGCCACACCGTGACGGGGTCGCCGTCCTTGGCCGTGGTGGTGTGTTCCCGGCCGAGGTCGAGGACCTGGCTCATGCCCGGCCAGGACCGGCGCCACCACCACGACAAGCAGACCCGTCGCCAGGGGCCCGCACACCACCGCTCATAGGCGACGGGGTCTGTCTCCCGCCACCACACCCCCACCCCAGCCGGGACCACGACGGCGAGGAGGACGAGGGCCAGGAGGCGGGTGCCGCCTGCTACCCACGCCACCACCCCCGCGACAGCGAGGGCCGCGGTGGGGCGCTTGTGCCGCCAACACCACCGCAGCACCCACCACGCACCGACGAGCACGGCACGGACCGTCGTGGCCAGGGCCGGGCCCACCTCCCGCGCGAGACCTGCGATCCGGCCCCTCGACTGGCCCGCAGACGAGACGACGACCGTGGTCGTGGACGTGACCGGAGACAGGACCGGAGACAGGACCGGCGTGGCAGCCGAGGCTGTCGACGCGACCGTCGCGGGGGCCGGGGTGGTCGGGGGTGGGGTGGTGTCTGAGGTAGAAGCCGTGGTGGTCATGGTCAGGCCGCCTCAGACTTCCGCGGCGCCTGCACCTTGTTGCTCTGGCCGGGGGCGACCATCCCCTCAGCCCGATACGACCACGCGATCCGCGCCCGGCCATTCCCCGTCTCCTCCACATAGGGCAGCGCGGTCAGGCCCACGAACTCCACCGGCGTGAACGGGAACGGCGTCTCGTTCACCGGCGGCACCGGCTGATGCGCGGCGACGATCTTCACCGTCACCGTCTTGTCCTTCTTCCCCGCCTCCGGATCCGCATCCAGCACCTGCACCGACCACACCGGCAGGCCCGAGTCCCGATCCGTCTGCTGGGGCTTGCTGCCGTCCGCCCGTGCCGGGGCGTTGAAGTCCACCACCGCCACCACCTCACCCACCAGAAACGCCGAGTGCGGGAACACCGCGTGGTGCGCGAACGGAATCCGCTTCTGCATAGCCATCGTGACTGTCCTCTCGTCAGAACTGGCTTGAGCCAGTTGGTGAGGACAGTCAAGTGGCTTAAGCCAGTGATTGTCAAGTGCTGGCGCAAGCCAGTTCGTAGGATGGGGACATGACCTCTCCGACCCCCGCTGAGCCTGCAAGCCGTCGCCTAGCCCGCGCCCTGCGCGAGGACATCGCCCACGGAGATCTTGCCCCGGGTGACAAGCTGCCGTCCGAGCGCACGCTCGCCGAGACGCACGGGGTCGCGCGGAACACCGCGAGGGAGGCCGTGCGCATCCTGGCGGACGAGGGACTGGTTACCGCCGAGCACGGCCGCGGGGTCTTCGTGCGCCCCAAGCCACCACTGATGCGGTTCGGGCAGCGCCGCTACGCCCGCACCCTGCGCGAGTCCACGGGCAAGTCACCCTTCCGGGCCGAGGTCGAGGCCCAGGGCCGCATACCCCGGGTCGACTGCACCAGCATCACCCGCATCACACCCATCCCCGAGGTCGCCGAACGCCTCGACATCAACCCCGAAACCGAGACCGTCGTGCGCCGCGAGAACTGGTACTACGCCGACGACGAACCGATCCAGGTCGGTGTCACCTACTCCCCGTGGAGCATCGTGGAAGGCACCCCCATCGCGGACTCAGCCCAGATGGGCAAGGGGTCCCTCTACGCCCGTTTCGAAGAGAAAGGCCACCCCATCACCACCATCCGCGAAGAGATCTCCTCCCGCATGCCCACCCCCGACGAGGTCGCCGGCCTGCGCATCCCCGACGGCGTGCCCGTCATCGACCTCACCCACACCGGCTACGACGACCAAGATCGCCCGTTCGAAGTCACCACCTTCGTCATGCGCGCCGACCGCAGCGCCCTCGACTACCGCATGCCCGTAGAGGACTGAGCCCATGACCCCCGAACCCGAAGTCACCATCCGGCCCCGACGCGACGACGACCTAGACGAGCTCGCACGCATCCTCGTCCAGGTCCACGCCCAAAACGGCTACCCCGTCGAAGGCGTCGCCGACCCCTACGCCTGGCTCCACCTCGAACAGCCCCTCGGCGCCTGGGTCGCCGAACTCGACGGCAAGGTGGTCGGCCACGTCGCCCTCACCGAACCAGGCCCCCACGACCATGCACCCCGCATATGGGCCGAACTGGCTGGTGAGCCCGTCGAACGGACTGCGGTCTTAGGTCGCCTCTTCGTCTCCCCAGACGCCCGGGGTCACCAGCTAGGTCGCCGCCTATGCCACACCGCAACCGCAGCCGCCTCCGCTCATGACCGCACCGCCGTATTAGATGTCATGCTCAAAGACGAGGCTGCTATCGCCACCTATACCAGTCTTGGTTGGCGGGCGATCGGAGACTTCACTCATCACCACAGCATGAACGCCCTTGAGCCCGCACGTGCATTCATGCACGCAAACCCCCGACGCCAACTAACCCGGCTAGACGGTATGCAGTGACATGAGCCCGAGGCTGGAATCAGCGCATACCGTCTGGGTCCGCGATCAGGAAGCGCACCTCCACTGCAGCCCATAGAAAGATCACTAAAAGGCTCGCAATCGAGCGTCGAATAAATCGGCCCACATAGGGAAGTTCAAATTTCTTGCAGGCACCACCTCAAGATCCACCGCAGCCATTAAGCGTCTATATACTTTTAAGTCTGGCCGCAGTCAAATGGTGCTTGAATTGACTCCCGAACCACGTGAAGAATCTTCCCGGGATACCTAGTTTGACGAAGTGGGATCTCGTTAGATCTGCAGGCTCTCTCCACTTCCTCAGACTCTGCGTGACTAATGAATCCAGTCACTAGAACTACAATAGTGTTCGAACCTCTACGCCCAGAGATCTTTTTGTCGATATCCCTAATATGCTTCTCCGGTTCGGACTCGAACCATCGAATGTCTTTGAAGTCGCAGATTCGCTTAATCTTGTCAAGCTTCGATGAGTCTATTTTTGCCCCAAAAATGAGGAGAGTCTTTCCTTTTGTCTCAGACTTAAGATGCTCACCCTCTTCGGAAGGTAACGATTCATTGGGCGCACGCAGGAGTTCGATCGTCACCGTAGGACTACCCAGGTCTGTGCACTGCACGGCCACAGAGGGGAGGGTCGTCCAAGTTCTCTCTGCGCAGGCTATCGCTAAGACGGTTTCTTTCCCCACCGCGCCTATATCCAGCTCTAGCGCCTCGCCGAATTCACGCTGGTCATCGTAGGGAGGGTCCAGGTGGACAATTTCCTGAGTACTACAGGGAGGTATCACCCTCTGCAGCAAAGAGGAAACCGCACGTTGACATTCATTTTTAACCTCGCGTGGGAAAATCGACCATGCGTGTGGGTACCCATGTTCGTTATAGAAGTTCGTGGCTAGGTCGAAAACGTTTTCTGAAACCCTGAGTCGATTGTCTACAGCCCACCCGGCGAGGCTGACCCAGAAATCCATTTGGTTATTCGCCTCTTGGCCATCGTCTGAGTCTTTGGGTATTAAGAGCGCAGGATCGGTCAAGATATTCATGAGCGTTTTCCATCTCGCTTGATGGCCTTAGAGATTGCATCGAGAATCAACGCGCCATCCTGCTCTTGGCTGTCAAAAAATCCTTCTGGCCACTCGGATAGGCTCCCTATACTGTTGAAATCGAGATGCTTTATCACAGAACTATCCGCCCTCTTCTCGACGAACAGCAAAGCTATCTGATCGGTAGCAATCCTCTTCTGTGCGACCCTAAGACGAACTCGAGTAACCATGTATTCACTATGTGTTTCCACAACGATTCTAAGGTCAGGTCGAGCAACAAGTAAAAAATCTGCGAGCCTGCTCTGAACAGCAGGATGCAGGTGGAGCTCAGGTTGCTCAATGAGGACCAGGGATCCTGGTTCGGCCGCAATAACCAGCAATAACACGGGAAGAATTTGACTGGCGCCCACTCCAATTGTCGTCAAATCACGCTCAGAGTCGCCAACTTTGAGTACAAACCCCTTTCCTAACTTACCCTGATCAAGGACTCGTACCTCATCTCCTAACTCCAAATACCTTATCCATTCAGCAAGAGCCCCACCAATCGTCATATCGGATATGATCCCGCGAGCATTAGCTACCGAAATGGTTCGATCTTTTACTGATGACAGATAGTCTGCGGCGTACTCGCCCCGTACGCCCACGGGAGTTGCCGGAGAAAGACTACCAGACGGAGAAATAACTCGCGGCTCGTCACGAAGCGGCCCTAAATATTTCACTTTGCTTGCAAAGTCCGACATTGATTCGGACAGAAAGATCAAGAATATGAGGACGTTGTCAAGACGGCCCAAGCGACCATCGCTCAGCGGCTTGAATGAAGTCTGAGATACGTTTATCGGCTCCCAACCCTGCTCGGCTATTCGATTAGCAATTTTCTCCAAAGTCTCATCATATTCGACATCGTCAAGAGACTCAAGGTCGCCCAGGATCCCCCATGGCCGTAGATGCATCGGCCTCTCTCTTAAGCCAAGATTCTTAAAAATCTCGGGATAGGCGGCCAGGTAATCCCTAAGATCATTTGCCCGATCTCGACGCGCGACTGACCGAGAAAGACGCTGGAGAAATTCGTCACGATTGAAGGGTGTAACTATCCATGAGGGTAACATTCCTCGGAAAATGATGTAACTTCGCGCCGGCGCACGGCTGCCGGCGATGGTCTTAATACGCAACACGCCGTCGCCGTGGAACTTGTCAATCAACTCCGCGCGAGTGGCTTGAGAAAGATAAGAATCGGTTGCCTCAAAAACTTTTTCATCTGGCAGGGAAGCCGTGAGATTGGACAGAAGTAGTTCGTCTCCGCCGCTCTTCAGTGACCATTGAAACTTCGCGGGCATCTTCTCGTCGGAACCAACAGGGACTGACACTCCAAACTCCATAGAGCTAGCCCCATCACGAATCGCATCGTCGGCGCTCCCAAAGCGTACCAATGGGCCGTTCAAAAGAAATACACCGCGGGCAATGCTTTGCGTCGCGAACAGAATCGATTGAATGAAACTGCTTTTTCCTGAGCTATTGGGACCGGTTATGAGATCTAATCGTCGCAGAGGGATTTTGGACTCTCCTAGAGACTTCAGATCTTTAACAAACCACTGGGCAACTCTGGCCACCATCTCGTCTCCCCCTAATTCCGTCGAGCAAACTTTGCTCGCACAGTTGCCTACATCGTAACTCTATACAGAGGGCTGAGTGAGGAGTTTCTGTACTGGTTCAAGGCGCGCCTTCGGCGCGCGGGCCCGTCCGCCTGCGGCGGCCGGCGCTGCGCTGCGGCCTGGCGGCCGTTCTCGCGCTCGGCCACCGCAGGCTCCCCGGGCCCACACATGACGAAGCGGCCCCCGGAACCGGTCAGGTCCGAAGGGCCGCTCAACGTCCAGAAGTCTCCACCACTCAGGGGCTCCGCCCCCGAACCCCCGGCCTCCCCTCTGAGATAGAGGACAGACTCACCAGGGGCACCCCATCGGTTCGGCCCCTACGGGCTATCGCGCCCACCACGGGGCAGCAAGCCCCCACTCCACCCAGGGCCGGGGTACGTGCTCCCGCACATGCGAACACCACCCCATCGACACCAGGGGCTTGCCACCCCGCCGCGGACACGATCACGGCTGACGCGCCGACCCGACGAGATGCCCCACAGGGAGAGCCATGCGGGGCCGACGCCCCGACCAGGACGACCATTGCTGCTAACAGACTGCTAACCAGAGGGTCAGAGAGGCCCGACAGCGCTGCACAGGCCCACGCGCTCGACCTGCACAAACGTCCAGGATGGACGTTCTGGACAGCCTGATTTGCAACTGAAAATCGGAAGGTCGGCGGTTCGACCCCGCCCCTGGCCACCACCCAGAACCCCAGGTCAGTCCCCATGCTGACGCTGGGGTTTCGTCGTCTCCGGGACAGGACTGCACAAGCCTGTGCTGACACGAGCCCGGCTCCCCCCATCGCCTGCGCGAAGGCATCCGCGGCACCGGCGGCCTGGTCCGCGAGGACGTGCGCGTAGACCCGCAGGGTGATCGAGGGATCGGCGTGACCCAGACGGGCGGACACGACGTGCACCGGCCAGAGCACGGTCAGCCTCCTGCCGGCGCTTGTGCTCACGCAGCACCGCCACCGTCCCCTCGTCGATGCTCACCGTGCGCTCCCGCCCGCCCTGGGTCGACCCCTCGACCCGCCTGCCGTCGACCACACCGACCGTTCCACGGTCACCACGTTCGTCTGCAGCCACCCGCTCGCCACCTCGTGGCGAGCCGGTCCGGTCCCTCAGGTCGCCCCGGGCCGGGACGTAGCCTTCCACGCACGGTCCTTCGCGCTCCGGCTCTCCTGCTCGCCCTCGGCATCGCCGTCATCGCGACCACGACGGTGCTGCTGGCGAGCAGGGTCGTTCCAGAGGTCCGCCGCGCGGTCGTGCTGGTCCGGGCCGGTCTGGTCGCCGTGCCGATGGGTGCCTTGGTGTGGCACGTCATGGGGTCTCGGTCGTCGTACGAGGGCGAGCGGCAGGGGCCGCGAGCCAGCTGACCGCGGGCCGTCGACCCAGCTCCTGGCCCGGCACCCACGTCCTGCGCGGGGGGAGGGACGAGAGGCGAGGGATCGGCGACTCAGGCTCCGGCCGCCATGGGGTCGACGTCCAGGTCGAGAGCCCGCAGGGTGGGCAGGATGCAGTCGGCGAGCGCACGATGCCCGGCGTCGTTGGGGTGTATGCCGTCCCAGCTCAGCAGGCGGGGGTCACCGTCGACCACGCGCCGGAACTCATCCACGTAGATCGCGCCGTACTCGGCACAGGCCCGCTCCACGTTGGCGATGATCCGCAGGCCGCGCCAGCCGAGGGCCGTTCCGCGGAAGTAGGTCACCGCCACGACGGGCACTCCTGGCAGTCCGATCGTCAGCTCCCGGAAGTCACGTCGGACGCACTCCTCGACCTGGTCGGCGTCGGCCTCGACGTACTCCAGGTCGTTGGCGCTCAGGCACACCACGACCGCGTCCGGGCCGAGCCGGACAGCAGCGTCCAGCAGGGTGGTGTCGGTGGTGGAGGCGGTCAGCTGGCCGGCGGCGTCCCGTGGTCCTCGACGTCGGCAGAAGCCCATCCCGTCCAAGGCGAGGTTGACCTCGCGCCAGCCGAGCTCGGCGCACACGAGACTGCTCCACCGACGCTGGGGGGCCGAGATGCCGCGCCAGCCGGTGACGATGGAGTCGCCGTAGAAGACCACCGTGGGAAACCCTCGAGCCGGAGGCATGGGCGCAGGTTAGCAGCGGCCCGCCGGCGTCGGTCAGGCAGGTGGCAGCAGCTGGTTCACGGCGTTGAGCGCACCTGTCACCAGCGTCTCGGTGCCGTCGTCGACGACGCCCTGCTCAGCAGCCTCGCGGAGGGTCGAGTCCAGCTCGCCGATCGCGTCCCGTGCCGCCGCCGCATCTGCCTTGTCCACCGCGCCGGACAACCGGTCGAGGGTGCTGTTGACGTCGCGCTCCAAGGGCTTGGGCAGGGTGGCCGCGTCCACGGCCTGGCGGAGGGCGCCGACCGATGCGGTGGCCGCGGTGGTCCAGGTGGGATCCGGGGTCGGGCTCACGTCTGTGGGGGTGTCCGTGGGAGTCCTCGGCGTCTCCGTCACGGTCACGGTGGGCCGCGTGGTGGCGGTCCTCGTGTGCGCGGGGCTGGTGCGGCGGGGCCTGCGGGTGGTGGTCGTGGCCGTCGGCGTGGGTTCCTCGGTCGTGGTGGTGGCAGTGGTGACCGCCGGGACCGGGGTCGTGGTGGGGGCAGGCGTCGCGGGGGTGCCGGTGCCCGACAGGATCCCCAGCTTCCACAGCAGCCCGACCGTCGCCGCCAGGAGCAGGAGGACGAACAGGAGCGCTGCCAGCCCACCGCGACGTCGCCGCGGCTCCGGCACGACCCCCGCGGTCCCGGTCATGGGCTGCGGCGTGGCGCCGGTCGTGGGGTGCGTGGCGGGAACCGTCACCGGCCCCGCAACCTGCGCCGCGCCGGTCGTGGGAGGGCGGACCGGGGCGCCTCCGGCACCGGCCGAGGGGGGCAGCACGGTCGTGGCCGCGGCTGCGCCGGCCTGCGGCAGCACCGTGGTCCGGGGGGCCACACCTCGGCGGATGGCCGCGATCCGGGCAGCCACGTCACCGGCGCTGGCGGGGCGCTCCTCGGGGCGCTTGGCGAGCAGCTGGGCGACCAGGTCGTCGACGGCGGCCGGGACGCCGGGGCGCAGGTCGGAGGGACGCGGCGGGGTCGCACTGAGGTGCTGGTGCAGGATCGCCAGGGCATGCTCGCCCTCGAACGGCGGCTCTCCCGTCAGCAGCGCCATGAGCACGCACCCGAGGGAGTACAGGTCGCTCTGCGGGCTCGCGATCCCGCCCGTCGCCTGCTCGGGCGACAGGTAGGGGGCACTGCCGATGACCATGGCCGTGGCGGTGAGTCGGCTGGTGCGCGCCTGGTCCAGGCGGGCGATGCCGAAGTCCACGATCTTGAGCGCCCCGCGGGCGTCGAGCATGAGGTTGCTCGGCTTGATGTCGCGGTGCACGATCCCGGCCCGATGGGCGGCCCCGAGCGCCGAGGCGGTGTCCTGGGCATGCTCCAGCGCCTGGTCCACCGGCAGAGGGCCCTCGTCCTGGACCAGCTCCTCCAGGCTCGGTCCGGCGAGCAGCTCCATCACGAGGAAGGCCGTGGTGCCGTCCATCCCGTTGTCGAAGATCGTGACGATGTTGGGGTGGGACAGGGCGGCGGTCGCCTGGGCCTCCTGCTGGAAGCGGGCCGCCGCTACGTCGTCGCCGGCCGCGGCCAGGTCGACGGTCTTGACCGCGACCTGCCGCTGCAGTCGCAGGTCGTGCGCCGACCACACCTGTCCCATGCCGCCGCGACCGATGGAGCGGTCCAGTCGATAGCGTCCCGCCAGCACCGTGTCTGCACTCATGGGGTCATTGTCACAAACCTCGCTGGTGATTCTGCGCCACACCCGCCCTGTCATCGGAGGGTGAGCAGCACCGATCCCAGAGCGACGAGCCAGGAGGTGAAGGTGCCCAGGAGGAAGTACTCGGTCACCGTGTCGATCCGCTGTCCGGCACCTCGCTGGTCCTGCAGCTCGGGGAACCGCAGCAGGCCCTTGGCCGCGACCACCACTGCGGCCGCCGTCGGCTGGCCGGCCAGGGCCAGGACGACGAGGAAGAGCCGCTCCATCGGGCCGAGCCAGCGCCCGCCGCGCAGGACACCGGGCTCCCGATGGGCTCCGGCGGCGTCGAGGACGAGCCGCACGACGACGTTGCCGGTACCCACCTGCGCCACGACGACGGCCAGGACCATGAGCGCCCGCGTCGGCGGCACCGTGGCGAGCGACGCCAGCCCCAGCCCGCGCCACCACCGGGCGAGAGGGCCGGCCACGGCCGGGTCCAGGCCGGCCACGGCGAAGCCGACGACGACGGTCACGAGGAGCACCGCGAGGGCCGCGGGCCGGTGCGGGTCGGCCGGGTGGGCGGACGACTCCTCCCCCGCCCCCGCCGCGACGGCCGCGGTGGAGGTGTGCGCCCAGCCGACGAGCAGGGCGGCCATCAGGGGCAGGGCCACCAGGCGCAGCCCACCGTCGATCCCCGCGAGCAGCCAGACCACGAGGAGCACCGGCACGCCCAGGGCGGCGGGCCACCACCAGCGCCGGTGGGGGTCCAGCTCCGCCCCCGGGCGCAGGAGGTCACCGAGACCGGCCGCGAGCAGCCACATGGCGAGGAAGGTCACGAGCGCTCCCCACGGTCGGGTCAGGCAGGCCGGTCGGCCTCCCGCAGCAGGCGATGGGCCTCGATCACCGCAGCCAGCCCGCCCCGGGAGACGATCTGGGACACGGCGGACTGGGTGATGCCCTCCTGCTTCGCGATCATTGTCTGGGTCAGGTCCGACAGACCCCCCAGGAGCACCCTCCTGGCGCGATCGTCGAGCGCGGCCACGACCTCGTCCCGCAGCACGAGCACGGCCCGTATGCCGGCTTCGCCGTCCGCGGACGCTCCCGGCCCGTGGGCATACCAGCTGCGGCAGGACCGGGTCGCCGGCCGCGCGCCCCGCCGCTCGGCCTCCTCGATCGCCTGGCGCGCGGCCCACCACGCCGGGCCGTCCTGCAGCGGTGGGGTGCGTGTGCCGTCCAGGACCTGCACCCGCCCGCGCCCGAGGCCGCACCGCGCGTCCACGTCGGGGAGCAGCAGCAGCCGCACGACCAGGGACGCCAGGACCGCATCGCCCGCCGTCGCGTAGACCCCCTGGAACTCGTCCCCCACCGTCACCGTCGGCGCCATCACGGCCGGCACCAGGGCCTCGGTCCGCGCCAGCGCCCGCACCACCGTCTCGTGCAGGGCCATCCGGTCGCCGGCCGCGCGGGACCGCACGAGGTCGCCGAGCATGACGTACGCGTCGTCGAGGAGCGCGGCCCCGGACTGCTGCCCTGACATGTCCGCAAGTGTAGCCAAGAGCGCCTCGGCTATCAGTTGATCACTGATAACCGAGGCGCCATAAGGTGGGGTCAGTGGGCGAGTCGGGTGCCCTCCCCGACCCCCTCGAGGAGCGCGCGGATCTCCGTCTCCCGGTACCTGCGGTGCCCGCCCAGGGTGCGGATCGAGTTGAGCTTGCCGGCCTTGGCCCACCGGGTGACCGTCTTGGGGTCCACCCGGAAGAGCTCGGCCACCTCGGCCGGCGTCAGCAGCTTCTCGCCGTCCTGATCGCGCTGCGGCATGTGTACTCCCCGTGCTCTGGGGGACGTGCGTCCCCGTCGTGTGGACTCTCCGGCCACTCCGTTACCAAGTCACTCTCAGTAGTCGAAGACAGGTACGAAGCGTCCCTTTGACTCGAAACGCTACTACTGAATGTAACGTATGAGCGATGTTTGTGTAATCTTACCCCCATATGGGGGTAACTAGTGCGCTCGGCATCACTGCCAGATAGCCGCCACTTGTCACTCAGAGTATTCAAGCGCCACTCCATCCCTCGGCGCGGCTGCGCACCAGACCTTCGCAGCATGTACCGTGTCCCTCACGAAGACACGAGATTCCCGGGGTCGCTCCGCTCGCCACGACGTCAGTCGCGGCCGGCGATGCTGCTCCGGCAGACGCGCGAGGGGGTCACGCCATGGGGCGCGGCCGGGCCAAGGCCAAGCAGACAAAGGTCGCCCGGGAGCTGAAGTACTTCACTCCCGACACCGATCTGAGTGCTCTTGAGCGAGAACTGCACGCATCGTCGCAGCGTGAGTCGGGCGAGACCCGCACCACGCAGGACGACGAGGACGACTACGACGACTACGACGGCTGGGCAGCCAGCGGGCGCTGACGCCCGTCCCGATGCCTGACCGATCGCGGCCTCGGGCCAGCGATCTCCGGCCTCGGAGGTCGCGATCCCTTCGCCTCGACGACAGTGGGGAGGGCGTCACCCGCGGGTGACGCCCTCCCCACTGTCGTGCCTGGCGAGCGTCGCGACCGTCGGCGCTCGTCAGCCGGCATACGCCCCGAGGAGCTGGACGGCGCCGCCGTCCACCCCCTTGGCACCGTGCACGACCTCGTGGCCCTCGGCAGGCGTGACGCTCCCCCGGTCCGCGACCCGGCCCATCACCCACGCCGGCAGGTCACGCTCGGCGCACACCGCCAGCGCGCGGTCGACCGACTCCTCGGGCAGCACCGCGACGAAGCCCACGCCCATGTTGAGGGTGCGCTCCAGGTCGGCCTGCGGCACCTGCCCGAGGCGCTGCACGAGCTCGAAGATCGGCGCCGGCGTCCAGGTCGAGCGGTCCAGGGTCGCCAGGACGCCCTGCGGCAGGACCCGGGCGAGGTTGGCGGCCAGCCCGCCACCGGTGACGTGGGAGAGGGCGTGGATGTCGACGCCCTCGGCGCGGATCAGCGCCAGCAGGTCGCGGGAGTAGACCCGGGTGGGCGTCAGCAGCGACTCCCCCAGCGTCGCGCCGAGCTCGGCCACGGGCCGCTCGTAGTCCCACCCGGCGGCCGAGAAGACCCGGCGCACCAGGGAGTAGCCGTTGGAGTGCAGGCCGGAGCTCGCCATCCCGAGGACGACGTCGCCCGCGCGGACCCGCTGGGGTCCGAGCACCTCGTCGTGCTCCACCACCCCGGTGGCCGCCCCGGCGCAGTCGTACTCGTCCGGGTCGAGCAGGCCCGGATGCTCGGCGGTCTCCCCGCCGACGAGGGCCACCCCCGCCTGCTCGCAGGCCGCCGCGATGCCGGACACGATGGCGGCGATGCGCTCGGGCACGACCTTGCCGGTGGCGATGTAGTCGGTCATGAACAGCGGCTCGGCCCCGCACACCACGATGTCGTCGACGACCATGCCGACCAGGTCGAAGCCGATGGTGTCGTGGCGGTCCATCGCCTGGGCGATCGCGACCTTGGTGCCGACCCCGTCCGTGGAGGTCGCCAGCACCGGGCGCCGCATCCCGGCCAGCGCGGACGCGTCGAACATCCCGGCGAAGCCGCCGAGCCCGCCCAGCACCTCCGGGCGGGTGGCGCGGCGCACCGAGTCCTTCATCAGCTCGACGGCGCGGTCACCGGCCTCGACGTCGACGCCCGCGGACGCATAGGTGATGGGCTCGCTCATGGGTGGGGCCTTTCTGCGGAGGGGCAGTCATCGGTATGTCGGGAAGCACGGGCTCGGGGTCGCCCACCGGTCGACCGACCGGCGAGGACGGTTCGTCCGCCGGACCGTCCGGCGGCAGGCCGTCCGAGGCCGGTCCGTGCACGCCGGCCTGGGCGACGAGAGACCTCTCGGACGACGATCGCTCAGACGGTGGCACCGCGCGGGGTGTCGGCCTCGTGCGGGGTGCCCAGGACCTTCTCCTGGTCGCGGGGAACGCCGAGGGGATACTCCCCCGAGAAGCACGCGGTGCACAGCCGGTCGCGGGGCTGCTCGGTCGCGCCCACCATGCCCTCCTCGCTGATGTATCCGAGACTGTCGGCACCGATCGCCTGGCGCACCGCCTCCACGTCCAGACCGGTCGCGATCAGCTCGGCGCGGCTCGCGAAGTCGATGCCGTAGAAGCACGGCCAGCGCACCGGCGGCGAGGAGATGCGGACGTGCACCTCCGCGGCGCCGGCCTCGCGCAGCATCCGGACCAGCGCCCGCTGGGTGTTGCCGCGGACGATGGAGTCGTCCACGACCACCAGGCGCTGGCCCTTGATGACCTCGCGCAGGGGATTGAGCTTGAGCCGGATGCCCAGCTGCCGGATCGTCTGCGAGGGAGCGATGAAGGTGCGGCCGACATAGGCGTTCTTGACCAGCCCCTGGCCGTAGGCGATGCCGGACTGCTCGGCATACCCGATCGCCGCAGGCGTCCCCGACTCGGGCGAGGGCATCACCATGTCGGCCTCGACCGGGTGCTCCTGGGCCAGGCGGCGACCCATCTCGACGCGGGCGGCGTGGACCCCGCGCCCCGCGATGGTGGTGTCCGGGCGGGCGAGGTAGACGTACTCGAACACGCAGCCCTTGCGGACCGGCTCGGCGAAGGACTGCGCCCGCAGCCCCGACTCGTCGATGACGACCAGCTCGCCGGGCTCCACCTCGCGCACGAAGCTCGCACCCACGATGTCCAGCGCCGCCGTCTCCGAGGCCACGACCCAGCCGCGCTCCAGGCGGCCGATGACGAGCGGGCGGACCCCCTGCGGGTCTCGCGCGGCATACAGGGTCTGCTCGTCCATGAAGACGAAGCAGTAGGCGCCCTTGATCAGGGGCAGGTCCGCGAGGGCGGCCTCCTCGAGGGAGACGTCCTCGCCGCGGCTGCCGAGCAGCGAGGTGACGATGGCGGTGTCGGTGGTGTTGCCACGGCGCATCTCCCCGCCCGCGTCGCCGAAGCCGTCGACGTGGCGGGAGGCCAGGACCTCGCGCAGCTCCTCGGTGTTGATGAGGTTGCCGTTGTGGGCGAGCGCGATGGTGTGGTGCTCGGTGCCGCCGAGCGTGGGCTGGGCGTTCTCCCAGCGGCTGGCGCCGGTCGTGGAGTAGCGCGTGTGCCCGATCGCCAGGTGCCCGGTCAGCGAGCCGAGGGAGGTCTCGTCGAAGACCTGCGAGACCAGGCCCATGTCCTTGTAGACGAGCATCCGCGAGCCGTCGGAGGTGGCGATCCCCGCCGACTCCTGGCCGCGGTGCTGCAGCGCGTAGAGCCCGTAGTAGGCGAGCTTGCCGACCTCCTCGCCGGGCGCCCAGACCCCGAAGACGCCGCAGGCGTCCTGAGGGCCGGACTCTCCGGGAAGGATGTCGTGATTGAGTCGACCGTCACCTCGTGCCACGGCGCCAGTGTCCCACAGCGTCGAGGGGTCACCCCTGCCGGTCGAGCAGCAGCGCGGTGATCGCCCCCAGCAGACCACCCAGGCCGCCGCCGACGACGGCGAAGTACATGAGCACGCGTCCGAGCCCGTAGGTCGCGTGCGAGGGGTCCATCCGGGCCTCGGAGATCATCGCCAGACCAGTGGCGAGGATCACCCCCAGCACGGCCCCGGTGATGATGAAGCGGGAGAAGCTGGGCTGGCCCCGACGGGGGCGAGGCGCGGGGTCGGTCACGGCAGGCAGTCTACCGAGGGACGGCCGGCTGGGCGGGCTCGCTCAGCGGCCGAGCAGCCGGGAGGCCACCTGCGCGAGGACCCGCTCGTCCCCCGCACAGGGTCCTTCGGGCCGCGGCCAGTGGGTGATGACGTCGGTGAAGCCCAGCGCGCCGAGCCGGCCCACGACGTCCTCGAAGCGGTCGGCCGACTCCAGCGCGAAGCGGTGCGCCGGGTCGGCGTGGACGTAGCGACGGAAGCCCGCGGGCGGGGCGAGCTCGTCCAGGCGGCCCGAGAGCTCGCGCAGGCTGCGCCACCAGGCATCCTCGTCGTCCCCGTGCAGCCCCGTCGTCACCCAGGCGTCCCCGAGCTCCACGGCCAGGCGCTGGGCGCGTGGCCCGTTGCCCGCCATGACGAAGGGTGGCCGGCAAGCAGGCACCGGGAGGGTGCGCACGTCCACGCACGTGAAGTACGTGCCCCGGTGGTCGACGTGATCCTCCCGCAGCAGCCGGTCGAGCAGCCGCGCGAACTCCTCGAAGCGGTCGACCCGCTGCCGCACGGTGAGCTCGGGCCCACCGAGCTTGCGGGAGTCCAGCTCGCCGCCCGTGCCCAGGCCGAGCAGCAGCCGGCCCTCGGACACGTCGTCGAGAGACAGCACGTCGCGCACGAAGGCGCCCGGGTGGCGGAAGTTCGGGCTCGCCACGAAAGTCCCCAGCCGAGCCCGCGAGGTCACCAGCGCCGCGGCGGTCAGCGTGGACACGGTGGAGAACCACGGCGCGTCCGGCAGGCCCGACCAGGTGAGGTGGTCGTAGGTCCACAGGTGGTCCCAGCCCATGTCGTCGGCTGCCCGCCACCGCGGCTCGGCGTCGCGCCAGCGGTGCTCGGGCAGGATCGTCAGACCCAGGCGTATGCCGGGGCGGGGCGGCGCCTCGCCGGCGTGCGTCGCCGGGTGCGTCCCGGCAGCAGCGGTCTCGGCGGCGTCCGTGCCGACGGTGGTCATCTCAACCCTCCCGGGGGATCGACGGGGGGGGGACCAGGGGCAGCAGCGAGCCGATCGCCGAGCGCTGGCCGCTCGCCCGCACCAGCCCCCCGGCCACCGCGTCGTCCCAGGCCAGGGCGCCGGTCGCCACCCGTAGCCAGGTCGCCGCGTCGGTCTCCACCACGCTCGGCGGGGTGCCGCGCGTGTGCACCGGACCCTCGACGCACTGCACCGCCCCGAAGGGCGGCACCCGCACCTCCAGGCTGCGGCCGGGGTGCCGCTGCTCCAGCTCCTCCAGCAGGTGGCGCACCGCGGTGGCGGTGGTGGAGCGGTCGGCGGCATCGGGCCCGGCGAGCCACCGGACCAGCGCCTCGCGGCCCTGGGCGACGGGGATGCGGCGGCGGGGAGGCATGGGTCCGATCCTGTCAGACGAGCGGGCGTGCCGGGACTCTGGCCGCAGGCCGCGGCATACGGCCGCTGCTGTCCCCTGCCGTGGCGGGCCGAGGGGTTCGCCCGTGGTCAGGACGGGCACCGGCAGACCCTGCGTGGAACCATGAGGGCATGCGCGCCACGATGATCCACGCCCCGCGAGACATCCGCCTCGAGCAGGCACCCGACCCCGCCGTGCTCGCCCCCACCGACGCGGTCGTGCGCGTGGTGCGGTCCTGCATCTGCGGCTCCGACCTGTGGCCCTATCGTGGGGTCAACCCCACCGACGAGCCCCACCCGATCGGGCACGAGTACGTCGGGGTGGTCGAGAAGGTCGGGTCCGACGTGGCCACCGTGTCCGTCGGCCAGTTCGTCGTGGGCGGGTTCACCTACTCCGACAACACCTGCGAGATCTGCCGCGAGGGCATGCACAGTGCCTGCGAGCAGGTGGGCTACTACGGATCCCCCGACCGCCAGGGCCGGCCCGTCGGTGGCTGCCAGGCCGAGCTGCTGCGCGTCCCCCTGGCCGACGGCACCCTCGTGGCCACCCCCGAGCGGCCCTCCGAGGAGCTGCTGCCGTCCCTGCTCACCCTGTCCGACGTGATGGCCACCGGCTGGCACGCGGCCGTGTCCGCCGGGGTGCGCGACGGCGGCACGGTGGCCGTCGTGGGTGACGGCGCCGTCGGCCTGTGCGCGGTGCTCGCCGCCCGCGAGCTGGGCGCCTCCCGGATCATCGCCATGTCCCGGCACGCCTCGCGCCAGGAGGTGGCGCGGGCCTTCGGCGCGACCGACGTGGTCGAGGAGCGCGGCGACGAGGGAGCCGAGCGGGTGCGTGAGCTCACCGGAGGCCACGGGGCGCACCACGTGCTCGAGTGCGTCGGCACCAAGGACTCGATGGCCCAGGCCTTCGCCTCGGCGCGGCCCGGCGGGCAGGTCGGCTTCGTCGGGGTGCCGCACGGCGGGGAGGCGCCGATGGAGCGGATGTTCCGCAAGAACGTCTCCCTCGCCGGCGGCATGGCCCCGGTCCGGCGCTACCTGCCCGACCTGCTCGGGCGGGTGCTCTCCGGCGCCATCGACCCGGGCCGCGTCTTCGACCTCACCCTGCCGCTGGACCAGGTGGCCGAGGGCTATCGCGCGATGGACGAGCGGCGGGCGATCAAGGTCCTGCTGGAGCCGTGAGCGACGAGGAGGGCGTTCTCGGCATCCGGCTGGACTGGCTGGACGGACGGGTCGGACGCGCCGCCACCGTGATGCGCGACGGGCACCCCCAGTCCTTCGTCGACCTGGACGACCCGACGGTGCTGGCCTTCGAGTACGTGCAGCACTTCGCGTGCGTCCTGGACGCGCTGCCGCCCGGGCCGCTCGGCGTCACCCACGTCGGTGGGGCCGGGCTGTCCCTGGCGCGCTACGTCGAGGCCACCCGGCCGGGATCGCCGCAGATCGTCCTCGAGCCGGACGCCGAGCTCACCGAGGTGGTGCGCCGCGAGCTGCCCCTCCCCCGACGGCACCGGATCCGGGTGCGCCCGGTCGACGGGCGGTCCGGGGTGGCGGCGCTGCGCGACGGGTCGGCCGACGTCGTCGTGGTCGATGCGTATGCCGACGGGCGGGTGCCCGCCGACCTGGGGACCGTGGAGTTCCTGTCCGACGTGGCCCGGGTGCTCTCCTCCTCGGGCGTGGTCCTGCTCAACCTCGCCGACGAGCCCGCGGGCCGCTACGTCGCGGCGGTGGCTGCGGGAGCGTCGGCCGCCGGGCTCGGGCAGCAGTGCGTGCTCGCGACCCACGACGTGCTCAAGGGGCGCAGGTTCGGCAACGCGGTGCTGGTGGCCTCCGCATCACCGCTGGACCTGGACGAGGTCCGGCGACGGGTGGCGCGGTCCCCCTTCCCCACCGGCGTCCGCTCCGGCGCCGAGCTGGCCCGCCGGGTGCGGTCGGTGCGGTTGCTGCGCGACGCCGACGTGGACCCGGCGCTCGGCGGTGACCCCGCGGTGGGCCGCTCCCCGGCGCCCCCGTCGCTCGGGAGCTGGCGGCTGCGTTGACGGGCGGCGGCCCGGTCGGCCTCCGGCCGGGCGGCAGGTCGCCATATAGGTTGCACACAACTCAATCGCGTGCAATCTTTATCCCGTGACCCCCGACCTGACCCTGGACCACCAGCTCTGCTTCGCGCTGTACGCCGCGGCGCGCGCCACCCAGGCCGCCTACCGCCCCGTGCTGGCCGACCTCGACCTGACCTACCCGCAGTGGCTGGTCCTGCTGGCACTGTGGGAGCAGGACGACGTGACCGTCCGCGACCTCGGTGATCGGCTCCGGCTCGACAGCGGCACCCTCTCCCCGCTGCTGCGGCGGCTGGAGACCCGCGGCGCCATCACCCGTCGGCGCCAGGGTCACGACGGGCGCCAGGTCCACATCCGCCTCACCGACGAGGGCCGGGGCCTGCGCGCGCGAGCCGGCGAGGTGCAGGAGTGCCTGGCCGGGTCCGTCGACCTGACCCTGGCGGAGCTGACGACCCTGCGCGACCTCGCCCACCGGCTCGTCGAGTCCGCCTCCCGACCCCGCGGGGCGACCGCCTGACGAGCCCGACCCACCAACCCACCAACCACCGCACCACAGCCACCACCCCGGGAGGACCCGAGATGACCACGCTGCACGACTTCCACGCCACCACCCTGACCGGTGAGGACCGCGACCTCGGCGACTACGCCGGCCAGGCCGTCCTGGTCGTCAACACGGCCAGCAGGTGCGGGCTCACCCCGCAGTACCAGGGCCTGCAGGAGCTCTACGACGCCTACGCCGACCGCGGCCTGGTCGTCCTCGGCTTCCCGTGCGACCAGTTCGCCCACCAGGAGCCCGGCGACGCCGACGAGATCGGTGAGTTCTGCACCCGCAACTACGGGGTGACCTTCCCGATGTTCGCCAAGGTCGACGTCAACGGCAAGGACGCCCACCCGCTGTGGCGCTGGCTGCGCTCCGAGCGCGGCGGCCTGCTCGGCGACGCCGTGAAGTGGAACTTCACCAAGTTCCTCGTGGACCCGCAGGGCCGCGTCGTCGAGCGCTACGCCCCCACCACGGCGCCCGGGGAGCTGCGCACCGACATCGAGCGGGTGCTCCCCGCCGCGGCCGACGCCACGGGCACCGCCGACGCGCCGACGCCCACCGAATGACCCGGCTGGACCTGCGGGTCCGGTTGCTCGGGGCGGCGCTGCGGACCGTGTCGGTCAGCCGGTCCACGCCTGAGCAGGTCATCGCCCGACAGGGGCTCGGCCCGGGTCACCACCCGCTGACGGACCGCCTCTTCGGCGGCCTGCTGCCCGCGGTGACGGTGACCGACATCGCCATACCGGCCGGTGACCATCAGGTGCCTGTGCGGGTCTACCGCCCTGACCGCGACGGCACCCTGCCCCTGGTGCTGCTCGTCCACGGCGGCGGGTGGGTGGCCGGCGACCTGGACGGCTACGACTGGATCGGCAGCTCGGTCGCCACCGGTGTCGGCGCGGTCGTGATATCGGTCGACTACCGCCTCGCCCCCACGCACCGCTGGCCCGTCGCCGCCGAGGACTGCTACGCCGCGCTGCTCGCCGCGGTCACCCGCGCCGCCGAGTGGGGCGCCGACCCGACCCGGCTCGCCGTGATCGGCGACAGCGCCGGGGGCAACCTTGCCGCCGTGCTCACCCTCATGGCCCGTGACCGCTCCGGGCCGGCGATCGCCGCGCAGGTGCTGGTCTACCCCTCGACCGACCTGGACTCCGAGACCCGGTCCATGGTCGACGACGCCCACGCCCCGATCCTCGACCAGCGCGAGGCACTGGTCTACCGCGACCTCTACGTCCCGCGCGAGCAGGACCGCACCCATCCCTACGCCTCGCCAGCCCGCGCCGCCGACCACCGGGGCCTGCCCCCGGCGCTGGTGCAGGTGGCCGAGCACGACCCGCTGCGCGACGACGGCCTGCGCTACGCCGCGCTGCTGCGCCAGGCTGGTGTCCCCGTGCGGGAGACGACCTACGTCGGGATGCCGCACGGCTACCTGTCCTTCCCCGGGGTCTGCCGCGGCGCACCCCAGGCCATGGCCGAGATCACCGGTTTCCTCCAGGACCGGCTGGGCACGCGTCCGCGCCTCTAGGTGGCCGGCGAGGGCACCGACGGCTGGACCATCACCGCCCACGAGCCGCGGCCCACCGAGGAGGGCGGGCCCCGACTCGTGGCACGCCGACCGACGTCGTCGGCCGCCGGCGTCCGGACCAGCTCGCCGCTCAGCCGACGACGGCGCGGGCGTTGCGGAACATCCGCAGCCAGGGGCTCTCCTGCTCGACCGGACCGTCGGTCCACGACAGCTGCACGTTGCGCTGCACCCGCTCGGGGTGCGGCATCATCGCGGTGAACCGACCGTCCGCCGTGGTGACCGCGGTCAGTCCGTCGGGGGACCCGTTGGGATTGGCCGGGTAGCCCATCGCCGGCGCCCCCGCGTGGTCGACGAACCGCATGGCCCGGGTCACGTCGGCGAGCGAGCCCTGCCGCGAGAAGTCGGCGCGACCCTCCCCGTGGGCGACGGCGATGGGCAGGCGCGAGCCCGCCATACCGCCGAAGAAGATCGACGGCGACTCCACCACCTCGACCTGGGACAGCCGCGCCTCGAACTGCTCGGAGCGGTTGCGCGTCCACCGCGGCCAGGCCTCGGCGCCCGGGATCATCGGCGCGAGCTCGCCGAACATCTGGCAGCCGTTGCAGATCCCGAGCCCGAAGGTATCTGCCCGCTCGAAGAACTCGCGGAACTGCGTCTCCAGTCGCGGGTCGAAGATCACCGACCGGGCCCACCCGGCACCGGCGCCGAGGGTGTCGCCGTACGAGAAGCCTCCGCAGGCCACGAAGCCCGCGAAGTCACCCAGGTGCGCCCGCCCGCTCTGCAGGTCGGTCATGTGCACGTCGTGCGCCTCGAAGCCCGCCCGGTCGAAGGCGAAGGCCGTCTCCACGTGGGAGTTGACGCCCTGCTCGCGCAGGACGGCGACCTTGGGCCGTGCCCCTCGCGAGAGGTATGGCGCCGCGACGTCCTGCGCCGGGTCGAAGGTCAGCGTCACCGACAGCGGGGACGGGGCGGCTCCCACCGTGGCGTGCTCCTCGTCCGCGCAGTCGGGGTTGTCCCGCAGCCGGCAGATGCGCCAGGACACCTCGTCCCAGGCCTGGGCCAGGTCGCGCAGCGGCTCGTCGAGCAGGGGGCGGCGGTCCGGGGTCTGCAGGACGCGGACCTGGGCGTCGTCGGTCGTGCGACCGGCGACGCGGGACAGCTCGCCGAGCCCGTGGGCGTGCAGGATCTCCAGGACGCGCCCGGCGTCGTCGACGGCGCAGCCGAGCACGACACCCAGCTCCTCGGCGAACAGCGCCGGCACGGAGGGCACCTCGAGCTCCAGGCCGACGGCCCCGGCGAAGGCCATCTCGCAGGCCGTGGCCCACAGCCCGCCGTCGGAGCGGTCGTGATAGCTGGTGACCAGACCCGCGGCCCGCAGCTCGTCGAGGGCGGCGGCCAGCGCGACGAGCCGCGCCGGGTCGTCGAGGTCCGGCACGGTCTCGCCGAAGGCGCCGCTGACCTGGGCCAGCATGGAGCCGCCGAGCCGGTCGCGGCCGGCGCCGAGGTCGACGAGCACCAGGGCCGAGTCGGGTCGCAGCTGCGGGGTGAGGGTGCCGCGCACGTCCTCCGTCGAGGCGAAGGCGGTGACGACGAGGGACACCGGCGAGGTGACCTGCCGGGCCTCGCCGGCCGGACCGGTCCACCGGGTGCGCATCGACAGCGAGTCCTTGCCGACGGGCACGCCGATCCCGAGGGCCGGGCACAGCTCCAGGGCGACGGCCGCGACGGTGTCGTAGAGCGCGGCGTCCTCGCCCTCCTCGCCGCAGGCGGCCATCCAGTTGCAGGAGAGCTTGACCCCGGGCAGGGAGACGGGGGCGGCCAGCAGGTTGGTGATCGCCTCCGCCACCGCCATCCGCCCGGACGCGGGGGCGTCGACGGCGGCCAGCGGCATCCGCTCGCCGGAGGCCATCGCCTCGCCGGCGAGACCCACGAGGTCGCCCAGGGTCACGGCCACGTCGGCCACCGGCACCTGCCAGGGCCCCACCATCTGGTCGCGGTGGGTGAGACCGCCGACGGTGCGGTCGCCGATGGTGACGAGGAAGCGCTTGGACGCGACCGTGGGGTGGCGCAGCACGGCATACGCCGCCTCTCGCACGTCCAGCGCCTCGACGTCGAGCGGGTCGCCCTGACGGGCCACGCGCGTCACGTCGCGGGTCATCCGCGGCGGCTTGCCGAGCAGCACCTCCATCGGCAGGTCGATCGGCCGGTCGGCCGGGTCCTGCGCGAGCGGCTCGCCCACCCGGTCGTCCGAGAGCACCAGGCGGCCCTCGTCGGTGGCGACGCCGACCACGGCGCAGGGGCACCGCTCCCGGTCCGCGAGCGCGGTGAGCAGGGGCAGCGACTCCGGCGCGATCGCGAGCACGTAGCGCTCCTGCGACTCGTTGCACCAGATCTCCTTGGGCGCCAGGCCGCTCTCCTCCAGCGGCACCGCCGCGAGGTCGAAGCGCGCGCCCAGGCCGGCGTCGTCCACCAGCTCGGGGAAGGCGTTGGACAGACCGCCCGCCCCCACGTCGTGGATCGCCAGGATCGGGTTGCCCTCGCCGAGCGCCCAGCAGTGGGTGATGACCTCCTGCGCGCGACGCTCGATCTCGGGGTTGCCGCGCTGCACCGAGTCGAAGTCCAGCTCGGCGGCGTTGGCCCCGGCGGCCAGCGAGGATGCCGCGCCGCCGCCCATGCCGATCCGCATGCCCGGACCGCCCAGCTGGACGAGCAGGGTGCCGGCCGGGAACCGCACCTTCTCGGTCTGCGAGGCCGAGATCGTGCCCAGGCCCCCGGCGCTCATGATCGGCTTGTGGTAGCCGCGCCGCACCCCGTCGACGGTCTGCTCGTAGACCCGGAAGAAGCCGCCCAGCGCCGGCCGCCCGAACTCGTTGTTGAACGCCGCCGCCCCGATCGGTCCCTCGACCATGATCTGCAGCGGGCTGGCCAGGTGCTCCGGCGCCCCGAGATCCTCGCGCTCCCAGGGCTCCTGGGTGCCGGGCAGCCGCAAGTTGCTCACCGCAAAGCCGCTCAGCCCGGCCTTGGGCGCCGACCCGCGACCGGTCGCCCCCTCGTCGCGGATCTCGCCGCCCGCGCCCGTCGCCGCCCCGGGGAACGGCGAGATCGCCGTCGGGTGGTTGTGGGTCTCGACCTTCATCAGGACGTGCACGTCCTCCTCGACCGGGCCGTAGGCCGAGGGGAGGTCGTGCTCGCCCGGCAGCCAGCGGGTGCGCCGCCCGCCCGCCATGATCGAGGCGTTGTCCTTGTAGGCCACGATCGTGCCCTGGCCGTTGACCTCCTCGGTGCGTCGGATCATCGCGAACATCGACCGGGTCTGCGGCTCGCCGTCGATGACGAAGTCGGCGTTGAAGATCTTGTGGCGGCAGTGCTCGGAGTTGGCCTGCGCGAACATCATCAGCTCGACGTCGGTGGGATTGCGCCGCAGCCCGGTGAACGCGTCGACGAGGTAGTCGATCTCGTCGTCGGACAGGGCCAGCCCGAAGCGTGCGTCGGCCTCGCGCAGCGCCTCGGCGCCGCGGGCGAGCACGTCGACGTGCTCCATCGGCTCGGCCTCGCGCTCGGCGAACAGCCCGGTCACCTCGTCGCGGGAGGCCATCACCGTCTCGGTCATCCGGTCGTGCAGCACCGCCGCGGCACGCACCCAGTCCTGGGCCGACAGCTCCTCGGGGGCCCGCAGCCGCACCTCGAGGACCCGCTCCACGCGGTGCACGTCCAACCCGCAGGAGTGGGCGATGTCGGTGGCCTTGGAGGCCCAGGGCGACACCGTGCCCAGCCGAGGTGCGACGACCACCAGGGTGCCGTCGCCGGGGCCCGGGACCACCGGGTCGCCATACGTCAGCAGCTGCTCCAGGGTCTGCCGCTGCGCCGCGGTCAGCTCGCTCTCGCTCGCCACCCAGTGCACGAAGCGGGTCTCCAGCCCCGACACCTGGGGAACGGCGGCCTGCACCCGGGTGAGCAGGGCGGCGGCACGGAAGTCGGAGAGGGCCCGACCACCCTCGACGACGGTGAGCACGAGGTCGTGCGAGGTCATGGCTTCTCCTGAGAAAGGCGCGTGGGAGCGCTCTCAGGCTACCGGAGCCCGGTCAGTCGTCCTCGCCCGTGTAGACGCCGGTGCCGAAGCCCTCGACCCGCTGGTCCAGGGCGACGTCCGCGTGGCCGTGCCGGCGCCCGACGTGCTCGCCGGCGCCGGTCGGGATGGGTGCGATGGCGCCGATGCCCTCGGCGTAGACCTCGTCCCACTCGTCCATCGACCCGACCACGACGGTGGAGCCCTCGCCGTGGACCCCGGTGACCTCGTAGCCCTCCCCCACGAGCCGGGCGCCGAGCTCACGGGCCCGGGCCAGGTGCGCCTCGGTGACCGGGCCCTCCACGCTCAGCAGCAGGCGCTTGCCCTCCCGCACCCGGGTGAACTCCGCGAAGCCCTGGTCAACGGCGCGGGCGCGCCCCTCGGGGCTCTCGGCGGTGGGCATGGCGTTGACGACGATGCGACCCATGCCCCGAGGATATCCGGGGCGGGTCGCATCGTCCTGGCGGGGTGAGCCCCCGCGTGCCGGCGGTATGCCGAGAAGCCGTCAGCCCTGGGCCAGGTCCGCGCGGATCGCGTCGATGTCTCCGCGGATCGCCTGCTCGTCGAAGGGGATGTCCAGCAGCCGCAGGCGCGCCGCGAGCGACGAGAGCTGCTCGAGCTCGCTGAAGCCCTGCTGGGTCTGGGCCTCCATGGACGCGGTGGCCTCGGCCATCTGGTCGGTGACACCGCTCTCGGCGCACATGTCCTGCCACTTGTAGAGCGGGCGACGGAAGCGGTCGACCTCGCGCACGGCAGCCCGGATCTGGTCCGGCACCACGCCCATCTGCTCGCGCACCTCCCGCACGTCGGTCGCCACGGCCTGGGCGCCCTCCCCGAGCGCCTCGCACAGCAGCCGCATCGACTCGCGGGTGTCCCTGATGTCCTCGGTGGGCCGGTTGCCGTCGATCAGCTCGGCGGCGAAGGTGCCCACCATGATGTTGTGCAGCCGCAGCAGGGCGATGCGCAGCCGCATCCGCCCGACCTGGTCCTCCAGGGAGCTGAGCCGCGGGGAGAGCTCGGTGAGCTCGCCGGAGGCCGAGCCGGCCCGCTCACCCATCTCCTCGGCGAGGGTGACCAGCTCCGGTGCCTGCTCGCTGACGGAGGCGGCACCCTCCCGGGCCGAGCGCATCACGGAGGCAAGGCGCTCGATGGTGGGGGTGGCGGTGGCCGCGGTGGCCCGGAGCTCACCGGCCACGGCGGCGTACTCGTCGAGCTGGTCGACCAGCAGGGCGGTCTCGTCGTCGAGGGCGTGCATGCACTCGAGGATGTCCGCCAGGGGCCCGGTGGCCTCCGGACGCTGGGGCAGGCCCTCGCTGTAGAGCGCGTGCTGCGCCATCTCCGCGGGCAGGGTGGTCCGGGTGAAGGCCTCGAAGGAGGGGATCCCGAGGGAGGACAGCCCGTGGGCCAGCGTCTCGGCGCCCTTGACGGCGGCGTCGTGGCGGGAGGCACCCTCCTCGCGGGCCCGCCGCTCGGCCGGGTTGGCGAAGTGGTAGAGGTTGCGCGAGGCGTCCCAGAAGTCCTTGGCCAGCGGACGCATCCGGACCGACAGGAAGCCCTCGCCGAGCGGCAGCAGGGTCGCGAAGACCCAGTAGCTGCCGCCGTCCTTGGCGAGGTTGTTCACGTAGGCGCAGGCCGGTCGTCCGGCCAGGAGCTCGTCCCAGACGAGCTTGAAGGCGCCGCCGGGCATGTCGGGGTGCCGGACGATGTTGTGGGGAGACCCGACCAGCTCCTCGTGCGTGTAGTGCGACAACCGCACGAAGGTCGAGTTGGCCTGCTCGATGACACCCTTGCGGTCGGTCGTCGAGAAGAACAGCTCGTCGACGCCGAAGTGATGCTCGGCACCCGTGGGCTGGACGGCGGACTGCACCGACATGTTGGGACTCCCGTGATCTGGTGTGACGCTCCCGGCAACGCGCGTTGACCGCCATCTGCAGGGACGGCCCGGGCCGGGCGCGTGCCTGAGCCTACTCAGCAGTCAGCACAGAGTGTTATCCGAGCGCGAGTCGTACACCCGCACGGACGACGCATCACCATTCTGGTAACGGCCAGGGGCACAGCGTGGCATCGGAGATGGATTCAGGTGACAGATTGCGTCCAACTCCCAGAACCGCGCCCACCTTCCGCCCCCGCCTTCCCCCAGGCCGGAGCACGAGCAGCGACCATGGCCACGGTGCGGTGCGGCGGGTCCCGTCGGCGGGACCCGCCGCACCGCACCGAGTCGTTCAGGCGGAGAAGGTCCGGCCCGTGAGCGCCTCGTAGGCCTCGACGTACTTGGCGCGGGTGCGCTCGATGACCTCCGCGGGCAGCGCCGGCGGCTGCTCCCCCGAGCGGCGGTCCCAGCCGGACCGGTCCGAGGTCAGCCAGTCGCGGACGTACTGCTTGTCGTACGACTCCTGCGCGCTGCCCGGGCGCCAGGACGCCGCAGGCCAGAAGCGGCTCGAGTCCGGCGTCAGCACCTCGTCGGCCAGGACGACCTCGGGCTCGCCGCCCTCGACCGGCCGCAGGCCGTACTCCACCTTGGTGTCGGCGAGCAGGATGCCGCGCTCGCGGGCGATGTCGTTGCCCCGGGCCAGGATCCGCGTGGTCAGGTCCCGCAGGCGCGCCGCGAGGGGAGCCCCCACCTGCGCCTCGACCTCGGCATAGGTCATGGGCTGGTCGTGCTCGCCCACCGGGGCCTTGGTGGTGGGGGTGAAGATCGGCGACGGCAGCTCGGAGCCGTCGGTGAGCCCCTCGGGGAGCGCGACGCCGCACACCGATCCGGCGGCGCGATACTCCTCCAGCCCGCCCCCGGTGAGGTAGGCCCGGCCGATGCACTCCACCGGCACCATGTCGAGCCGCTCCACGAGCACGGCCCGCCCGGCGACCTCACCCGGCACGTCCGTGGAGACGACGTGGTTGGGCACCAGGTCCTGGAGCTGCTCGAACCACCACAGGCTGAGCTGGGTGAGCACCGCGCCCTTGTCGGGGATCGGCGTCTCGAGCACGAAGTCGTACGCCGAGATGCGGTCGCTGGCCACGAGCAGCAGCCGGTCCTCGCGGGGCGCGCCGTCGTCCCCGAGCGGCGCGTAGAGATCACGGACCTTGCCGGAGTAGACGTGGGCGTAGCCGGGCAGCAGGGGCGCGGTCATCGAGGGGCCTTTCTCAGCAGGTGATCTCGCCGCGCTGGGCGGCCAGGGCGATGTCGGTGCGGTGGTGGGAGCCCGGGAGCCCGACGCGGTCCACCGCGGCATAGGCGCGCTCGCGGGCCTGGGCGAGGTCGGCGCCCAGCGCGACCACGGACAGCACCCGGCCGCCCGCGGACACCAGCCGGCCGTCGGTGTCCCGGGCGGTCCCGGCGTGCAGGACGTAGGCGCGGTCGAGGTCCTCCAGCCAGGTGATCGGGCCCCCGGTGACCGGGCTCGCGGGGTAGCCCTGCGAGGCGACGACCACGGTGACCGCGTGCTCCGGGCGCCAGGTCAGGGGCGGCAGCTCGCCGAGGCGTCCGGTCGCGGCCGCGAGGAGCAGGGTCCCCAGCGGGTCGGTGAGGCGGGCGAGCACGACCTGGGTCTCCGGGTCGCCGAAGCGAGCGTTGAACTCCACGACCCGCGGACCGCGGGAGGTGAGTGCCAGCCCGACGTACAGCACACCGACGAAGGGGGTGCCGCGCCGGGCCATCTCGTCGACCGTCGGCCGGGCGACCCGCGCCACGACGTCCTCGACCAGCCCCTCCGGGGCCCAGGTCAGCGGCGAGTAGGCCCCCATGCCACCGGTGTTCGGACCGGTGTCTCCGTCGCTGACGCGCTTGAAGTCCTGCGCCAGGGCCAGCGGCACGACCGTCCGGCCGTCGCAGACGCAGAACAACGACGCCTCCGGGCCGTCGAGGAAGTCCTCGACGACGACCCGACCCTCGTCCTTGGCCAGGCACTCGCGCGCGTGCGCCAGGGCGGCGTCACGGTCCTCGGTGACGACGACCCCCTTGCCCGCGGCGAGCCCGTCGTCCTTCACCACGTAGGGCGCACCGAAGGCGTCCAACGCCTCGGCCACCTCGGCCTCGGTGGCGCAGGTGCGGGCCTGCGCGGTGGGGACGCCCGCCGCCGCCATGACCTCCTTGGCGAAGGCCTTGGAGCCCTCGAGCCGCGCCGCCCGGGCGCTCGGGCCGAAGACCGCGATCCCCCGCTCCCGCAGCACGTCGGCGACGCCCGCGACGAGCGGCGCCTCGGGACCGATCACGACCAGGTCGACGGCGAGCCGCTCGGCCAGGTCGGCCACGGCCGCCCCGTCCGTGACGGCGCCGGGCAGATCCGCGCAGGTGGCGATCTCGGCGATCCCGGGGTTGCCGGGCGCCGCCGTGACGGACTCCACCCCGGGGTCCTGGACGAGGGCGTGGACGATGGCGTGCTCACGGGCACCGGTGCCGACGACGAGTACCTTCACAGGGCCCACCCTAAGCGCCCCGGCGGGGCCGGTGCCCGGTCGTCGGGCCGTCGGGCCGTCGGGCCGCAGCGCCGGGGACGACCCGCTTGGCTAGAGTGGGTCGCTCCCTGCCCGGGGCCCCACCCTCCCGCAGGCCACCCACCCTCGACCGCCAGCAGGTGACAGCGCACGTGACGGACCTCCACCAGCCCACCGCACCGTCCGCCGACGAGGCCCTCCGGGGCGAGCTCGCCGTCGAGCAGGGGCACGTGGACCGCGTCTACTCCGAGCTGGACCGCGCCTCCCAGCGGGCCCGGCTCCTGGAGACCGAGGGCCTGTCCCGCGGGCGCACCGATCGGGTGGGCGACGTCCGGGACGAGGAGGCGTCGGCGCTGTTCGAGCGAGATGCCTTGATGTTCAACGCGGCCCGACGTCGCGCCTCGCTGGAGAACCAGTACGAGGGGCTCGTCTTCGGCCGGCTGGACATCGAGCACCCGCCCGGTCCCGGGCAGGGCCGCGAGGTGCGCTACGTCGGCCGTCTGGGTGTGCGCGACGCGGAGTACGAGCCCCTGGTCATCGACTGGCGGGCCCCCGCGGCGGCGCCCTTCTATCGCGCCACCCCCGCCGCCCCCATGGACGTCGTGCGCCGCCGGGTGCTGCGCTGCCGCGGCGACCGGGTGCTCGGCGTCGAGGACGACCTGATGGTGCCGGTGGCCCCCGACGACATCGTCGTGGTCGGGGACGGCGCCCTGATGGCCGCGCTCACCCGCTCGCGCGGGGCCCAGATGCGCGACATCGTCGCGACCATCCAGCAGCACCAGGACGAGGCGATCCGCGCCGAGGCGCGCGGGGTCACCGAGATCACCGGCGGGCCCGGCACGGGCAAGACCGTGGTGGCCCTGCACCGTGCGGCCTACCTGCTGTACTCCGACCGACGACGGTTCGAGTCCGGCGGCGTGCTCGTCGTGGGTCCCTCGGCCGCCTACACGGCCTACATCGAGCGGGTCCTGCCGTCCCTCGGCGAGGACTCGGTGTCGCTGCGGGCGCTCGGGGACCTGGTCGACGGCATCTCCACGGACCGGGTCGACGAGCAGGGGGCCGCCGCGGTCAAGGGTTCGCTGCGGATGCGCACCGTCCTCGCCCGCGCCAGCCGCGGCCGGGACCCACAGGCCCCCACCGAGCTGCGCGTCATGGTGGCCGGTCACCCGCTGCGGCTCGACGCCAAGGCCCTGGACCAGGTGCGGGCCACGGTCCTGCGTCGCCACCGCCGCAACGGCTCCTGGCAGGCCGCCGTCGAGGCACTCGGCCAGGCGCTGTGGCAGCGGGTCCTGCAGCAGGCACCCGGCTCCGACCGGGACGAGTTCTTCGAGGCGTACGACGACCACCTGGACGTCGAGGCCTTCCTGCGGCGCTGGTGGCGCCCGCTCGACCCGCGCGAGGTCGTCCTGTGGCTGGCCCAGCCGGACGTGCTCGCCCGGCACGCCCGCGGCCTGCTGTCACCGCAGGAGCAGGCCCTGGTGGTCGGCTCCCTGGAGGTCGCCCTCACCACCGGCACCTGGTCGATCGCCGACGTCGCCCTCGTCGACGAGGTCTCCTCGCGGATCGGGATCGTGGACGACCTGCCGTCCGAGGAGCGCGGGTTCTACGAGATCGAGGAGCTCGACGGCGTCGAGCAGTACGGCGTCAGCGAGGTGATCGTCGGTGGCCACCGGCTGCAGGCCCCCGAGCCGCGGGCCGAGGTGTCGCCGTCGACGGCCCGGGAGCGCCTGCTCGCCGGCCGCATCGGTGAGCACGACGACTACGCGCACATCCTGGTCGACGAGGCGCAGGACGCCTCCCCCATGCAGTGGCGGGCCCTGGGGCGCCGGGGACGGCGCGCCTCCTGGACGGTGGTGGGCGACGCCGCCCAGGCCTCCTGGCCGGTGCCCGAGGAGGCCGCCGAGGCCCGGCTCGAGGCCTGGCGCGAGGTCGAGCCCCGGCGCTTCCACATGACCACGAACTACCGCAACGCCTCGGAGATCTTCGAGTACGCCGCCCGCGTCATCCGCGAGCACGTGCCCGACGCGGACATCCCCGTCGCGGTGCGCGAGACGGGCGTCGATCCGGTCGACCGCACGGTGCCCGCGGCCGCCCTGACCGAGGAGGTGGCGACCGCCGCCCGCCGTCTGCTGGACGAGGTCGAGGGCCTGGTCACCGTCATCCTCCCGCCCTCCCACGCCGACCTGCTGCCCGCGCTGGACTCCCTCGGGGACCGCGTCGTCGCCATCGACCCGCTGTCGACCAAGGGACTGGAGTATGACGCGACGGTCGTCGTCGACCCGGACGCGATCGTGCGGGAGACGGCCGGCGGGATCCGCACGCTCTACGTCACGCTGACCCGCGCCGCCCACCGGATGACCGTGCTCCGTCCCGCGTGAGGGCGGCCGTCGCCAGGTGAGACGGGGCTGTCCCCCACCGATCGGTCCGGCCACACTCGGGGGCATGACCCAGCCCACGAACCCGTTGACGGCGTCGGAGGACCCGGTGCTGTCGTCATACCGCCAGAGCATCGACAACATCGACGCCGCGCTGGTCCACCTGCTCGCCGAGCGCTTCAAGATCACCCAGAAGGTCGGCGAATACAAGGCCACCGCCGAGCTGCCCCCGGCCGACCCCGCCCGCGAGGAGCGCCAGATCGCGCGCCTGCGCGCCCTTGCCGAGTCCGCCCAGCTGGACCCGGAGTTCGGCGAGAAGTTCCTGCGGTTGTGATCGACGAGGTCATCCACCACCACGAGCGGATCCGCGACCCCCGCTGACCGGATCACCACCGCGACGCCGAGCCGCCCGCCCACCTGAGGTCAGGTGGGCGGGCGGTGGCGTGCGCGGTGGCGTGGTGGTCAGTCGCGACCGAGCAGGTCGTGCCGGACGATGACCTCGTCGCGGCCCGGGCCCACGCCGATGACCGAGACCCGCGCCCCGACCTGCTGCTCCACGAACTCCACGTAGCGACGGGCGTTCTCGGGCAGCTCCTCGAAGCTGCGGCAGCCGGTGATGTCCTCCTGCCAGCCGGGGAGGGTCTCGTAGATCGGCTTCGCGTGGTGGAAGTCGCTCTGGGAGACCGGCATCTCGTCCACGCGCTCGCCGTTGATCTCGTAGGCCACGCACACCGGGATCTCGGCGAAGGTGTCGAGGTTGTCGAGCTTGGTGATCACGACGTCGGTGACGCCGTTGATGCGGGTGGCGTAGCGCCCGACGACGACGTCGAGCCAGCCGATGCGACGCGGGCGACCCGTCGTCGTCCCGAACTCGTGCCCGATCTCGCGCAGCCGGTCGCCGACCTCGTCGTGCAGCTCGGTCGGGAAGGGACCCTCGCCGACGCGGGTCGTGAAGGCCTTGAGGATGGCGATGACCCGGTCGACGCGGGTCGGCGGGATGCCCGCGCCGGTGCACGCCCCGCCGGAGGTGGCGTTGGAGGAGGTGACGTAGGGGTAGGTGCCGTGGTCCACGTCGAGCAGGGTGGCCTGGCCGGCCTCGCACAGCACGACCTTGCCCGCGTCGAGCGCCTGCGAGATCTCCAGGGAGGTATCGGCGACCATCGGGCGCAGCCGCTCGACGTAGGACAGCAGCTCCTGCACGACGACCTCGGGCTCGATGGCCCGGCGGTTGTAGAGCTTGGTGAGCATCTGGTTCTTGGAGACCAGGGCGGCCTCGACCTTCTGCCGCAGGATGGACTCGTCGAAGAGGTCCTGCACGCGTATGCCGATGCGGTTCATCTTGTCGGCATACGTCGGGCCGATGCCGCGGCCGGTGGTCCCGATCTTGCGCTTGCCCAGGAAGCGCTCGCCGACCTTGTCCATCGTCGTGTTGTAGGACGCGATCACGTGCGCGTTGGCGGAGACCCGCAGCCGGGAGGTGTCGATCCCGCGGGCCTCGAGCCCGTCGAGCTCCTCCATCAGCACGCCCAGGTCCACGACCACGCCGTTGCCGATCACCGGGGTGACCCCGGGGGTCAGGATCCCGGACGGAAGCAGGTGCAGGGCGTACTTCTCCCCGTCGATGACGACGGTGTGACCTGCGTTGTTGCCGCCGTTGAACTTGACCACGTAGTCGATCTCGGGGCCGAGCAGGTCGGTGGCCTTGCCCTTGCCCTCGTCGCCCCACTGGGCCCCGACGAGCACGATGCCTGGCATAGAGGTGTTGCCTTCCGGTGAGCTGAGCACGTCCCGCGTGCCTGCGTGCACGTGACAGTCGCCCGTGCCCCCGGATCTTACCGGGTCAGCGCTGTCGGGGCTGGCGCGCGACCGCCATCCCCAGCTGGAAGCGGGTGGAGACGCCCAGCTCGTCCATGAGCGTGGCGACGCGGCGCCGCACCGTCCGCAGCGAGACCCCCAGGTGCCGGGCGATGGCCTCGTCCTTGTGCCCCGCAGCCAGCAGCGTGAGCAGCCGCCGATCGTCGGCGTCGTCCGCGGACTCGTCGGGCGGCGTCATCCCCGCCGCCCAGGCCAGCTCGAACAGGTTCAGGAAGGTCTGCACGAGCATCGGGTCCCGCACCTTGACGTAGTCCGCCTGGACGCTGGCCCACTCCGTGGTGGCGATGACCAGGTCGTGGCCGAAGACCACGAACTCCGACAGCGGGTCCCGCACCAGCCGCTGCTTCTCCCCCACCGCGGCGAACCGCGACATCCAGATCCGCGCGGACGGGGAGGACAGCGCCGTCATGGGATAGAGCGAGCGCATCTCCCGACCCGAGGCGGTCGTGGCCCGCGACTGCTCCAGCACCTGATCGATGCCGTCCGGGCTCCAGTCGGCGGTGATCGCCGACGAGCGGATGGCGCCGGTCGAGGAGCGGATCGACTCCAGGACCACCCCGTTCATCAGGTCGGCGGGCACCACCTCCCAGGTGGGGCGGCGGGCACCGCTCCGGGAGGCGTCGTGGTCGGCGGCGAAGTGGGCGAGGGCGTTGCGGGTCCGCTCCAGGTCACCCTGGCGGCGGCGCACCTCGCCGAACTCCCCCTCGAGCAGCCGGCCGATGGTGGCGCGGGGGTCGTCCGTGAGGAGCACCCCGTCGTCGGTCTCGGTGACGAGACCCAGGTCGAGCAGCGGCACCACGGCGCGCCGCAGCGGGGCGAGCTCCCACCCGAGCTGGTCGGCAAGCTCCGGGATCCCGACGGGGGCGCCCCGAAGGATCTGTCGGTAGAGCCGCTCCGCACCGGAAGAGATGCCGAGCGACCGCAGGTAGGCCGTCATGATGCCCGACCGTGGAGCCAAGGTCGTCGCATGCGTGACAGGTTAGTGTCAATGGCCGGTTCGTGACATCCGAAAGCCCGCGAGTGGGACATACTTGAGTCATCGCTGCGAAACGTCACGCAACGTGCCTGAGCAACACGTTTGCCGTCAGCAGCGATGCGAGGACAGCGCTTGATGGCGGCGCTGCCTCACACGGGGGAACACGGTGCCGGGGCAGGGGATGCCCCGGCACCACCCCTGTCCAGACTCTTTCCCCGTATGCCGCAGCGGCCCTCTCCCGGTGAGACCGGGAGAGGGCCGCTGCGGCATACGGACACATATCAGGCGAGGTCGAGCCGCATCTGCCGGGCGGCCGTCATCGAGGAGTCGCGCAGCAGCTGCGCGCACCGGTCCCGCTCGTCCTCCTCGCCGATCGCGTCGGCCGCATAGGCCAGCGCGGCGATGGCGCACAGGACGCCGCGGTTGGGCTCGTGCTCCCAGGGGACCTCGCCCTGGCCGCGCCAGCCCGCGCGACGCAGGGCGTCCAGGCCACGGTGGTAGCCGGTGCGGGCGTAGGCATAGGCCTGCACGGCCTGTCCGTCCTGCAGCGCCTGCTCGGCGAGGGAGGCCCAGGCGAGGGACGAGGTGGGGTGCAGCGCGGCGACGGCCGTGAGCTCCAGGCCCGCAGCGATCGACGCGGCTGCCGGGTCCTCCGGCAGCCGCGTCGGCTCGGGCCCCAGCAGGTTGGGGCGCTCGGTCATGTCAGACCAGGCTCACTTGTGGGTGCCGGCGGAGCGGAGGTTCTCGCAGGCCTCCACGACGCGCTTGGCCATGGCCGCCTCGGCCTCCTTGCCCCACGCGCGCGGGTCGTACTGCTTCTTGTTGCCGACCTCGCCGTCGATCTTGAGGACGCCGTCGTAGTTCTTCATCATCCAGGCGGCGACCGGGCGGGTGAAGGCGTACTGCGTGTCGGTGTCGACGTTCATCTTGACCACGCCGTAGTCGACCGCGTCGGAGATCTCCTGCGGCAGGGAGCCGGAGCCGCCGTGGAAGACCAGGTCGAGCGGCTTGTCGCCCTTGTCCGAGCCGTACTTCGAGACGATCGCGTCCTGGCACTGCTTGAGGATCTCAGGGCGCAGCTTGACGTTGCCCGGCTTGTAGACGCCGTGCACGTTGCCGAAGGTGAGGGCGGCCATGTAGCGGCCCTTCTCGCCCAGGCCGAGGGCCTCGACGGTCTTCAGCGCGTCCTCGGGGGTCGTGTAGAGCTGGTCGTTGATCTCGTTGGCGACACCGTCCTCCTCGCCGCCGACGACACCGATCTCGACCTCGAGGATGACGTCGAGGCGGTGGCAGATCTCCAGGAGCTCCTGGGCGATCTCCAGGTTGCGGTCCAGCGGCACCGCGGAGCCGTCCCACATGTGGGACTGGAAGATCGGCTTGCCGGTCTGCTTGAACTGCTCCTCGGAGGCCTTCAGCAGCGGGCGGACGAAGCCGTCCAGCTTGTCCTCGGGGCAGTGGTCGGTGTGCAGCGCGATGTTGACGTCGTAGTTCTTGGCGACCTCGGTCGCGTAGGCGGCCAGCGCCAGGGAGCCGGACACCATGTTCTTGACGGTCGAGCCGGAGAGGTAGTCCGCGCCCCCGGTGGAGACCTGGATGATGCCGTCGCTGCCGGCCTCGGCGAAACCACGGATGGCCGCCGTCGCGGTCTGCGAGGACGTGACGTTGATGGCCGGGTACGCGAAGGAGCCAGCCTTCGCGCGGTCGAGCATGTCGCGGTAGACCTCGGGGGTTGCGATGGGCATGGGTGACTTCTCCTTCGATCGGTCGTCATCACGCCGAGGCTCGGCACCTCGGCTCGGGTCCATCCTGGCACCTCCGGGCGCGCGGAGGCGAGCCACCCGGGTCCCCGACCAGCGGGCGGACGGCGCGTCCGGATGGCGGCGCACCGGAGGCGCTCGCCCGTGCTCACCCCGGGGGCGGGTCCTGGCCGAAGGCGTGCTGCCGCACCCAGGCGTGCATCGCGATCGCGGCAGCAGCCCCCGCGTTGAGCGAGCGGGTGGACCCGAACTGGGTGATGTGGACGACGGCGTCGGCGGCGGCGAGCAGCTCGGAGGTCAGGCCCGGCCCCTCCTGCCCGAAGGCCAGCAGGCACCGGCGCGGGAGGGTCGTGGTCTCCAGCGGGACCGATCCCGGCACGTTGTCCACGGCGATCAGCGGTATGCCGGGAGACTGCGTCCCGCACCACCGCACCAGATGGTCGACGTCGGGGTGGTGGACCTCGTGCTGGTAGCGATCGGTGACCATGGCGCCGCGGCGGTTCCAGCGGCGCCGGCCGACGACGTGGAAGGCCGCCACGTTGAAGGCGTTGGCCGTCCGCACGACGGAGCCGATGTTGAGGTCGTGCTCCCAGTTCTCCACCGCGACGTGCAGGTCGTGGCGCGAGCTGTCCAGCTCGGCCACGACGGCCTGCAGGGTGAGGTAGCGGAAACGGTCCGCGACGTTGCGCCGGTCGCCGTCCCGCAGCAGCTCAGGGTCGTACCTCGGGTCGGGATCCCCCGTCGGCAGCGTCGGCCAGGGGCCGACCCACGGACCCACCCCGACGACCCGCCCGGGGGCAGGGTCACCAGCATCCCCGGTGCGCCGCGTACCCTGACCCCCGTGATGATCCCCCACGCGCTGTCCTCCCTGCAGTGGATGGACCCGCAGTATCTCCTCGACCACTACGGCACCGCGTTCTTCTGGGTGTCGATGGCCATCGTGTTCGTCGAGTGCGGGTTGCTCTTCCCGATCCTGCCCGGCGACTCGCTGCTCTTCGCCATCGGCATGTTCATCAAGCGCGGCGACGTGCACATGAGCCTGCCGTTGGCGCTCGTGCTGCTCAGCGCGGCGGCCTTCGGGGGCAACGTCGTGGGCTACGAGATCGGACGTGCGCTGGGCGGCTCGCTCTACCACCGCGACGGCCGCGTCCTCAAGAAGAAGTACTTCGACCAGACCATCGACTTCTTCGACAAGTACGGCAACAAGGCCCTGGTGATCGGTCGTTTCGTGCCGATCGTGCGGACCTTCATCACCGTGGTCGCGGGCGTGGGCCAGATGGATCGCCGCCGGTTCTTCACCTGGTCCGCGGTCGGGGCGGTGCTGTGGGCCTGCTCGGTCACCCTCGCGGGTTACCTGCTGGGCGGGATCCCCGCCGTCCACGACAACCTCGAGGCCGCGATCCTGCTGATCGTCGCCCTGTCGCTGCTGCCCATGGTCTTCGAGTGGCTCATGCACCGTCGTCGGCAGTCGCGCGCCCGGCTCCTCGACGACGAGGTCCCGGTGACCCGCGGGAGCCGTCACCGCCGGTGACCCGCGCTGCTGCGGTTAAGCCCATCGCGTCGACACTGCCGCCACAACGATGCAATCGTGACCCAGGGTGCAGGTGTCTCGTACGATGAGAAGTCGCAGGTGAGACCCCTGACCACGGGGTGCAAGGTCCTGACCCGAAGGTGTGGGACCCCAGGGGTTACGTCCGGTCCCGCAAGTCCCTAATGTCCGAGGTGTACACCTCTGACACGAAGGCTTCCCATGTCTGACGCACCCCTCCGGCCGCACGAGCCGGCCTCGGCCCCCGAGGTCCCGGCAGCTCCCGAGGTCCCGGCAGCTCCCGACGCCGAGACCGCTACCGCGGGCGTGAGCACCACCCCTGCGGCGGTCACCCCGGAGCCCACCACGCCGGAGCCCGGCCCCGTCGAGCCCACCACCCCTGCGCCCGGCCCCGTCGAGCCCACCACGTTAGGACGCCTCGCGGGCGCACCCGCCCCGGTCAAGGCCGCCGTCGCCGCGCCGGTCCTGGTCGCCGTCGCCATCGCCGCCACACAGCTGGGCAGCACGTCGCACGACGAGACGGTGCACCTCGAGCTCGCCCACGGCCCGGTGGCCGCGGCCCCCGCGACGACCGGACCGACTGCCCCGCAGGGCCCCGACGACCTGCCGCCCGCCGTGTCCGCCGAGGCCGCGGGCGCGCACGGTGGATCTGCCGACGGCGTTCGGAACGCTGCGGAGGCCGGGGGCGCGGGCATGGGCGCGGACGGCATCCCGCCCGAGGCCGAGCCTCGCGCCACGGCGACCGCTGAGGTCGCTCCCCTCGATCCCGCTCCGGGGGCTCCCACCGCCACCCCGCCGACCCAGGCGCCTGCCGCCTCTGCGCCCACGCCGGACGCGCCGGACGCCTCCCGGGCCACGGCCGCCCTCACGGCGCCGGCGGCCGCTCCTGCACCGCCGGCTCCGCCCGCCTCGGCCCTCGCCGTGCCCGACCCCGCCGATCCCGGGGCCCTGCCGCCGGAGCCCACGGCCGTCCCCACCTCGCCGCTGCCGCTGCAGCCCACCGCCACGACCACGATCGGCCCGGCCCCGACCTCGGCGACTGTCACCCCGGCTCCGGGCGCGCCGACCGTGATGGTGACCCCGACCGCCACCCCCACGACCTCCCCCACCGCGGTCCCCACACCGACCTTCCCGGTGGCGGCGCCGACGCCGAGCGCCACGCCCACACCGAGCCCGACCTCCACCTCGTCCCGGGCGAGCACTCCCACCGCGACGAGCACCCCCACCCAGACCTCGAGGCGGGGTGGCGGCGCCACCGCGACCCCGCTCGCCCTGGACCTGGACCTGGTGGTGTCGACCCTGCGGTCCCGGCCGGAGACCTCCCCGCGGACCCTGGCGGTCGTCGCGGGCGGCGGCTCGCTGCACCTGGACCCCAAGGCTGACCTGCGGCCTCTCATGCTCCTCCCCGGAGCGCAGGCCATCGCCGAGGCAGCACAGATGCCGGGTGGGATCGCGCTGGTGCGCTCAAGCGACCCGGACCAGACACGGACCCTCACCGAGGGCCTGTCCCGCACCGACCTGTCCCGGGCCCTCCTGGCCCTGCCCTGGGACAAGATGTCCGTCGTCCGCTGACCCCCCCTCCCCCGCGGGGCGGGCCGTCACCAGGGGGTGGCGGACCGTCCCGCGGTCTGTCTGTGCAGACCAGGGCGTGGCGGACGAGCCGTGACGCGAGGCTCGATCGGTCAGGGCTTCCAGATGCGCAACGGACACCCGAGCAGCGGCCGGGCGACCACCACCGCGAGCGGGGCTGGCGGATGCACAACAAGGGCGGGCGAGCCCGGTGGAGCCCCGTGCTCTTCCACCGGCGGCTCGACGAGATACCGGAAGGCGCCGTCTCGCCTACGACGGCTACCTCGCGATCCCACCCCGCACCTGCCCCGCGACGTCGCCGCCGCCGGCGCCGGCGCCGCGACCTGAGTTCCCTCCCCCCGGACGCCCCAGCGGCCCCGCGCTCCGACGAGGAGCTGCGGGGCCGCTGAAATGCGAGTGAGGTCAGGTCACGCGCGGGGCGTCTCCGGGCCGCCGGAGCCCCAGCCGAGGGCGCCGCCCTCCTGGTGGGGGTTGGTGTCGGGCATGTCGCCCTGACGACCGCCGCCCTGGGCGAGGTCGGACGCGCCGGCGGGCAGCCCGCCCGCGGGGGCGTGCGCGCCCTCGGCCGTGCCGGCCTGGCCTGGCAGCTGGGCCGGGGGCACCGGCTGACCGCCCTGGACCGGACCACCGATGGTCGGCTCGGGAGCGGTCTCGTAGGTGCGCGCGGAGTTGGTGTCGAAGTTGACCTGCGGCGTGGAGCGCGCACCGGCCTCGGCCTCGAAGTACTGCTCCTGGTGCACGCCCGCCCGCTTGGCGATCGCGCTGCTGGGGAAGGACTCGACCTTGGTGTTGAGCTCGCGCACGGTCGCGTTGTAGTAGCGACGGGCCGAGGCGATGCGGTCCTCCGTGGACGACAGCTCGGACTGCAGGGCCAGGAAGCTCTGGTTGGCCTGCAGCTGCGGGTAGGCCTCGGTGACCGCCATGAGGCGACCGAGCGCACCGGTCAGCTCCTGCTCGGCGGCGGCGGTCTGGGCCGGGGTGCCACCCGCCTGGACGGCGGCGGCGCGGGCCCGCATGACCTCGTCGAGGGTGCCGCGCTCGTGACCGGCGAAGCCCTTGACGGTCTCGACGAGGTTGGGGATCAGGTCGTGACGCCGCTTGAGCTCGACGTCGATCTGACGCCAGGACTCCTGCGTGCGGTTGCGCAGGGCGATGAGTCCGTTGTGCATGCTGACGAGCCAGAAACCGATCGCGGCGACGATGACGAGCAGGACGATCAAGGCGATGAGCACGGGGCTCCCCCTCCAGGGCTGGACGTGGTCGTGGTCAGCCTAGCCGGACGGCCAGGACGATCACCGGTAGGACGACGCGAGGCGCCAGGACGTTCCCGGCGCCTCGACCCGATCCGATCTGTCGGCGGCGCGACGTCGGCCGGCGTGGCCGCGGGCGCAGGCCCGGTCAGGCCAGCCCGAGCTCGTCGAGGGAGTAGACGTGCAGGTAGGGAACCCCCGCCTCGTCCTTGATCCGCTCCCCCGCACCGGTGGTCCGGTCGGCGATCGTGGCGACGGCGACGACCTCGGCGCCCTCCTCGCGGCACGCGGCGACCGCCTCCAGCGGCGACCCACCCGTCGTGGTGGTGTCCTCGACCACGAGCACCCGGCGACCCGTGATCGAAGGCCCCTCGATCCGCTGCTGCAGACCGTGGGCCTTGCCGGCCTTGCGCACCACGAAGGCGTCGAGGCGATCCCCGGCGGCGGCCGACGCGTGCAGCATGGAGGTGGCGACGGGATCGGCTCCCAGCGTCAGGCCGCCGACGGCGTCATACGCCAGGTCCTTGGTGAGGTCGCGCAGCACGATGCCGACCAGGGGGGCCGCCTCGCCGTCCAGCGTGATCCGGCGCAGGTCGACGTAGTAGTCGGCCTCCTTGCCGGAGGACAGGGTGACGCGGCCGTGGACGATGGCCTTGTCCTTGATGATCTCGAGCAGGCGGGCGCGGGCGTCGGCAGGGTTCATGGGCTCGAGCCTAGCCGCGTCCCAGGTCAGCCCAGGCGGCGGCGACGGGTGGCCAGGTGCATGCTCACGCTGCGCACCAGGCCGCGGGGCAGCACCTGCAGGGAGCCGACCAGGCCCTTGTAGAGCGCCCCCGGGACCGAGACGACCCGGCCGCGGGCGACGTCGTCGAGGCAGTCCTGCACCAGTCGGTCGGCGTCCAGCCAGGCCGCCTCCGGCAGCAGCGACATGTCCATCTGCGCCCGGTCGTGGAACTCGGTGTGCGTGAAGCCGGGGCACAGGGCGGTCGCGGTGACGCCGGTGCCGCGCAGCTCCATCGCGAGCGCCTCGGTAAAGGTCGTCGTCCACGCCTTGGCCGCGGAGTAGGTGCCCATGGCCACGAAGCTCGCGACCGAGGAGACGTTGACGATCGCGCCGCGGCCGCGCGCCACCATGGACACGGCCGCCGCCTGCGAGAGGACGAGCACGGCCCGGGTGTGCAGGAGCAGGTGGTGCTCCTCGGCCTCGATCGGCGTCTTCAGGAAGGAGGTCTTCATCCCGTAGCCCGCGTTGTTGACCAGCAGGTCGACGGGGCGCTCCTGGTCGGCGAGCCGGTCCGCGACGCGCTGCAGCTCGGCACGGTCGGTGAGGTCAGCGGGGAGCACCTCGCAGGTCGTGCCGTGCAGCTCGCACAGCTCGTCGGCGAGGCCCTGGAGGCGATCCTGCGCGCGGGCGACGAGCACCAGGTCGTGACCGCGGCAGGCGAGCTCGCGGGCGAAGGCCTGACCGATGCCGGCGGACGCGCCGGTGACGAGAGCGATTGCCATGCGGGCAGTATGTCGGACCCGGCCCCTAGGTGTTGCGGTGCAGGAGGTTGTTGACGCGGGGCCGGGGTTGAGGACGGGCAGGTCCGTCGGCGGCACCATGAGTAGCGACCAAGCAACTCGTATAGCCGATCTCGAAGGACCTGCCCTGTGCCCCACCGTAACGCGCCCCTGACACCCGAGGGTCGTCACCGGCTCGTGCTGCGTTGTCAGCACCGCCCCATCGCCCACGTCGCCGCGGAAGCAGGCGTGTCACGCCAGTGCCTGTCGAGGTGGGTGAACCGCTACCGCGAGTACGGGCAGGCCGGACTGCTCGACCGCTCCAGCGCACCCCACCGGCGCCCCACCCAGACGCCTCAGAACGTCGTGGACCGGGTCATCGAGCTGCGCAAGAAGAAGCGCTCGGCCACGCGGATCGCCGCCGACCTCGCCGCCGAGGGCGTCACGATCGCCGCGTGCACGGTCTCCCGGATCCTGCACCGAGTCGGGCTGCCTCGCCTGTCATGGCTCGACGCCGACGGCGAACCCCTCCGCGCGCCCGGCACGATCACCGCCCGCTACCCCGGACACATGATCCATCTCGACGTGAAGAAAGCCGCCCGCATCCCCGACGGTGGCGGCTGGCGGGTCCACGGACGCGGCAGCGAGCAAGACAAAGCAGCCGACCGCGCCGCCCGCGCCACCGGCAGGAAGGGCACCCGTGCCGGGTACACGTACATCCACTCCGCCGTTGACGGGTTCTCCCGCCTGGCCTACACCGAGTGCCACGACGACGAGACCGCCGCCACCGTGGTCGCGTTCCTGTCCCGCGCCCGAGTGTTCTTCCGCGCCCACGGCATCACCCGCTACACGCGGATCGTCACCGACAACGGGCCCGCCTACACGTCCAAGCACTTCGCCCGTCACGCCGCCTCGTTCGCCTCACGCCATCAACGGATCCGCCCCTACACGCCTAAGCACAACGGCAAGGTCGAGCGCTACCAAGGCCTGATGAGCAGCGAGGTCCTTTACGCCCGCCCCTGGACCAGCGAGCAGCAACGTCGCAACGGCATCGCCGGGTGGGTCAACCACTACAACTACCATCGCCCCCACACAGCCGCTGGCGGCAAGCCCCCAGCCTCACGCCTCAAAACCAGCGTCAACAACGTCTTGCCGAGTTACACCTAGGGTGGGCGCGTGCGCATCGCTACGTGGAACGTCAACAGCATCCGGACCCGGGTCGACCGGGTCGTCGCCTTCCTGGAGCGGCACGACGTCGACGTGCTCGCCCTGCAGGAGCTCAAGTGCAAGGACGCGCAGTTCCCGACGCTGCCCTTCGAGCAGGCGGGCTACGAGGTCGCCGTCCACGGGCTCAACCAGTGGAACGGTGTCGGCATCGTCTCCCGGGTGGGCCTGAGCGACGTGGAGGTCGGCTTCGAGGGCATGCCGACGTACGGCGAGCCGGAGGCCGTCGCCGAGGCCCGCGCGCTGGCCGCGACCTGCGACGGCGTGCGGGTGTGGTCGCTCTACGTCCCCAACGGGCGCGAGGTCGGCCACAGCCACTACGCCTACAAGCTGGACTGGCTGGCGCGGCTGCGCGACCGCGGGGCCGAGTGGCTCGCCGCGGACCCGCAGGCCCAGGTGGCGCTGATGGGCGACTGGAACGTCGCCCCGCAGGACGACGACGTGTGGGACATGGCGGTCTTCGAGGGCGCCACCCACGTCTCCGAGCCCGAGCGGGCGGCCTTCCGCGGGGTCGTCGAGGCGGGTTACGCCGACGTGGTGCGCCCCCACGCACCCGGCCCGGGGGTCTACACCTACTGGGACTACACCCAGCTGCGCTTCCCCAAGAAGCAGGGCATGCGCATCGACTTCTGCCTCGCCTCCCCCGCCCTGGCGGCCCGGGTGACCGGCGCCTCCATCGACCGCGAGGAGCGCAAGGGCAAGGGCGCGAGCGACCACGCCCCCGTCATCGTCGACCTCGACTGAGCACCGGTCCGGCGAGTCGGACGCGAACCGGCCGGGCAGCGTCGAGCGGCATACCCCACAGTGATGCTCATGGGCACCTACGACGCATGGCTGGACGGCGCGACCATCGACGAGCAGGTCCGGGCGCTGCGCCCGGACTACCGCTGCGTCCTGCTCGTCGCCGAGGGGCTGACCTCCCGGGAGGGCGACGAGGCGAGCGAGCGGCTGCTGCAGGAGGCGGAGGCCGCGGCTCGCACCTGGACGGTCCCGGTCGAGGAGCTGCCGCACATCGCGCGGTGGCGCGAGGCCTTCCGGGCCTTCGGCGCCAAGCCGCAGCGCACCCGGACCTCCGTCGAGGCCCTGGCCCGTCGGGCCGGCGACGGGCTGCCCCGGATCAACGCCGTGACCGATGCCTACAACGCCGTCTCGGTGCGGCTGCAGACGCCGCTCGGCGGCGAGGACCTGCAGGCCTACGAGGGGCCGCTGCGACTCGTGCGCGCCAGCGGGGGCGAGGACTTCACGACGACGGCCTCCGGGGTCGAGGTGGTCGAGCATCCCGAGCCGGGCGAGGTCGTGTGGCGCGACGACGTCGGTGTCACCTGTCGCCGTTGGAACTGGCGGCAGTGCTCTCGCACCCGCCTGACGGAGGACACCCGGGACGCGGTCTTCGTCGTCGACGTCCTGGACGTGGCGCCTGGTGACGGCGCGACCCGCGCCGAGGAGGTCCGCGAGGCGCTGTCCGAGGCGCTGCGCCAGGTCAGTCCCGGGGTGCGGCTGAGCCACCGCACGCTGCTGGCCGCCGAGCAGGCCTGCGGCCCGGCGCCCGGTCGCCGGGCCGCAGGAGCGGCCCCCCGAGGTCCGGCACCCGGCACCCGGAGCCCCACACCCCGGCAGCGTGCAGGAGCAGGCTCAGGCGGCAAGGCGCAGCGGCTGCAGCTGGTCGATGCCGCGGGTGCCCATGACGAAGAAGCCCAGGTCGCGGATCCCCTGCTCCTGGCAGTAGCGCTGGACGGCCTCCTGCCAGAGCCGGTCGGTCGGGGTGGCGTGGATCGGGCCGTGCCGGACCACGCAGCAGGCCGCCGAGACGTGGGTTGCGCCGACGCCGATGGTGGCGTCCAGGACGGTGCGCTGGGTGACCGGGTCGACGGGGATCTCGTCGAGCTGGAGCATCAGCGGGGTGAGCAGGTGGCCGTTGAGGTCGCACAGCAGGAAGCACAGCTCCGGCCCCGCCCCCGGCCCGGGGATGGTGTCGCGCAGCACCGTGCGCACCAGCTCCGGGTCGGTCAGGGGCCGGTCGTCGATGAGGTCGTAGATCGTCATAGGACCGATGAAAGGCGCGGCGGCCGACCGGGACCAGGGTGCCGACCTGCCTGGGGACGACGGCGCGGACGGCCGCGCGCGCAGCAACCGTCCTGTGCACCACGAGCAATCCGCGCAGGTGGCCTCAACCGCGCTCGGGGACGGAGCGACGACGCAGCGTCAGCGAGAGGACGGCAGCGAGGGCAGCACAACCGGCCGCCCCCCAGAAGACCGTCTGCACCTGCACCATGGCCGCGGCGAGCAGCGCCGTGGGGTCGGTGGGGTCCGGCAGGTGCGTGGTGGCGGCGTAGAAACGCCGCAGCCCGATCGCCGTGAGCAGGGCCAGGCCGACGATCATCCCGACCATCCGGGCCAGCACCACCAGCGAGCTCATGCTCCCGTGGCTCTCGGGGGCGACCTCGGCCAGGGCGGCGGCGTTGACCGGGGCGAGCGCCAGCCCGAGGCCGAGCCCCACCAGGGCGAGGGTGGGCGTCGCCGCCGCGGTGGTCAGTGCCCCGGTGGTCCAGCGCGCCATCTCGGCCAGTCCGAGGGCGGCGAGGGCCAGCCCGGCGGCCGACACCCAGGAGGGTCCGACGCGCCGCAGGAGCAAACCGCCGAGCAGGGCCCCGGCGGGCAGCGCCACCAGGAACCGCAGCAGCACCATCGCCGCCGCGGCCTGGGTGCCGGCGACGGTGAGGCGGGCGAGCACGGGCACGTCGACGACCACCGCGGCGAGGGCCGCGCCCACCAGCAGGGACACCACCAGGGCCGTCGCCGCGTCCCGACGCAGCAGGCCGCGGGGCACCAGCGGCACCACGGCGGTGCGGTGCCGGAGCGCCCACCCCGCGGTGCACAGCGCGCCCAGCGGCAGCAGCCACAGGCCCTGCGGGCCGACGACCTGCACGGCTGGGTCGGCGGTCGCGAAGGTCAGCACCAGGCAGCCCAGCGCGCCCGCGACCAGCAGCGCCGCGAGCAGGTCGACCTGGCTCAGCACCGGGGCCCAGCCGCGCCAGGACAGGCCCAGCCAGACCAGGAGCAGGACCGCGGCTCCGGCGCCGAGCGGGGTGGCGAGACGAGCCCGGGACCCGAGCGGCAGGTAGCCCCACCCCCAGGTGAGGTGGGTGACCAGGACCTCCGGCGCCCACAGCGCCAGGAGCAGGGCGGACAGGGCGATCCCGAGGACCAGCTGCCGTATGCCGGCAGGAAGCGCCCGACCACCACGACGTGGGGACGAGGCACCCGGGGTCGCCCGCGCAGGGGCCGGCCCGTCCAGGGCGACGGACCGCGCCGCGGGGCCCGGACGGCTCAGCGCGGCCACCGCGCACCACAGCGCCGCGGCCAGGGCTGCGTTGAGCCAGAACACGTCTCGCCAGGTGCCGACCGCGAGCACGGCTGCGCCGAGGAGCGGCCCCACCACGGAGCCGAGCTCCTGCACCGCGCCGACCACGCCGAGCGGCACCCCGCGCCGGGCGGGGGGCCAGCCGTCCGCGACGAGCGCCAGCGTGGCCGGCACCAGGCCGCCGCCGCCGAGACCCTGCAGGACCCGGCCACCCACGAGGACCGGCAGCTCGGTCGCGAGCGCGGTCACCACCGACCCGACGAGGAAGACCACGAGCAGCGCCCGCAGGACGCGGGCCCGGTCGACGAGGTCGGCGAGCCGCCCGACGAGGGGCAGCACGGCGACGTAGCCGAGCAGGAAGCCGCTGATGATGGGGGTCGCCCGCTGCATCGCGTCGATGCCGAGACCGACCCCGGCCATCATGTCGGGCAGGGCGAGGACCACGACATAGGTGTCGGCGGCCGCCAGCAGCACCGCGAAGGAAGCGGCCGCCAGCAGGCCACCCGGGTGGGTGCCGCCGACCCCGCGCGCGTCAGGGGGCACGAACGGTGACCTGCTCGCCATAGCCGTCGAGGCGGACGTCGTACCGGCTCGTGGCGCCGGTCGCGGGGAAGAACGGGCCGGTGACAGTCACCGAGCGGACCCGGTCGTCGTCGCCGACCTGGAAGGAGACGGGGAAGGTCGCCCCGCGCTGCCCTGCCGCGAGCACGTCGACGACCTGGTCGCCGGGCAGGGTCCCGGTGATCGTCTGCACCTCGGCGCTGCCGTCGCGCTTCCTGTCACCCAGCGCGGGCGACTGCACCGCGCCGAGCAGCGAAGAGATTCCTTTGTCGGGCGAGAGCAGGTCGGCCGGGTCAGGGGCGCCGTAGTCCGCGGCCCGGGCCGGCACGTAGGACCGGGTGAAGGGCAGGCGCAGGCGCAGCGTCCCACCGACGGACACCACGTCAACGGTGCCGGACAGGCCGCGGGCGCGCACGGTCAGGGAGCCCTGGAAGGCCGGCTGGTGGGTCACCACCCCCTTGGCGGCGGTGACCCCCTCGGCCTTGGCCGGGAAGTCCGGCGAGGAGAGGTCCACCCGCACCGAGGGGCTCGCGTCGAGCGTTCTGCGAGCGGCGGCGAGCCGGTCGGCCGCGCTGCGCGCGGGCTTGTCCGGGGCGCCGCCGCACGCCGACGCCCCGGCGACCAGCAACCCGCTCAGCAGCAGGGCGCCCACCTTGGTCCAGGTCATCTCAGGTCCCCTCCCGTGCCTCCCCCCGACCGTATCCGACCGAGGGTGGGCTAGGGTGCGACCACGACGCGGGGTGCCCCTCGAGGGCTGAGATCACACCCGTCGAACCTGATCTGGCCAGCACTGGCGAAGGGACGTCGCATGGCCGAGCACACCCCGGTCTCACCCCGGCAGGTCGGCGAGGCGGTGCAGCGCCTGCGCGAGGGCAGCCCCCTCGTCCAGAGCCTGACCAACATCGTGGTCGCGCAGTGGACGGCCAACGTCCTGCTCGCCGCAGGAGCGGCCCCCGCGATGGTGGACAACCCGCACGAGGCGGGCCTGTTCGCCCAGGTGGCGGGCGGCGTCCTGGTCAACACGGGCACGCCGTACGACGACACGACGGCGGCCATGCGCGCCGCCGTCCAGGGCGCCGCGCAGACGGGCACCCCCTGGGTCCTCGACCCCGTGGCGGCGGGCGGGCTGCCGTGGCGCACGCAGGTCGCGAGCGAGCTGATCGGGGTGCACGCCCCGGCGATCGTGCGCGGCAACGCCTCGGAGGTCTCCGGACTGCTCGGCGGGCTCGGCGGCCGGGGCGTGGACTCCGCCGCCCGGCCCGAGGAGGTGCTCGAGCAGGCGCGGTCCCTGGCCCGCGACCACGGCACCGTGGTCGCCGTGAGCGGGCCGGTCGACCACCTCACCGACGGCGAACGCCTGGTCCGCGTCGCCAACGGCCACGAGCTGATGACCCGGGTCACCGGGGTCGGGTGCGCGCTGGGCGCCCTGATGGCGGGCTTCGCCGCGGTCTGCGAGGACCGGCTCGTCGCCGCGACCGCTGCCACGGCCCTGCTGTGCGTGGCGGCCGAGCGGGCTGCCGCGGCCACCCGCGGCCCCGGCAGCTTCGCGGTGGCCCTGCTCGACGAGCTGGCCCTGGTCACCCCCGACGAGGTGGCCGAGGCGGTGCGGCTGTCATGACCCGGCCGCCGCTCGACCTCACCGTCTATCTCGTCACCGACACCGTCATGGCGGGCGGCGCCGGCCGGGTCGCGCCTCTCGTCCGAGCCGCCGTCGACGGGGGTGCCACGGTCGTGCAGGTGCGCGACCCCGAGGCAGACGACGACACCTTCCTGCGGATCTCCCGCGAGGTCGTCGCCGCGCTGGTCGGCACCGGAGTGCCCGTCCTGCTCAACGACCGGGTGCACCTCGTCCGGCCTGCCGGGGCCCACGGCGCCCACGTCGGCCAGGGCGACCTCGACCCGGTGCGCACCCGCGAGCTCCTCGGCCCGGACGCCCTGCTCGGCCTGTCCTGCCAGACCGTCGAGCACGTCGAGGCGGCTCGGGCGCTGCCCGACGGCACCCTGGACTACCTCGGTCTCGGGCCGGTCTGGGACCAGACGACCAAGCCGGACGCCGCCATACCGTCCGGACCCGCCGGGATCGCCCGGCTCGCCGCCGCGAGTCCCTGGCCCACCGTCGCCATCGGCGGCATCAGCGCCGACCGCATCGGCGAGCTGCCCGCCACCGGCGTCGCCGGCGCCGCCGTCGTCAGCGCCGTCTGCGCCGCCCCCGACCCCCGGGCCGCCGCGACCCTGCTGCGCACCCGCTGGAAGGACGCCCCACGATGACTCCCCCACCCAAGGTCCTGTCGATCGCCGGCTCCGATCCCTCGGGCGGCGCCGGGATCCAGGCCGACCTCAAGACCTTCAGCGCCCTCGGGGCCTACGGCACGTGCGTGATCACCGCCCTGACGGCTTAGTCGACCCAGGGCGTGACCGGCGTCCACCCGGTGCCCGCGAGCTTCGTCACCGAGCAGCTCGACACCCTCCTCGCCGACGTCGCCGTGGACGCCGTCAAGATCGGGATGCTCGCCGACGCCTCGGTGACCGCCGCGGTCCGCGCCTGCCTGGAGCAGCTGCGGGCGCACGAGGGTGGCACCGAGCTGCCGATCGTCCTCGACCCGGTCATGGTCGCCACCAGCGGCGACCGGCTCCTCGCCGACGACGCCGTCGCCGCCGTGCGAGACCTGGTGCCGCTCGCCGGGATCATCACTCCCAACATCCCTGAGGCCGCCGTGCTCCTCGGCTGCGAGCCGGCCGGACACGTGGACGAGATGCTCGACCAGGCGCGGCGACTCGTCGACGCGGGCGCGCGGCGCGTCTACCTCAAGGGCGGACACCTGGACGAGGGCGATCGGGCGACCGACGTGTATGCCGACGCCGACACCTGCGTCGCGGGGTGGAGCGAGCGGGTCGACACCCGCAACACCCACGGCACGGGCTGCACCCTGTCCTCCGCGCTGGCGGCCCTGCGACCGCAGCGCCCCGACTGGACGACCACGGTCACCGACGCCAAGCGCTGGCTCACCGATGCCCTCCACCGCGCCGACGAGCTGCAGGTCGGCCACGGCCACGGACCGGTCCACCACTTCCACGCCACCTGGAGCTGAGATGACCTTCACCCTCGACACCTGGGAGCGCTCGCGCGCCATCCGCACGGCGATCGACGAGCTGCCCTTCGTGCGCGGGCTCGGCGACGGCACCCTGGACCGCGAGCGCTTCACCTACTACATGGCCCAGGACGCGCTCTACCTCGCGGACTACGCCCGGGTCCTGGCGACCCTCGCCGGGCAGGCGACCGACCCGGACGACACGACCTTCTGGGCCGACTCGGCACGCACCGCGGTCGCCGTCGAGCGCGAGCTCCACGGCGCCCACGTCCAGGACTTCGCCGCGGTCACCCGCTCCCCCACCTGCCTGGCCTACACGTCCTACCTCGCGTCGCTGACGACGCAGGGCTCGTATGCCGTCGCGGTGGCCGGGGTGCTGCCCTGCTACTGGATCTACCAGGACGTGGGGGACGCGCTGCTGCGGAGCGCCGGCGACCTCACCACCCACGCCTACGGCGACTGGATCGGCACCTATGCCGACGAGGCCTTCGCCGCCTCGGTCGCCACCGCCAAGGCGATCGCCGACCGGTGCGCCGAGGGCGCCTGCGCCGAGACCGTCGAGCGCATGCACGTGGCCTACGCGACGGCGTCGCGCTACGAGTGGATGTTCTGGGACGCGGCCTGGCGGCAGGAGACCTGGCCCGTCTGAGGCTGGGAGGCCCCGACGGGGCCTCCCAGGACGGGGTCGCTCCCGGGCGGCTGGCCGGGGTCGTGCTCGCCAGGGCGACCCGGGCCAGGGCACCGTCAGACGAGACCCCTGAGCATCCCGTGCCAATACATCAGGGGCAGGCCGGTCTTCTTGAGCTGGTTGAAGTCCACGAGGGGTTCGGTGGTGTCGGGCCACGGCAGCGGGTTGCTCGGAGCGGGCTGCATCGAGTAGTCGAACTCCGCGAGCAGCAACCGCCGGTGGGACAACGTGAGCGGGCACGACGCGTACCCGTCGTAGCGGCCGGTCAGCTCTCGACCGCGCCAGGCGTCGAGCATGTTGCGCACCACGACGGGGGCCTGGTGGCGGACGGCGGCACCGGTCTTGGAGCTCGGGGTGCCGGCGACGTCACCGAGGGCGAAGACGTCGGGGTAGCGCCGGTGCTGCAGCGTGTGCTGGTCGACGTCGACATATCCGCCAGGGTCGGACGGGTCGGCGAGGGCAGAGGACTTGACCCAGTCGGGGGCGGACTGGGGCGGGACCAGATGGGCCATGGTGTACTCGATCTCGCTGGTCCGGCCGGTCACCAGGGAACGGATGGTGACGGTGCGTCCGGGGCCGTCGACAGAGCTGATCTCGCTGGACAGATGCACGGTGATCCCGTAGCCGGCAGCGGTGTCGGCCAGGATCTGCGCGAACTTCGGGATGCCGAACATCCCCGGCATGGGCAGCACCAGATGGACGTCGATGTCGCCCAGGACACCCTCGCGCCGCCAGTGGTCGGCCGCGAGGTAGGCGATCTTCTGCGGGGCGCCAGCGCACTTGATGGGCCCGGACGGCATGGCGAAGACGGCTGTCCCCGACCTGGTGGCGCGGATCAGGTCCCAGGTCCTGGGGGCGAGGTCGAAGCGATAGTTGCTCGACGTGCCGTTGCTGCCGATGGTCTGCGCGAGCCCGGGAATCTTCGTCCAGTCGAGCTGGAGACCGGGCGCCATGACGAGCTGGCGGTAGGAGACCTCTCCGCCGTCGCGCAGCTGCACCGTCCTGCGCTCCGGGTCGACACCCACGGCCGCGTCCTGGATCCACGAGACGCCGCGGGGCACGAGCCCGGACCGCGGTCGACGGCTGTCCTGCACGTCGGCACGCCCACCGCCGGCGAGGGTCCACAGCGGCTGGTAGTAGTGCCAGTCATCAGGGTCGACGAGGGCGACGTCGCGAGCTCCGGCCCGCCGGAGCCGCGCCGCCACCGTTGCGCCGGCGGTCCCGGCGCCTACGATGACGATCGTGTACGCCCGTGATGAATCGTGAGACATGGCGCTTCCTTTCGTCGACATCCGCGTGCGCTGGATGGGCTGGCAAAGGACACCTCATCATACCCCCGGGGGTATGATGAGCGCCATGGGAGGCGCCGGAATCCGGTTGGAGCCCCGCCGGTCTGGCTCGCACCCGTCGAGTCCGCACCCCGCTGCCGGACCGTCCGGACGGTCCGCGGCCCTTCTGGAAGGACGCTCATGATCTTCACGCAGCACTACCTGGACTGCCTGTCCCAGGCGTCGTACCTCGTCGCGGACGAGGGCACCCAGCAGGCCGTCGTCGTCGATCCCCGCCGTGACGTCACCGAGTACCTCGAGGAGGCGAGCACCCGGGGCTTGACGATCGTCGGCATCATCAACACGCACTTCCACGCCGACTTCGTGTCCGGGCACCTCGAGCTCGCCGAGAGCACCGGGGCGTGGATCGGGTATGGCGACGCCGCATCCCCCGAATTCGCGCACCGCAGCCTGAGCGACGGCGAGCGCGTCAGCCTCGGCGACGTGACGCTCCAGATCATGAGCACCCCGGGCCACACGCCGGAGTCGATCTCCGTGCTGGTCTTCGAGCACGCCGACGACGAGACGGCCTACGGCGTCCTGACCGGCGACGCGCTGTTCATCGGCGACGTCGGGCGCCCCGATCTGCTCGCCTCGGTGGGCACGACCGCCGACGAGCTCGCCCGCCAGCTCTACGACTCGGTCCAGCACAAGCTCATGGCCCTCAGCGACGCCGTGCGCGTCTTTCCCGCGCACGGTGCCGGGTCCGCGTGCGGCAAGAACCTCTCCACCGAGCGGCAGTCCACCATCGGCGAGCAGCGGCGCACGAACTACGCGTGCCGGCCGATGAGCGAGGACGAGTTCGTCGCCGTCGTCACCGAGGGCCAGCCTGCCGCTCCCGCCTACTTCGCCTACGACGCCGCGCTGAACAAGCAGCAGCGCCCCACCCTCGACCGGCGCCCGGTTCCGGCGCTGGACGAGGAGGCCCTGCGCCAGGCCCTGACCGGCGGCGCCGTCGTCGTGGACACCCGTCCCACGGCCGAGTACGCCGCAGCCCACCTCGTCGGATCGGTCAACGTGCCTGCCGACGGGCGCACCGCCGAGACCGTCGGCATGCTCCTGCGCCCCGACCAGCGCATCGTCCTGGTTGCTCCCGAGGGCCTCGAGCAGACCAGCGCCACCCGCCTGGCCCGCATCGGGTACGACCATGTCCTGGGCTATCTGCCCGACCTCGCCGCGCACCTTGACGCCAACCCCGAGGCTGTCGCACACGCCAGCCGGTTGCGCGTCGACGAGCTCGACACGGTTCCCGCCGACGCCCAGCTCATCGACGTGCGCGGCCCCGGAGAGGTCGCCGACGGCACCATCCCCGGTGCCACCAACATCCCCCTGCCTCAGCTCGCGCAGCGCCTCGCCGAGCTCGACCCCACCCGCCCCGTCGTGGTCTCCTGCGCCAGCGGGTGGCGCTCCAACGTGGCCGCGAGCTACCTGCGCCATGCCGGCTTCGCCGACGTCTCCGACCTGATCGGCGGCTACGACGCCTGGGCCGCAGCCCGGTCGTCGGCTGGCTGATCGCCTCGCGTGAGCCTGCCCCTGACCCCAGGGCCCCGGAGCCTCTTCCATGTTGGCTGGCGCTGTTACGTGGGTCGGCGTGGTGACGTGGGACGGATCGAAGCTCCTGGGAGGAGGCGGGGATCGAACGAGATCGTCGCTGTGCCAGGAGCTTCGCTGCGCTTGCCCTGCCCCGGTCGAGCTGCCCGTGCCCCACCACCGCCCACCGGATGCTCACGACCGCGCCGGCCGCGGGTATCGGCACGGCGACGACGTACCCGCACGTCCTCCAGGACTGTCAGGTCCTTCGCCGACATGGCCCCCACCCTCGGTCAGGCGCTCGAACAGGCACGCTCGAAGGCCTACCTCGGTGCAGGATCGGCACCGCCACCGGGGACCGACCACGTGCGGACCAGACCCAAGAACGCGGACCGGGCCCACCACGGCGGCAAGACCAGACGGCACGGCATGAACGTCCAGGTCATCGCCTCGTGCAGGGGTGGCGTGCTGTGGTGCTCCCCAACGGGCCCGAGCGCCCGTCACGACATACGCGCCGCCCGAGAACACCACCTGCCCCAGACCCTCGCACCCCTGACCGCCCAGGGTGTCCTCGTCCTGGCGGCCAAGGGCTGCACCGGGCAGCGGCGCCCGGATCACCACTCCCATCCGTGCCGTCCACCGCCACCCCACGACCGGCCTGTTCCAACGCCGGTGTCCCGCGTCAAGTAGTTGGCAGGATTTCGGGTGCGGGAAAGGTGGGGATGGTCGGGTCGGCCAGGCCGTGGTGGACCTCTGCGGGCCGGTTCCACGCGAGGTGTTCGTGCGGGCGGACGGTGTTGAACTCGACACGGAAGGCGTCGGCCTCGCGGACCAGGCCGAGAGCGTCGTCGATCTGCTCGCGGTAGAGCCTCTCGTACTTCAACGACTGGAAGGCCCGCTCGCGGACACCGTTCTGCCCAGGCGTCCGCACGCGCGTGCGGACATGGCGCAGCTCGGGGTGGGCCGTGATGAAGTGCTCGAACCGGAACGAGCGGAACGGTCCGCCGTTGTCGGTGACCAGCGTGATCGGGACGATCTCACCAGTGTCAGGATCCGTCGGATGGTCGACGAGCGTGACGCCGTCGAGCATCGCTTCGGCCTCCGCCAGGGCCAGCTCGACCCCGGCGATCGCGTCGTGCTGGTTCGCGGTGGGTGACCAGTGCCAGCCGAACTCGTACTTGCTGAAGTAGTCCACGACCCCGGCCACGCGCCAGGTCCCACCGCCCGTGGTCTCGTACTCGGAGAAGTCGAGCTGCCAGACCTGGTTCGGCCCCGTGGGTGGCGCGGCGAACGCGGCCTTGCGCTGCTTGGCGAGCTCCCGACGCTGTCTCTGGTAGTCAGCCCGCAGCAGCAGCCCTTCATCGGCCATGATCCGCAACACCGTCGATGGCGACACCTGGTGCCCGTCGTGACGGACCATGGTCCAGATCTTGCGGTGCCCCCCAGGCGGGATGCTGGTTCGCCATGGCAGCGACCGCGGCCCGGTTCTGGTCACGCGCTGGCGCCGGCCACGGACCCTTCACCCGCTGACCGGCTCGGGCTCTGGCTTGCCGACGTCGCCAGGTCCGTTCGGGAATGTCGAGCAGCTCGCAGAACCTCGCGGTCGACATTCCCTCGTCGATCCGGATCACCTCGAGGTGAAGCGTTCGGGTGGCGTGGCCGGGGGTTTGCGGGTCTGAACCGGAAGGATCGGATCCATGCCGAAGAAGTACGACGAGCACACCCGCGCGCGGGCGGTCAGGTTGGTGCGTGAGCAGCGGGCTCACTACCGGTCGCGGACCGAGGCCTGTGAGGCTGTCGCGAAACAGGAAGGCGTCGCGAAGGAAACCCTGCGCCGCTGGGTCGCCCAGGACGACGTCGACACCGGCGCCAAGGCGGGGGTCACCAGTGAGGAACACGCTGAGAACGCTCGCCTACGTGCTGAGGTGAAGAAGCTCCGCGAGCAGGTCGAGATCCTCTCGGCCGCAACGACTTTCTTCGCGGGAGCGCTCGACTCCCGCAAGCGCTGATCATGGACTTCATCGACTCCATGAGGGCCAAGGGGTACGCGGTCGAGTCGGTCTGTCAGGTCCTGACCTCTCAGGGCTGTCAGGTCGCCGCGCGCTCCTACCGTCGCTGGTCAGCAGCGACCCGTGACGACGCCGCCCGGGCACGAATCATCTCGAGCCGGGCCCTGGACCTGGCCTATCTCATGAACGAGATCCATTGCAGCGCCTACCGGTTCGAGGCACGCGCCGGTGAGCGGGGCCGGTGGGTCCTGACGCCCGAAGGCTTGTACGGGCGCCGCAAGATGCACGCCCTGCTCCTGCGCGCTGGGCATGACGTGTCCTACGGGCGGGTCCACACCGCGATGAGCGCATTGGGCCTGGCCGGGGTGCGACGCGGCAAGAAGGTCAGGACCACGATCCCGGGCAAGGACGGTCACCGTGCCGGTGACCTGCTCAACCGGGACTTCACCGCCGACGCGCCGAACACGAAGTGGGTCATGGACTTCACGTATGTCCGCACGTGGGCCGGGTTCTGCTACGTCGCGTTCGTCCTGGACTGCTACTCGCTGCGGATCGTCGGCTGGCACGTCGCATCCACCAAGACGACTCCGCTGGTCATGACGCCCTTGCGGATGGCGGTGTGGGAACGCGAACGCCAGGGCCACCCCGTCGCGCCCGGGCAGCTGGTCTCGCACAGCGACGCCGGCTCGCAGGGCGGATTCAACTGGTCGTCGCAACACCCTGAGCAGGAGGGTGGTGCGGGTCGTGGCGACCGGGCATTGGAGCATGAGGACCGGCGATGTGCCCGAGGGGGTGCGTCGGCAGTGGCGTGCTGATCGGGCGTTGCGGCCGCCGATGCGTTCCCCGGGCCGTCCGCAGCCGTCGCGGGCGGTGCAGCGGGAGTTCTGGCGGGTGATCGCGACGGGGGTCACGACCGCGCAGGCCGCGTTGGTGGTGGGCGTGTCCGTGCCGGTGGGGATGCGGTGGTTTCGTCACGCTGGGGGGATGCCACCGCTGAGTCTTGGTGCCCCGTCCGGGCGGTATCTGTCGTTCGAGGAACGTGAGGAGATCGCGATCCTGCGTGCCCAGGGGGCGGGGGTGCGCTCGATCGCCCGACAGCTTCAGCGCGACCCGGGCACGATCAGTCGTGAGCTGCGCCGCAACGCCGTTACCCGTGGTCATCGGTTGGAGTACCGGGCTGTCGTGGCGCAGTGGAAGGCTCAGGAAGCGGCCAAGCGGCCGAAGGTCGCGAAGATGGTCACGAACCCGCGGCTGCGCGCCTACGTCCAGGACCGGCTCGCCGGGCAGGTCTGCCACCCGGACGGCACGGTCGTGGCCGGCCCGGACGCCGGCGAGTGGAAAGGGTTGAACAAGCCCCGACGCGCTGACCGGCGCTGGTCGAGGGCGTGGAGCCCCGAGCAGATCAGCCAACGGTTGTCGATCGACTTCCCCGATGATGAAGGCATGCGCATCAGCCACGAGGCGATCTACCAGGCGTTGTACATCGAGGGTCGTGGCGCGCTCAGACGCGAGCTGGTGGCCTGCCTGCGTACCGGCCGAGCGCTGCGTCACCCGCGCGAGCGGTCCCGGAACAAGGCCCAGGGACACGTCACCCCCGACGTCGTCCTCAGCCAGCGGCCGCCTGAGGCCGCCGACCGGGCCGTGCCGGGGCACTGGGAAGGCGACCTGATCATCGGGACGGGCCGCTCGGCGATCGGGACGCTGGTCGAGCGGCACAGTCGCGCCACGATCCTGGTCCACCTACCCCGGCTGGAAGGGTGGGGCGAGCAGCCCCCGGCCAAGAACGGCACCTCACTGGGCGGGTACGGCGCCGTCGCGATGAACCAGGCCCTCACGGCCGCGATCAGCGACCTGCCGCAGCAGCTGCGCACGACGATCACCTGGGACCGCGGCAAGGAGCTGTCCGGGCACGCCGCGTTCACGATGGCGACCGGCACCCGGGTGTTCTTCGCCGACCCACACTCGCCCTGGCAGCGGCCCACGAACGAGAACACCAACGGGCTGCTGCGCCAGTACTTCCCCAAGGGCACCGACCTGTCCCGCTGGACCGCGACCGACCTACAGGCCATCGCGTACACCCTGAACAACCGGCCCCGCAAGGTCCTCGGATGGAAGACACCCGCAGAAGTGCTCGGCGAGCACTTACGATCGCTGGAACAAGCCGGTGTTGCATCGACCGGTTGAACCCGCCCAGTACACAAGCCTGGCCTTCACCGAGCACCTCGCCCTCGAAGGGATCGCCGCATCGATCGGCACTGTGGGCGACGCCTACGACAACGCCCTCATGGAATGCGAGATCGGCCTGTACAAGACTGAGTGCATCGCCACCGACGTGTTCCACGACGGCCCATACCGCACCCTGGCCGACGTCGAGTACGCGACCGCCGGATGGGTCTTCTGGTACAACAACGACCGCCTGCACTCAAGCCTGGGACACCGACCCCCGGTCGAGTACGAGAACGACTACTACACCCTCAACCAGCCCCAAGAAGCACTCGCATAGCCCCGGCCACCGCGCCCGAACGCTTCACTGGGTCATCGAGAACCGTCTCCACCTCGTCCGGGACGTGACCTTCGACGAGGACCACCACCAGCTACGCACCGACACCGCACCCCACACCATGGCCACCCTGCGTAACACCGCGACCAACCCGCTCCGCGCCGCCGGCGCCCCCAACACCAACGCCGCCGCAGCCGCAGCCGACCGACGCGTCGAGCACGTCCTCACCCTCCTCGAACACGCCCAGGCCACGGACATCACGAGCCGGTGAACGATGAACAGGCCCTGAGGTCAGCCCCAGCACAGCGAGGGCGTCTCAGGACGCGGGGCGGGGCGACGACAGGTAGGTCTCCGCCGCCGAAGGCGTGTCGCAGACCCTCGCCCAGGCATCTCGCTCCCTGGCGACGATCTCCAGCTCCCAGACGCATCCGATGGCGCCGGGGCGGTGCGCGGACACTGCTGCCGGGTCGTGCAGCGGTGAGGTCCAGCATCTCTGCACCAGGTCGAGCCCGTCCCACAGGTGGGCGAGGACGAAGTTGGCCGGCCGGGCCCGGTGGTAGACGACGAACCCGGGCGCGCCGGGAAGCTCCCTGGCGAACGCCTCGATCAACGGTCGAGCAGCCATCCGCAGCTCCGGGTCGACCCAGGTGCCGGCGACGGCGATCTCGTGATCGCGCAATGCGCAGGGACCGAACCTGTCGACGCCGATGCAGCGAGTCGGCCGGACAGCCACCATGGGCTCCATGATACACCTGACCTGCGCGCCACCGCACCGATCTGGACGGGGTCACGGGACCGGGCCCGCCGGTTGGGCGCCCCGGACGAGCCCGGTATGACGGAGGGCTCGCCACGGTGCACCGTGGCGAGCCCTCCGTCATACGGCTGGGGTCCGGGTCAGTGGACGGCCTCGCTCGTCGTGTCGTCGTGGCGGACCTTGCCGCGGATCGCGAACCAGCCGACGGTGAGCAGCACGAACCACAGCGGCGTGACGAGGAGCGCCTGCAGGGTGTCCTTCTCCTGGGTGAGCAGGACCAGGACGACGCCGAAGAACGCCAGCACGACGTACGGCATGAAGGTCGCGCCGGGCATCTTGTAGACGCTGCGGGCGTGCGCCTGCGGGTGGCGGCGAAGGTAGACGACGTAGCTGAGCAGGATCAGCGACCAGACGAAGATGAACAGCACCGCCGAGATCGTGGTGACGACGGTGAAGGCCCCCATCACGGAGTCGTTGAGCATCAGCAGGATCGAGGTCGCCACCAGGATGACGGAGATGAACAGGCCGTTCTGGGGGACCTTGCGCGGGGAGAGCTTGCCGAAGGCCGCGGGGGCCATGCCCTTGTGGGCCAGGCCGTAGAGCATCCGCGAGGTGGAGAAGAGCCCCGAGTTGCAGCTCGACGAGGCCGAGGTGAGGACCACGAAGTTCATCATCGTGGCGGCCGCGGCCAGGCCGGCCAGGCTGAACAGGTTGACGAAGGGCGACTGCGCCGGGTCGATCTTGTCCCAGGGCGTCACGGTCATGATGACCAGCAGGGCGAGGACGTAGAAGATGATCACGCGGATCGGGATCGAGTTGATCGCCTTGGGCAGCGTCGTGACCGGGTCCTTGGTCTCGGCCGCGGTGGTGCCGACGAGCTCGATGCCGACGAACGCGAACACCGCGATCTGGAAGCCGGCGGCGAACCCGCTCAGCCCCTTGGGGAAGAACCCGCCGCGGTCCCACAGGTAGCTCAGCGAGGCCTTGGTGCCGTCGGGCGAGGTGAACACCGTGACGAGCATCCAGATGCCCATGATGATCAGCGCCACGATGGCGACCACCTTGATGATCGCGAACCAGAACTCCATCTCGCCGAAGAGCTTGACGGTCAGCAGGTTCAGGAAGAGCAGGAAGGCCAGCATGGCGAGCGCGAGGACCAGCGACAGGGGCTTCATGTCGCCGGGGTGGTCGGGGTTGACCCAGAAGTTCCAGTAGCCCGCGACGGCGATGATCTCGGCCATGCCGGTCACGACCCAGCACAGCCAGTAGGTCCAGCCGGACATGAATCCGGCCCAGGGGCCGAGCATCTCGGCGGAGAAGTCCTGGAAGGACTTGTAGTCCAGATCGTGCAGCAGCAGCTCGCCCATGGCGCGCATGACGAAGAAGAGCATCACGCCGACGACGACGTAGACGAGCAGGATCGACGGACCGGCCGCGTGGATCGTCTTGCCCGAGCCCATGAACAGACCGGTGCCGATGGCGCCGCCGATCGCGATGAGCTGGACGTGACGGTTGGACAGGTTGCGCTGGAGCTGCTCGCCCGAGGCGTGGGGTTGCCCGGACGGGTGCGCATCGACGGTTGCCATGCTGACCTCGCTGTCGTGGTGGGGCCCCTGCGGCTCGTGGGGCGACTGTGGCGTAACCCTATGCGGGTGAGCGCATCTCTCCCCAGGTGAGAGCCGGTATGGCGAGCCCTTGTGACCGACCCGACATCTGCGGGCCGCCACCGAGGCGGGAGCGGGGCTCGGCATACTGGACTCATGAACACCGTTCAGGAGGGGTCGACCGCCGAGCTGCTCGCCTGGGACGGGGAGCACCTGTGGCATCCCTACTCCACCTTCCCCGCGACCGGGGACCCCTGGCTCGTGCGCTCCGCCCGCGGCGTGCGGCTCACCCTCGAGGTCGACGGCGCGCAGCGGGAGGTCGTCGACGCGATGTCGTCCTGGTGGTGCGCGGTGCACGGGTATGCCGTGCCCGAGCTGGACGCGGCCGCGCGCGAGCAGCTCGGCCGGATGTCCCACGTGATGTTCGGCGGGCTCACCCACGAGCCGGCGATCCGGCTGGGGCGCCGCCTGGTCGAGCTGGCCCCCCGGCTCCCCGGCGCGGTCGGGTCCCCGCTGCAGCACGTCTTCCTCGCCGACTCCGGGTCGGTCTCGGTCGAGGTGGCGCTCAAGATGGCCTGGCAGCACCACGTGGCGCTGGGACGGCCGCGACGGCGCATGTTCACGGTGCGCGGCGGCTACCACGGCGACACCTTCGCCCCGATGTCGGTGTGCGACCCGGTCGGCGGGATGCACGCGCTGTTCACCGGGGTGCTGCCGGAGCAGGTCTTCGCCCCCCGCCCGCCCGCCGGTCTGGACCGCGACGGGTCCGACCCCGAGACGGCGGCCTGGGAGCGCGAGGTGCGGGCGCTGTATGCCGAGCACGCCGACGAGGTCGCCGCGGTCGTGGTGGAGCCGCTGCTGCAGGGAGCAGGCGGGATGCACGTCTGGTCGCCGTACGCCGTGCAGGTGCTGGCCTCCCTGGCCCGGGAGTCGGGCGCGCTGCTGGTGCTCGACGAGATCGCGACCGGCTTCGGGCGCACCGGGACGCTGTGGGCCGCCGACCGCTGCGGCGTGGTGCCGGACATCATGACCGTCGGCAAGGCGCTCACCGGCGGCTACCTCACGCTGGCCGCCACCTTGTGCACCCGCGAGGTCGCCGAGACCGTGAGCGGCGGGACGGCCGGGGCTCTGATGCACGGCCCGACCTTCATGGGCAACCCGCTGGCCTGCGCGATCGCGCTGGCCTCGCTGGACCTGCTGCAGTCGCGGGGCTGGGTGCAGGACGTCGCCCGCATCGAGGCCGGGCTCGCGAGGGGGCTCGCGCCGGCGCGCGAGCTGCCGCACGTGGCCGACGTGCGGGTGCTGGGCGCCGTCGGGGTGATCCAGCTGGACGAGCCGGTGCAGGTGCGCGAGGTGACCCGGGCTGCGCTGGACCGGGGAGTGTGGGTGCGGCCCTTCCGCGACCTCGTCTACACGATGCCGCCGTACGCCTGCACCGACGAGGACGTCACCACCATCTGCCAGGCCCTCGTGGGGGCCGTGAAGGAGTGTCACCCATGAGCCCCGCCCCGATCATCGTCGTCACCGGCACCGGCACCGACGTCGGCAAGACCATCACCACCGCGGCGCTCGTCGTCGGCCTGCGGGAGCAGCGGCTGCGCGTCGTCGTGGTCAAGCCCTGCCAGACCGGGCTGCAGCCGGGCGAGGACGGCGACCTGGCCGTCGTGGACCGGCTGGTCGGCGGCGTCGAGACCGTCGAGCTCGTCCGCCTGCCCGACCCGCTCGCTCCCGACGCCGCCGCCCGGCACGCGGGCCTGGACCTGCCGCCGGTGCCGGTGCTCGCCTCCCAGGTGGCCCAGGTCGCCCGCCGCGACGACGTGGACCTGGTGCTCGTGGAGGGCGCGGGCGGGCTGCTCGTCCGCCTCGACCTCGCCGGGGGAACCGTCGCCGACCTGGCGCTGTGCCTGCAGGAGCTCGGCCTCAAGGTCGGGGTGGTGGTCGTCGCCGCCGCCGGGCTCGGCACTCTCAACCACGCTGCGCTCACCGCCGAGGCGCTGCAGCTGCGCGGGCTGGACTGCCTCGGCTTCGTCATCGGCTCGTGGCCGCAGGACCCGGGGCTCGCCGAGCGGCTCAACGTCGACGACCTGCCCGAGGTGACCGGCGCCCCGCTGCTCGGCCGGGTCCCCGAGGGCGCCGGGTCGTGGGACCCGCAGACCTTCCAGGACCGGGCGGGAGCCTGGCTGCCGATCCTCTGACGGACGCCAGGCCGTGTCCGGACCCACGCCGGACCGGACACGGCCCGGCCCACCCGAGCAAGGCACCGCGGCCCGCATGTCGGCGTGCCCTCAGCGCCCCGCCGGGCCGACGGACCGGGAGGGCGTGAGCGCCAGGGTCGCCACCAGGCCCAGCAGCACGAGGCCGAGCGCCGGGGCCGCGACCACCCAGGGGGCCCGCTCGGCGTGCGCCACCGAGTCGGCGAGCAGCTTGCCCCACTCCGGCGAGTCGTGGCCCGCCCCGAGCCCGAGATAGCTCAGGCCGGTCAGCGCGAGGGCGAGGTGCGGGACCCGGATCACGGCGTGCCCCAGCACCGGTCGCAGCACCACCGGCAGCAGGTGGGTGCGCAGGATCCACCACCGCCCGGCGCCCGCGACCAGCGCCGCCTGGTGGAAGCCCGAGGCCCGCGCCTCGGTCGCCAGGGTGCGAGTGTGCACGGCCAGCGGGATCCAGCCGACGAGGCAGACGGCGACGCACGCGCTCGGCAGGCCCGGCCCGGCGACGGCCGCGACGACGATGCCCATGAAGACCGAGGGCACGGCGTTGAGCACGTCGGTGACACCGGCGCCCCGGCCCGAGGAGCGCAGGCCCACGAGCAGCCCCACCACGAGGCACGCCGCGCTGAGGACGACGGCCAGGCCGATGGTCTCCACCGCCCCGTGACCGACCCGGGCCCACACGTCGCGGCCCACGTGGTCGGTGCCCAGCGGGTGCGCCCAGGACGGGCGCAGGTGGCGGGCGGCCGGCTCGATCGCCGCCTGGCGCGTCATACCGCCGAGGACCAGCACCAGCAAGGCGCCCGCCGCGAGCCACCAGGCGATGCCGAGCCGGCCCCTGCCCTCGGGGCGAGGTCCGGAGACCACGCCCCGACCGGCACCGAGCGCGGGCCCGGTCATGGCCCGGTGGCAGAGCACCCCGGCGGCACCGACCGCCAGGCCCGTGACCACGAGCACCACCGCGCACGCCTGCACCATCGGGATGTCCTGGGACAGCGCAGCGTTCAGCGCGAGCCGGCCCAGACCCGGTATGGCGAAGGTGTCCTCCACCACCACCGCCGCCCCCACCAGCCCGGCGAGCAGCAGCAGCACCTGGGGCAGGACCACGGCGACGGCCCGGTGCGCCACCGCCAGGCTGGTCCGCAGGGGACGGGCGCCGTTGGCCTGCCAGGTGCGGGTCCAGGCCTCGGCCGCCACGTCGTCGACGGCGAGCGCCAGCACCCGGGTGAGCACCCCGACCGCGCAGACGGCGAGGGTGGCCACGGGCAGGACCAGGTGCGCGGCCGTGGTCCACCCCGTGGCCGGCAGGAGGTGCAGGTGCAGGGAGACCACGACGACGAGCAGGACCGCGACGACGGCCTCGGGCAGGGCGGCCAGCGAGGCGACGACGGTGGTGAGGACGTCCCGACGCCGCCGGTCGCCGGACCCGGCCGCCAGGATGCGGGGCGTCACCAGGACCAGCGCGATCGCCAGGGCGGCGAGCGCCGACAGGCCCGCCAGCGTGAGCGACACCCCGAGCGCCCGCAGGGCCGCGGGGGCGACGGGGCCGCCGCCGACCCAGGAGGTGCCCAGGTCGCCGCGCAGCGCCCGCGCTCCCCAGCGCAGGGCCCCGGTGACGGGGTCACCGGCCAGGTCGAGCTCCTGCCGGACCGCCGCCAGCGCCGCGGGGTCCGCGACCCGCTCGACCTGACGGGCCCGCAGCACCGTCTGGGCGGGGTCCTGTCCGGACAGCCAGGGCAGGCACCCGGCGAGCAGCACGACGGCGGCCACCGAGCCGACGAGCACGGCGAGCGGACGCAACGCGAGGAGCAGCGCCGCGCCGCGGCCGGCGCGACGGACGCCGCGGCCGACGGGATGCGCACCCACGGCTCAGCGCGCCAGGGCGGTCTGCTCGGTGACCATCCGCCACTCGAGCGGGTCATCGCTCAGGCCGGTCACGCCGGCGACCCGCCCGATGCGCACCCGCTCGTGCACCAGCGGGACGTAGGCCGCGGTCCCGAGCATGCGTGCCTCCGCGGCGAGGGCGGCCGTGCGTCGGGCGGCGACGTCGGGCAGCGACGACCCTTGGGCGACGAGGGCGTCCAGGTCGCGGTCGCACAGGTGGGACTGGTTGAAGGTCCCGGCACAGGTGAAGTCGCTCTGCAGCCCGGACAGCGGGTCGGCCGCCTGGCTGAGGTACATCCGGGACCCGATCACCGCGTCGTAGGTGCCCGCCGCGATGTCCCGCTCGAGCAGGGTGTAGCTCTTGACCACGGGGGCGTCCACGACGAACCCGGCCTTGCGCAGCTGGTCGGCCACCACCGTCGCGGCCTCGGGCAGCTCGGGCCGGTCGGTGTAGGTCGCCAGCGTGATCCGCTGCCCGTTCACGGCGCCCGCGGCCGGGAAGGTCGGCGCCGGGCGGCTCTGCGCCCACGCCGTGTCGCCGCGGAAGAAGCCCCGGGCCGGGTCGGCCTGGCCCTCGAAGACGCCCGTCGCGACGGCGGCGGGGTCGATGGCCGCCCGGGCCGCCACCCGCAGCGCCGGGTCGGCGAAGGCGCCCTTGGCGGCGTTGAGGTGGATGCCGGTCGTGCGGGGCACCGGTCGCGAGACCACCTTGTCCGCTCCCACGTTGGCGATCTGGGCGATGGGGACGTTCTGGATCACGTCGACCTGGCCGTCGCGCAGGGCGGCGGTCCGGGCGTCGGCCTTGCCGATGAACCTGATGTCCAGGCCGGCCAGCCGCGGGCGGCCGCCCCAGTAGGTGGGGTTGGCGTCGGCCTTGGCCTCGGACGCTCCGGTCACGCCGACGAGCCGGAAGGGGCCGGTGCCGGCTCCGGTCGGGTCAGGGCGGTTGGGGTCCTTGGCATAGGCCTTGGGCGCCAGGATGGCCAGGTCCGGGTTGCCCAGCCGCTGGACCAGGACCGGGTCCGGACGGGCGGAGGTGACCTCGACCGTGTCGGCGCCGACGGCCTTGACCGTGAGGGGGCGGCCGCTCACGGTCTCCGGCGCCGGCTTCGCCGAGATCGCCCGGGTGAGGGCGCCCGCGACGGCCTGGGCGTCCATCGGGGTGCCGTCGTGGAAGGTCACGCCCTTGCGCAGCACGAACCGTGCGGTCCGGTCGCCCACCATCGAGAAGCTCTGGGCCAGCGCCGGCTGCGGGGTCCCGTCCTTGTCGAAGCGGACGAGGGACTCGGTGATCCCCGCGCGGGTGAGCAGCACCGCGTCGTCGCTGTAGGGCGAGAGCCCCGCGACCGGTGGGAAGTTGAGCGCGACCCGCAGCCGGGGCGCAGATCCGGAGGAGGAGTCCTGGGCGGAGCTGCCCCCCGGCATGCAGCCGCCGGCGAGCAGCACGGCGAGGGCGATGGGGAGGGTGGTGCGGGCGCGGCGCCGGCGATGGGTCATGGCGTCTCCTGGAGGGGTGGGGTGGACGGGGATGGGCACGAGAGGCAGTCCGTCGCGGTGGCGGCGGGCAGCCGGCGCAGCACGGCGGGCATGCCGGCGGCCGACGCCGCAGGGAGCGCGGCCAGCACCGCCCACGGGATCCACGCGCCGGGGGCGGGCGAGCGGGCGAGGTCGAGCAGTCCCCCGACGGCGCTGCTCACGACCAGGACGGCGAGGCCACCGAGGGAGGCGAGCGCCCCGAGATAGGCCCCGAGGCGGCGCTCGTGGGCGGTGCGGGCGACGACGTCGCGCACGACCGGGCCGGTCAGCATCGAGCCCAGGTGCAGGAGCACGACCATGAGGACCGGGGCGGCGTAGGCCGACATACCGCCGGACGGCACCCAGGGTGCGGCCAGGGCGACGGGCACGAAGCACAGGGCGTGCAGGGCGTGCCCGGTCACCAGGCGGCGTTCGATCGACCAGGTGCCGGTCGCGCGGGTCACCGGGACCTGCAGGGCGATGGTCAGGACGGCGGCGAGCACGAAGAACCAGGTGATGGCCGACGAGGGGGCCCCGATCCGCTGCAGCTCGACGGGCAGCGCGAGGTAGAGCATCGCGTAGGACACCAGGGCGGTGGAGCTGAGCACCGCGAAGGCCAGGAAGCCGCGGTGCCGCACGAGCGTCGCCAGCGTCTCCCCGACCCTGGTCGGCTCCCCGGCCCGGCAGCCGGTCGGCAGGTGACGCACGTGGGCCAGGAGGATCCCGACGAAGATCGCCGCCGCGACCAGGCAGGTGGTCCGGAAGGGCACGCCGAGCAGCACCCCGCCGAGCACCGGGCCGATGACCGACCCGGCCTGGCCGCAGACCGTCTCCAGGGCGAGGACCTCGGTGCGGGGCGGGCCACCGGCGCGCTCCAGGTCACCGGCCCAGGCGGCGATCGCGGACTCGGTGGCCGGGGAGAACAGCGCAGCCGCCAGGCCCACGAGCAGGACGCCGCCGATCACCCCCGGCAGGGAGCTCGCCAGGCCGAGGAGGACGAAGCCCACGACCCGGATCGCGCAGCCCACGACGATGGACCGCTTGATGCCGACCTGGTCGGCGATGGCGCCGCCCAGGACGAACAGCCCCTGCTGGGAGAAGGTCCGCAGCCCGAGGACCACACCGATCAGCCACCCGGCCAGGTGCAGGTCGTGCTCCAGGTGCGCGGCCAGGAAGGGGACGACGAGGTAGAAGCCGACGTTGAAGGCGACCTGGGTCAGCAGCAGCAGGCGCAGCGGCCCGGGCAGCTGCGGCCACAGGGGCCGCCGCACGGACTGCTCCGGCGCGAGGAGGGCGGTCATCGCGGCTCCAGGATCCGGGGCTGGCGAGGGACGGCGCTCACCAGCCGCCGGGTGGTGAGGTGCGCAGGGGCGGTGAAGACCTCCTCGACGGGTCCCGCCTCCACGAGTCGGCCCCGGTCGAGCACCGCGACCGACTCGCAGGTGTGGAAGACCGCCCCGAGGTCGTGGGAGACGAGCACCAGCGCCACGCCCGCGAGCTCGCAGGTCTCCCGCAGCATCTGCAGCACCCGCCAGCGCACGGTGGCGTCGAGGGCGGACACCGCCTCGTCGGCGAGGACGACCTCGGGCCGGGGGGCGAGGGCCCGCGCGATGGCCACCCGCTGCCGCTCCCCGCCGGAGAGCTCTCCCGGGCGGCGGGACGCCATGGCCGCGGGCAGGCCGGCGAGCTCGAGGCACTGCGCCACCCGGGCCGCCCGGGCCTCGCGGACCTCGGAGCCGGCGCGGCCCGGCCTGCGTCCTGGTGCTGGGCCGTAGGCCGGCTCGCGGCTCGGATGCAGGTCCAGGCAGCGCAGTGGCTCGGCGACCACGTCGCCCACGCGCAGGTGGGGGTTGAGCGAGGTGGAGGGGTCCTGGGGCACGAGCTGGACCCGGGAGCGGAACCACGGCATCCGGGTCCCGGCCGTCACCGCCCGCCCGTCGAAGGTCACGGTCCCGGTGTCGGGTCGCTCCAGGCCGAGCAGGATCCGCAGCAGCGTGGTCTTGCCCGAGCCGGACTCCCCCACGACACCGAGCCGCTCGCCCCGGTGCACCTGCAGGCTGACGTCGGTCAGTGCGGCCACCTCGCCCCGGCCGCGCAGGCGTTCGGCCAGGGAGGGAGCGGGATAGCGGCGGGTGAGGCGATCGGCGACGAGAAGGGGCTCGGCCACCGTCATGCGGGCACCTCGACCAGCGCGGGCCCCACCTCGCACCGGGCGCACCGCTGCGGCAGGGCGGAGGCGTGGGTGGCAGCCAGCAGCTCGACCACCTCGGGCTGGTCGGTGCGGGCGAGGACCTCGTCGACCGGCCCGGCGGCGAGCACGCGGCCGGAGCCGAGGACCACCAGGTCGGTGCAGACCTGGGCGGCGACCGCCAGGTCGTGGGTGATCAGCACGAGGGCGCGGTCGCCGGCGAGCTCGGTGAGCAGGGGCAGCACGTCCGCCTGGACGGACACGTCGAGGGCGGAGGTGGGCTCGTCGGCGACGAGCAGGGTCGGGTCCGCGGCGAGGGCGAGGGCGATGGCCACCCGCTGCCGCTGCCCGCCGGACAGGTCCCCCGGCCGGCGCCGGGCCACCCGGGCCGGATCGGGCAGGCGGACGGCCTCGAGCAGGTCGAGGGCGCGTCGCGTCGCGTCGCGGCGGCCGACGCCGGTGGCGCGCAGCGGCTCGGCCACCTGGTCGCCGACCCGGACCAGCGGGTTGAGCGCGGATCGCGGGTCCTGGGCGACCAGCGCCACGGTCGCGCCGCGCAGCCGCCGCCACCCCGCCTGGTGCAGCCCGCTGGTGGGTCGCCCCTGGAGCAGCACCTCGCCGCTCCACGACGCGGACGCCGGGAGCAGGCCCAGCATCGCCGACGCGGTCAGCGTCTTGCCCGAGCCGGACCCGCCGATGATGCCGAGCCGGTGGCCAGGGTCGACCCGCAGGCTGACGTCGTGGAGCGCTCGGACGCTCCCGAAGTCGACGCACAGCGACCGCACGTCCACGACGGGTGGCACATCATCGCTAAAGGTAACCGTTCTCATTATCTTTGATAATGACAGAGCCCCCGAGGACTGTCCACCTGGCTGTCCACCCGCTGACCGGCATACGTCCGCACCGCCGGCGCCCCTGCCCGACCCGACCCACCCGCACCCCACCCTCTGGGGCCAGGCTGGCCGCGAAATGTACGTCATGGGCCCTCTTTGAACGTTCCTCGGGGCCAGCCTGGCCCTTGGCGGATGCACGGCCGCCCGCCCCCGGGGCACCGGAACGGGGTCGGCCCACCTCGTCACGAGGCGAGCCGACCCCGTCGGTCACGCCCAGGTCAGCGCAGGGTGAGCGCGTCCGCGTCGTCGTCGCGGTCCACCACCACGGTCTGCCCGTCCCGCACCCGCCCGGACAGCAGCGCCGTGGCGAGCCGGTCACCGATCTCGCGCTGCACCAGCCGGCGCAGCGGCCGAGCGCCGTAGGCCGGGTCGTAGCCCGTCAGCGACAGCCACTCCCGGGCCGCCGGCGTCACCTCGAGCCGGATCCGGCGGTCGGCCAGGCGACGACCCATCTCGTCGACCTGCAGCCCCACGATGTGACCGAGCTCGTCGGTCGACAGCGGCTCGAAGACCACCGTCTCGTCCAGCCGGTTGAGGAACTCCGGCTTGAAGGCCGACCGCACCGTCGTCATCACCGCCTCGCGCTTGGCCGTCTCCTCCATCGTCGGGTCGACGAGGAACTGCGAGCCGAGGTTGGAGGTCATCACCAGGATGACGTTGCGGAAGTCCACGGTCCGCCCCTGACCGTCGGTCAGCCGGCCGTCGTCGAGGACCTGCAGGAGTATGTCGAAGGTCTCCGGGTGGGCCTTCTCCACCTCGTCGAGCAGCACGACGGAGTAGGGCCGGCGCCGCACCGCCTCGGTGAGCTGGCCGCCCTCCTCGTAGCCCACGTAGCCGGGAGGAGCACCCACGAGCCGGGCCACCGAGTGCCGCTCGGAGTACTCCGACATGTCGATGCGGACCATCGCCCGCTCGTCGTCGAAGAGGAACTCCGCGAGCGCCTTGGCCAGCTCGGTCTTGCCGACGCCGGTGGGTCCGAGGAACAGGAACGAGCCGGTCGGGCGGTTCGGGTCGGCGACGCCGGCCCGCGAGCGGCGCACCGCGTCGGACACCGCCTGCACGGCGGTGGCCTGGCCGATCAGGCGCCGGCCGAGCATCTCCTCCATGTGCAGGAGCTTCTCGGTCTCGCCCTCCAGCAGGCGCCCGGCGGGGATACCGGTCCACGCCGAGATGACCTCGGCGATGGCGTCGGCGTCCACCTGCTCCTGGACCATCGGGCCCCCGGCGGCGGCGGACGCCCCGGCGGCCTCGGACTCGGCGGCCTGGGCGGCCTCGACCTCCCGCTCCAGGGCCGGGATCTCGCCATACAGGATCGGGGCAGCCTCGTCGAGACGACCCTCGCGCACCATGACCTCGGCGCGGGAGCGCGCCTCGTCGAGGCGGGCCTTGAGCTCGCCGACCTTGTTGAGGCCGGCCTTCTCGGCCTCCCACCGGGCGTTGAGCCCGGCCAGCTCCTCCGACCGGTCCGCGATGTCCTGACGCAGCCGCGCGAGGCGCTCGCGCGAGGCGTCGTCGCGCTCGGCCGACAGGTGCAGCTCCTCCATCCGGAGCCGGTCGACCTGGCGGCGCAGCTCGTCGATCTCGACGGGCGAGGAGTCGATCTCCATCCGCAGCCGGGACGCGGCCTCGTCGACGAGGTCGATGGCCTTGTCGGGCAGCTTGCGGCCGGTGATGTAGCGGTCGGAGAGGGAGGCGGCGGCGACGAGGGCGGAGTCGGCGATGGCCACCTTGTGGTGCGCCTCGTACCTCTCCTTGAGCCCGCGCAGGATCGCCACGGTGTCCTCGACCGACGGCTCGCCGACGAGGACCTGCTGGAAGCGACGCTCGAGGGCGGAGTCCTTCTCGATGTTCTCGCGGTACTCGTCCAGCGTGGTCGCGCCGATGAGGCGCAGCTCGCCGCGGGCCAGCAGCGGCTTGAGCATGTTGCCGGCGTCCATCGAGGAGTCGCCGGAGGCCCCGGCGCCGACGATGGTGTGGATCTCGTCGATGAAGGTGATGACCTCGCCCTCGGACTGCCGGATCTCGTCGAGCACGGCCTTGAGCCGCTCCTCGAACTCGCCGCGGTACTTCGCGCCGGCCACCATGGCGCCGAGGTCGAGGGAGATCAGCCGCTTGCCGCGCAGCGACTCGGGGACGTCGCCCGCGACGATGCGCTGGGCCAGGCCCTCGACGACGGCGGTCTTGCCGACGCCGGGCTCGCCGATCAGGACGGGGTTGTTCTTGGTGCGGCGGGAGAGCACCTGGACGACGCGGCGGATCTCGGAGTCGCGGCCGATGACGGGGTCGAGCCTGCCGTCGCGGGCGACCTGGGTCAGGTCGGTGCCGTACTTCGCGAGCGACTCGAAGGTGCCCTCGGGGTTGGCGGAGGTGACCTTCTGACCGCCGCGGACGACGGGGATCTGCTCCTCTACGGCGGCCGGGTCGAGCCCGAAGGACCCGGCCCGGGCGATCGCGAGCAGCAGGTGGTCGGTGGAGACGTGGGTGTCACCCATCGCGGCGGCGGCGTTGCCCGCCTGCTGCAGCACGGCCTGGGTGGCCTGGGACGCGGTGGGGGTGGCGGTGCTGCCGGTGACGGTGGGCAGCGAGGCGAGGGCCTGGGCGGCAGCGACCCCGACGCTGCGGGCGTCCGCGCCGGTCGCGGCGACCAGCGGGCCGGTGGTGGTGTCCTGCTGGGCGAGCAGGGCCACGAGCAGGTGGGCGGGCTCGACCTGCGCGTGGTGGGCGCTGGTCGCGTCGTGCACGGCCGCGTTGACGGCCTCGGCTGCCTTGGTGGTCAGCTCCATGGGGCGACTCCTGGTCGGATCGGGTCGGCAGCGGCCTGCGGCCACTGGTGCGGTATGCCGAAGCTCGGCTCGCCCTGGTCAACGGACGCAGAGTTGAGCGTATTCCGCTCAAGGCCAGCACGACCGACCTCACCGGGGGTGGTCCTACCTCCCCAGTATCCACCTGCGGTGATCACTTTCCGTTCCTTATACGCTGCAGAAAGTGAAAGACACACAACGCCATGCAACGAGCAGGTGAACACTTGGCGTGACCAGGGGGAGCACTCGGTCGCGAGGTCGAGAGCATTCCGCCCAGCACCCAACAATGTTGCCGTGGACGTTTCGCTCATCCTTCTCGTGCTGGTCGTCATCACGGCCCTGGCCTTCGACTTCACCAACGGCTTCCACGACACCGGCAACGCGATGGCCACGTCCATCGCCACCGGTGCCCTCAAGCCCAAGACGGCGGTCGCCCTCTCCGGCGCCCTCAACCTCATCGGCGCCTTCCTCTCCGTGGAGGTCGCCCTCACCGTCACCAACGCCGTCATCAAGATCCAGAACAAGGACGGCTCCCCGATCACCTCGCTCATGGCGAACCACGGGCAGTCGCTCCTGCTGATCGTGCTCGCCGGCCTCATCGGCGGCATCGTCTGGAACCTCCTGACCTGGCTGCTCGGCCTGCCCTCCAGCTCCTCCCACGCCCTCTTCGGCGGCCTGATCGGCTCGACCATCGCGGCGATGGGCTGGACCGGCGTCAAGTGGAACGGTGACGGCAGCAAGCTCGACGGCGTCGTCGGCAAGGTCGTCATGCCGGCCCTGGTCTCGCCGTTCATCGCGGCGCTGATCGCCTCGGTCGGCACCTGGCTGATCTACAAGATCACCGAGGGCGTCAACGAGCGATGGAAGGAAGGCGGCTTCCGCTGGGGGCAGATCGGCTCCGCCTCGCTCGTCTCCCTGGCGCACGGCACCAACGACGCGCAGAAGACCATGGGCGTCATCACCCTCGCGCTCATCGCCTACGGGTCGCACACCGACACCCACTCGGTCCCCTTCTGGGTCAAGCTGTCCTGCGCCCTCGCGATCGCCCTCGGCACCTACCTCGGCGGCTGGCGCATCATCCGCACGCTGGGCAAGGGCCTGGTCGAGATCTCCTCCCCGCAGGGCATGGCCGCCGAGTCCGCCTCGGCCGCGACGATCCTCGCGTCCAGCCACCTCGGCTTCGCGCTGTCGACCACGCACGTGGCGACCGGTTCCATCCTGGGCACCGGCATCGGCAAGAAGGGCGCCGAGGTCCGTTGGGGCGTCGCCGGCCGCATGCTCGCCGCCTGGTGCATCACCCTCCCGGCCGCGGCCGTCGTGGGTGCGGTCATGTACTTCATCGGCCACACCATCGGTGGGATCGTCGGCGTCGTGGTCATCTTCGCGATCCTGTGCGGTCTGTCCGGTTACATGTGGCACCGCTCCCGGCAGAAGCCCGTGGACCACAACAACGTCAACGCCGAGTGGGACGACCGGGACGACGCCGCGGAGGCGATCGCCGCCAGCTCCCACCCCGTCGCCGCCACCCACGTCTGAGAGGACCGTCACCCATGAAGAACCTCGAGCTCCTCTTCGACGCCGCCTGGAAGGTCCTGGCCGTCGGCCTGGTCCTCGGGGCCGGCCTGCCCGCCCTCTTCGCCGTGGGCATCAAGTCGATGGCGTACGGCGTCGGCGGCTCCGCCGAGATCGACAGCGCCGCCACGCCGCACCCGGTCGGCCGGGTCGTGGGGATCCTGTGCTTCGCCGTCGTGGCCGCCGCCATCCTGACCGGCATCACCATCATCGTGGCCTCGGGCTTCGGCAAGGCCGTCGACTTCAGCCACGTCTACCCCACCATCGTGGACAAGAAGCACTGAGCAGGACAGAGTCGGTCGTCATGCAGAGCACCGTGCTGACCCGGATCATCGACTGGCTGCGGGCGGGCTATCCGCAGGGCGTGCCGCAGCAGGACTACATCGCCCTCTTCGGCATCCTGCACCGCGACCTCACCGAGCAGGAGGTGCTGGAGGTCGCCGAGGAGATGACCAGGCACCGCGAGCCAGGCACCCAGGTCTCCCGGGCGCAGATCGAGGAGCGGATCCGCCAGGCCGTCCACGAGCGGCCTTCCGCCGAGGACGTCCAGCGGGTCGCGAGCCGGCTGGCGGCCGGGGGGTGGCCGCTGGCGCCGGCCGAGGCGGCGTCACATTCACGAGACAACAGTTCAACCGAGAGTATTTGACGTCATACTGGACGTAACGTCCACGGCGACGGGGCGCTCGGCACCGCACGGTGCCGCAGCGCCCTTCCGTCGTCCAGGGACGACACCGCCACGCCCCCGCAGGTCGAGCACCCAGCCGGTCACCGGCCCCACCCGAGGACGACACCATGAATCACTACCTGGAGCGCGTCATCACCTGGCTCCGCGCCGGATACCCCGACGGGGTGCCGGCCACCGACTACCAGCCCATGCTGGCCCTCCTGCGCCGCCGCCTCAGCGACCCCCAGGTCGAGGAGCTGGGTCAGGAGCTCGTGCGCCGCGGACTGGTCCCCGCCGACCGCGTCGACGTCGGGGTGGGCATGACGAGGGTCATGGCCGAGCTGCCGAGCCACGAGGAGATGGTCCGGGTGAGCGAGCGGCTGCTGGCCGAGGGCTTCCCCGTCTCGGTGGAGGAAAGCCCCTCCCCGGGTGGCCCCACCGGCTAGCCTGCGAAGGTGGAGTGGGTCTACGGCTGGTGGGGATGGTTCGACTGGCCGCCCACCGGGGGCAACCTGTGGGTCTACCTCGTCATCCTGCTGGACCTGGCCTTCCGCGTCGTCGCCGCTGCCGTGGTCTCCAACGACCGCCGACCGGCCAGCGCCGTCGCGTGGTTGCTCGCGATCTTCCTCGTGCCCTTCGTCGGGCTCTTCGCCTACGCGCTGATCGGCTCCCCCAAGCTCCCCCGCCGCCGCCGCAACAAGCAGCGCCGGGTCTCCGAGGTGATCCTCCAGCGGACGGCGGACATCGACACCCAGGGCCCGGACTCGGCGCCGCCGTGGCTCGAGCCGGTCACGCGGATGAACCGCCGGCTCGGGGCGATGCCCATGGTCCCGGGCTGCGAGGCCACCCTGGAGCCGGACTACCTGCTGTCCTTCCAGCTGATGATCGACGAGATCGACGCCGCCGAGGACTTCGTGCACGCCGAGTTCTACATCCTGTCCGCGGACGAGACGACCGAGCCGGTCTTCGCCGCGCTGGAGCGGGCCGTGGCCCGCGGGGCCACCGTGCGGGTGCTCTTCGACCACCTGGCGTCCCTGCGTATCCCGGGCTACCGGGCCACCCTGGCCCGGATGGAGCAGGCCGGGGTCCGCTGGGCCCGGATGCTGCCGTTCACGCCGTTCAAGCGCGAGCTGCTGCGGCCGGACCTGCGCAACCACCGCAAGCTGCTCATCGTCGACGGGCGGGTGGCCTTCGTCGGCTCGCAGAACCTCATCGACGCGCGCTACGGCAAGCGGCAGAACCGTCGCCTCGGGCGCGAGTGGCGGGACATCATGGCGCGCTTCGGCGGGCCCATCGTCCAGGAGCTCGACGCGGTGTTCCGCACCGACTGGTACTCCGAGACCGACGAGCTGCTCGACGTCGCCGACCCGCCCGTCGACGTCCTGGAGCAGCCTGGGCGCCTGTATGCCCAGTGCGTGCCGAGCGGGCCCGGGTTCGACGCGCAGAACAACCTCAAGCTGTTCAACTCGCTGATCTACAACGCCAACGAGTCGGTGCGGATGGTGAGCCCCTACTTCGTGCCGGACGAGTCGATCCTGATGGCGATCACGACCGCGGCCGAGCAGGGCCTGGACGTCGAGCTGTTCGTCTCCGAGCAGGGCGACCAGCGGATCGTGCACCACGCACAGCGGTCCTACTACGGCCTGCTGCTGCAGGCAGGCGTACGGATCTGGATGTACCCCCCGCCCTACGTCCTGCACGCCAAGACGCTCACCGTCGACGGCCAGACCTCGGTGGTCGGCTCGTCGAACCTCGACATGCGGTCCTTCCAGCTCAACCTGGAGGTGTCGGTCCTGGTCGAGGGTGAGGACTTCGGTCAGGACCTGGCGACCTACGAGGACGAGCTGCGCGCCGCGTCCCGCCCGCTCACCCTGCTGGAGTGGCAGCGGCGCCCGTGGCACCAGAAGGTCGCCGACGGCTTCTGCCGGCTCGCCTCGGCCCTGATGTGACCAGGGTATGCCGGGGAAGACCTGCGTGGTCACCCCCGGCATACGACCTGCCCCGGGTCCGTGGTCAGCGGACGTCGACGAAGACGGGGTTGGTGTAGAACCACGTGTCGACCCACGGGTTGCCGGCGTCGGTGGCGCCGTCGTGCGGGATCGGGCCGTGGGGGTCGACCGCCGCGCCCAGGGGCCCGGCGCCGTGCCGGTTGCCGTCGCTGCCCCGCAGGCGAAGGTAGCCGGAGGTGGTGGCCACGAAGGCGTGGGTCAGGTGGACCTCGCCACGCCTGCCGGTGGTGTCGAAGGTCCGGGTGACGCGGGTGTCGGGGGCCTTCCAGGTATCGCGGTCGGCGACCGGGCCGGTGACCTTGCCCTGGATGATGTCGACGTGCGCGAGCCGGGGGGTGATCCCCCAGGCGTTGGCGTAGGTCGTCGGCCGGATGTGGATGGTGATGACCACCAGGCTGCCACGCAGGGCCGTGACCCGGCCGCCGAGCGTGGCGACCTCGCGCCGGCCGTGGGGGCCCTGGGCGGTGACGGTGACCTCGACCTGGTTGACCAGGTGGCCGTGGTCGACCCACGAGCGCCCCTCGCGCAGGGCCCGCATGACGTCGCGGTAGGTCGCGCGCTCCACGCCGGTGTGGTTGCGGCTGAACTTGCCGGGCCAGTAGTCCGCGCCGCCCTGGGGGTCCGCGGTCGGCACCGGGTCGGGACGACGACCCATCGTGTCGAAGCTCTCGCCCGCCGGGTAGTCGCCCACGCGGGTGCGGTCGCGGGACTCGTTGTGGTGGTCGGAGTTCGAGGTGATCCAGTAGGGCCTGCCCTCGGCCAGCATCGAGTCCCACAGCCCTCCGACGACCGACGTCGCCCAGTCGAAGCCCCCGCGCGTGCGGTAGGCCTCGAGCGGGTAGCCCGGCCAGGAGTAGGGCGAGGGGGCGTTCTCGTACTCCCCGCGCTGGTAGGAGGGGTCGCGGTTGGTCCCGAAGGCGCCCGCCTGCGCGCCGGGCGCACCCTCCATCCCGATCATGATCTCCGGCGCCGCGTCGCGCCAGGCCCGCAGCTCGTGCGGGGAGTCGATGCCGAGACGCAGCGGGTGGTTGGCGAGGACGAGCACGTCGTCGACCACGCCGCGGCGGCGCTCGCCGGCCAGCCACTGCAGCGCCTGCACCGCCTTGGCCTCCCACTCGGCGACCTGCGGGGTGCCGGGGGCGGGCTTCTCCCACTTGTTGAGCTTGCCGTCCCACTGCTTCTCGAACTGGCGGATGAGCTCGACGTCGTTGGCGCCGGGGGCGACCATGACGGTGCAGTGCTCCGCCGCGGGGATGTACCACTCCAGCCCCTGGAAGACGAGCAGGCCCGGGTTGGCCGCCCGCACCCGCTCGAGGATCGCCTTCTCGAGGTAGGCGCCCTTGTCGTAGTGGGCGAAGTTGGCGTGCTCGGTGAAGACCATCCAGTCGACGCCGAACTCCCGAGCCTTGGCGACCTGGGTGTCGACGAGGTACTTCGCGTCGTGGGAGAAGACCGTGTGCACGTGGTGGTCGCCCACCAGCCACCGGTAGCCCTTGCCCGGGCCCCGCCCGGCGGAGGCGGCGCTCGCGGACCCGAAGGCCCCTGGCAGCAGGCCCGCCCCGAGGGCGGCGGCGCCTGCGCCCGCGATCAGGCCGCGCCGCGAGGGGCCCGCAGGGCGCTGCGGGGCCAACGGCGTCACCGGCTCGTCCCAGTCGGCGGGGATCGGGTGGTCGTGGTCGTGCGAGCCGTCGCGGCACATGGGGTGTTCGCTCCTTGGGTCGGTGGAGGGCATGGGTCCTCCCTGCGGACGCTAGGAGGGCGCGGTGACGGCACGACGCCGCAGAGGTGAACGAGCCGTGGCTAGGCTGGGCCCATGGCAGTGATCGAGATCGTCCAGGGCGACATCACCGAGCAGGCCGTCGACGCCATCGTCAACGCCGCCAACTCCTCGCTCATGGGTGGTGGGGGCGTGGACGGCGCCATACACCGCGCCGCGGGCCCGAGCCTGCGCGAGGAGTGCCGGCACGTCCGGGCCACGGACCTGCCCGACGGCCTGCCCGTGGGCGAGGCGGTCGCCACCTCCGCCGGAGACCTCCCCTGTCGCTACGTCATCCACACCGTGGGTCCCAACCGCCACGAGGGTCAGATCGACCCGCGGCTGCTCGCGTCCTGCTACACCCGGTGCCTCGACGTCGCCCAGGAGCTGGGGGTGCGCTCGATCGCCTTCCCCGCGGTCAGCGCCGGCGCCTACGGCTGGAAGGTCGCCGACGTGGCCCGGATCGCCCTGGAGCAGGTGGGCCGCCACCCCAAGAACGGCATCGACCTGGTGCGCTTCGTGCCCTTCGACCCCACCTCCCACGATGCCTTCGTGGCGGCGCAGGAGCGGCTGGAGGCCCAGGGGTGAGCCGCACCTGGCGGGTCGCTGCCGGCCAGCTGCGCAGCGGGGACGACGTCCGGGCCAACCTCGCCGAGGCGACGCGCCTGGTCCGCGAGGCCGCGGCGGCAGGGGCGTCGCTCGTGGTGCTGCCCGAGGCCACGATGGTGAGCTTCGCCGTCCCGGTCGGGCCGTATGCCGAGCCCCTGGACGGGCCCTTCGCCGAGGGGCTGCGAGCGGCCGCCCGCGACCACGAGATCACCGTCGTGGCCGGGATGTTCGAGCCGGCCCCGGACGGGCGGGTCCACAACACCCTGCTGCTCACGGGCCCGCACGCCGAGGTGGCCTACCGCAAGGTCCACCTCTTCGACGCCTTCGCCACCCGCGAGTCCGACCACGTCGCGCCTGGGGACGGCTACGTCACCGTCGACGTGGACGGGGTCCGCGTCGGGCTCTCCACCTGCTTCGACGTCCGGTTCCCGGACCAGTTCACGGCCCTGGGCCGGGCCGGGGCCGAGGTCGTGGCCCTGGCCGCCTCCTGGGGCGACGGGCCGGGCAAGGCCCAGCAGTGGGACCTGCTCACCGCGGCCCGGGCGCACGACGCGCAGGCCTGGGTCGTCGCGGCGGGGCAGGCCTGGCAGCCGGACGCCGGGTCCACGCCGCTCGGGGTCGGCCGCAGCGCCGTCGTCGACCCCACGGGTGCGGTGCGTGGCCGGCTCGACGCCCACCCCGGGCTGCTCGTGACCGACGTGGACCTGGAGCTGGTCGCCCGGACGCGACGGCAGGTGCCCATCCTCGGAGCCGAGCGAGCCACGGGGCGCGATCCCGCTCCGACCCGCCCGACCGCAAGCACCCCTCCCTCACGTTGAGCGCCGGTTGATCACCCCACGTCATTCCTTGATCCCCTAGGGTCCTCAGTCAGGGGACCAGCCCGTTGCCGCCCGTTCACGCCGTGCTCCTGCTCGGCTACATTCCACGTCATGGGACGTCACTCCTCACCCAACCGCAGCGCCACGCCGAAGGCTGCGCTGATCGGTCTGCCGGTCGTCGCCGTCGTCGGGCTCGGGGCGCTGTTCGCGACCAACCACCATTCCGGGGCCGGCGGCGACACCGCCACGGCGGCCTCCGCGGTGTCCTCGGCCCCGGCGCTCAAGGGGTGCTCGACGACGACGCCCCTGCGGGTCACGACCACGGAGGACTTCGCCCCCGTCCTGCGCACGGTGACCGACCGCCTCGAGGGCAACGGCAAGGACTGCGTCGACTACACCATCACCCCCGAGAGCGCGGCCGTCACCGCCTCGGGCCTGATGAGCGGGGCCAACGACCGCACCCAGGTGTGGATCCCCGACTCCTCGGTCTGGGTGCAGCGAGTCACCGCGGCCAACCCGAACCTCAAGCTCGACCTGGGCCAGCCCGTCGCGACCTCGCCCGTGCTGTTCACCATCCCCCACGCCGCGGTCGGCCGGGTCAAGCCGGCCCCGCTGCCGTGGTCCCACCTGATCCGCCAGCAGGCCCTGCCGATCCGGGTCGCCACCCCGGAGCGCAGCACAGCCTCCCTCGTCTCCCTCCTCGGGGTGCAGAAGGCGCTCGCGATGAGCGCCGCCAACGACGCCACGGCGCTGCAGAAGCTGCTGCTCGTGCTCTCCCGCACCACGATCGACGAGCGCGAGCTGCGCCGCCTCGCCACGTCCTCCGACCCGAGCGCGATGACCTTCCCCGCCTCCGAGCAGCAGATCGTCGCGATGAACGCCGCCCACCCGGACGCCAAGGTCGGGGCGATCACCCCCCAGGAGGGCGTCCCCCAGCTCGACTACTCCGTGGTATCCATCGCGGGCGTCAAGGCACCCCCGGCCAAGGCCGTCGAGGCGCTGCGGGCGGGGCTCACCTCCCAGGAGGGCGTCGCCGACCTCACCAAGGCCGGGTTCCGGGTGAACGGGTCGACCGGGCCGGGCCTGGACGGCGTGCCCGCCACGCTGCCCCCCGCGATGCCCGCGGGCAAGGCACGCGATACGGACACGGCCCTGAAGATGTGGGTCACCATGTCCCGACAGACCCGCATGCTCACCGTGATGGACACCTCGGAGTCCATGAAGAAGCCCGCCCTGCCCAACATGAACCGCATGGAGCTGGCGCGCAACGCCGCCGTCCAGTCCCTGGCGAAGTTCCCCGACAGCAGCCAGATCGGGCTCTGGTCCTTCGACATGGGCACGGCCGGTCAGCCGGACTGGAAGGTGGTCGCCCCCGCCCGCCAGCTGGACGAGAAGGTCGGCGACGTCACGCAGCGGGCCGCCCTCGGCCAGGCCCTCCAGACCCTGAACTGGCGCCGCGCCAACGGCACCGCCTTGTTCGACACCATCTGGGGCGGCTACCAGGAGATGCAGAAGACCTACCAGCCGGACTACACCAACACCCTGCTGCTCATCACCGACGGCAAGAACGACGACCCGAACTCCATCACGGAGGCCCAGCTGATCGAGAACCTGCGCAAGGCCGCGGCCGACAGCTCGCGACCGGTCCGTCTGGTCCTGGTGGCCGTCAGCGCCGACGCCGACTTCGCCACCCTCGACCGGATCGCCAGGGCCGTGCCGGACGGCAAGGCCTACGACGCCCGCAAGGTGGAGAGCTTCTTCTCGATCATGCAGGAGGCGCTGGCCTCGCGGATGATCACCAACGACCCGGTCAGCAAGTGACGGTCACCTGACCGGCGTGATGGCGAGGATGCCGGTCGGGCCGCGCCTCAGCCGCGACCGTCCGGGCGCCACACCACGAGGGCCTGACCGGCCGGGCGATGGGGCCGGGGACGCTGGCCGGGCGGCATCGCGACGACGTCGCCGCGTCGGCCGGCGGCGAAGACGCGCTGGCCATAGGTCGTGACCGCGCGGAGGCGCTCCACCTCGGCGGTCATCTCCTCCAGGCGCGCGTGGAGCGCCGTGAGGGTCTCCTGCAGCTCCAGGATCCGACGTATGCCGGACAGGCTCACGCCCTCCTCCTGGGACAGGCGCTGGATCTCGCGCAGCTGGGCCACGTCACGGGGTGAGTATCTCCGGCCCCCGCCCCCGGTCCGCCGGGGGGTGACCAGGCCGAGGCGGTCGTACTGCCGAAGCGTCTGGGCGTGCATGCCCGCGAGCTGCGCCGCCACCGAGATCACGAAGAGGGGGGCGTCGTCGTCGGGGGCGAAGGGCTCGGCGGGCATGGTTGGTCACTCCCTCGCGGCGCGGGCGCGCAGGTCGACGCGGACGTCCTCGTCGGCGGTCTCGGCGGCGAGCGTCTCGACGGCGGCGCGGGCCGCGTCCGACAGCTCCGTCGGGACCATGACCTTGACGGTGGCGATGAGGTCGCCCGTGGTGTCCTTGCGGGCGACGCCGCGTCCCTTGACGCGCAGCTTCTGACCGCTCTGGGTGCCGGGACGCAGCCGCACCCCCACGAGCTCCCCGCCGAGGGTGGGCACCTTGACGGTCGCGCCCAACGCCGCCTCGGCGAAGGTCACGGGCAGGTCCACGGTGAGGTGGTCGCCGTCGCGCCCGAAGACCTCGTGGGGCCGGACGTGCACGGTGAGCATCAGGTCGCCGCGAGCCGCGCCGGGGTCGCCCTGGCGTCCCTTGCCGCGCAACCGGATCCGCTGGCCGTCCTTGACCCCCGCGGGGATCCGGGTGGTGATCCGTTCGCCGTCGCCGGCGGTGAGGCTGACGGTGTCGCCGCGGACGGCCTCGCTGAAGCCGATGGTGACGGTGGCCTGGACGTCCGCGCCGGGGCGTGGGCCCTGGGAGGCGCCGTACGCACCGTAGCCGTCGAAGGGCGAGCCGGCGCCGGCGCCGCCGAACATGCGCAGCAGGTCCTCCATGTCGGGCTGCTGTCCGCCGCCGGTGGTGGTGAAGCGCAGGCCCGGTCCGCCCGCGCCGCCGGTGAATAGGTGGCTGAAGACGTCCTCGAAGCCGCCGCCCGCTCCTCCGGCTCCGGGCGCGAATCGCGCTCCGCCGCGGGCCATCTGGCGGATGGCGTCGTACTGCCGGCGCTGCTCGGGGTCGGAGAGCACCGAGTAGGCCTCACCGACCTCCTTGAACTTCTGCTCGGCGACGGCGTCGCCGGCGTTCTGGTCGGGGTGGTACTGACGGGCGAGCTTGCGGTACTCGCGCTTGATGGCGTCCGCCTCCGCGTCCGCCGGGACGCCCAGCGTGGCGTAGAAGTCCTTCTCGAACCAGTCCTGGCTGGCCACCGGCGTCTCCTTCCTGGGGGTCGAAGGTGCTGTCGCGTTCTGGGGATGGTCCGGGCCGTATGCCGTCCGGTGGGCGGGGTCGCCCGCCGGACCGCTCCCGGTGCGCCGCGGGGCGCCTCCCGAGGGGAGACGCCCCGCGGCGCAGGTGGGCTACTGCGGGTCGGCCACCGAGACCCGGGCGGCGCGCAGCACGCGCTCGCCCTGGCGGTAGCCGGGTTGGAGGACCTGGACCACGGTCGTGCCGGTCGCCCCCTCGGGCAGCTCGGCCTGGACGTGCATCAGGGCCTCGTGGACCGTCGGGTCGAAGGCCTCCCCCGCCTCGCCGAACTGCTCGAGGCCGAAGCGCCCGAGGGCGGCCTGGAGCTTGTCGGCGATGCTGGCGAAGGGGCTGCCCTCGGCGAGGTCACCGTGCTGGCGGGCCAGCGCGATCTCGTCGAGCACCGGCATCAGCGCCTCGACGACGGAGGCGACACCCAGGTCCTTGAGGGTGGCCTTGTCGCGGTCGACGCGCTTCTTGTAGTTGACGTACTCCGCCTGCAGGCGCTGCAGGTCGGCGAGCCGCTCGGCGGCCAGCGCCGTGTCGGGGTGCCCCTGACCGGACGTGGCCTGGGCGCGCGCCCGCTCCGCGTCGAGGGCGGCCGTCTGCGCGGCGGTCTCCTCGGGCGAGAAGGGGCTCTTCGGCATACCGTCCTCGTCGTCCTGGCCGGCCTCCTCGACAGCCCCGGCCTCGCCCTCGGAGGACTGCCGGCCCGGCAGGGCGTCGCCCACCGCGCCACCGAAGGAGTCGTCGCCCATCGCCATCGCGGTGTGCTGGTCGTCGTGCTCGTGGTGCTGGTCAGACATGGGGACCTCCCGGTCGTCGTGGGCGAGACCTGGGTCGACGGCCGCGCCCTGCTCACGCACCCGACCAGTCTGCGGGTCGAGGCGTCGCTTGTCCCGGATGACCGGCCCGGTGGGCTCCCCCTGCTCGGAGGAGCCCACGCGGTCGGTGGCGCCCTCGGTCACTTGGCGTCCTTGTCGTCGACGACCTCGGCGTCGATGACGTCGTCGTCCGCCTTGGCCTGCTGGCCGGCACCGGCGCCCGGCGCACCCGCCTCGGCGCCCTGGTCCTGCTGGGCGTAGAGCGCGGCACCGAGCTTCTGGGACTCCTCGGACAGCTTCGTGGCCTTGGCCTGGATGTCGTCGGAGGAGGTGCCCTGGTCGGCGAGGGCGGCCTTGAGGTCCGTCAGCGCCTCGTCGACGGGCTTGCGACCGTCCTCGGGGAGCTTGTCGGTGTTGTCGGCCAGGAACTTCTCGGTGGAGTAGACGAGCTGCTCCGCGTTGTTGCGGGACTCGGCCTCCTCGCGACGCTTCTTGTCCTCCTCGGCGTGCGCCTCCGCGTCCTTGACCATGCGGTCGATCTCCTCCTTGGACAGCGCGCTGCCGCCGGAGATGGTCATCGACTGCTCCTTGCCCGTGCCCTGGTCCTTGGCGGACACGTGCACGATGCCGTTGGCGTCGATGTCGAAGGTGACCTCGATCTTGGGCATGCCACGGGGCGCGGGGGCGATGCCGGTCAGCTCGAAGGTGCCGAGGCCCTTGTTCTGCTGGGCCAGCTCGCGCTCGCCCTGGAAGACCTGGATCAGCACCGACGGCTGGTTGTCCTCGGCCGTCGTGAAGACCTCGGAGCGCTTGGTCGGGATGGCCGTGTTGCGCTCGATGAGCTTGGTCATCAGGCCGCCCTTGGTCTCGATGCCGAGGGACAGCGGGGTGACGTCGATGAGCAGGACGTCCTTGCGCTCGCCCTTGAGGACACCGGCCTGCAGGGAGGCGCCCATGGCGACGACCTCGTCCGGGTTGACGCCCTTGTTGGGCTCCTTGCCGGTGAGCTCCTTGACCAGGTTGCTCACGGCCGGCATACGGGTCGAACCACCCACGAGGACCACGTGGTTGATGTCCCCGACCTGGATGCCCGCGTCCTTGATGACCGCGTGGAAGGGGTCCTTGCAGCGGGCCAGCAGGTCGGACGTCATCTGCTCGAACTGGGTGCGGGTGAGCGTCTCGTCCAGGTGGATCGGGCCGTTCTCGCCCATCGAGAGGTACTGCAGGTTGATGTTGGTGCTCGTCGCGGTGGAGAGCTCCTTCTTGGCCTGCTCGGCGGCGTCCTTGAGGCGCTGCATCGCGATCTTGTCGTTGGCCAGGTCCATGCCGGTCTGGTTCTTGACCTGGGTGAGCAGGTGCTTGACGATCCGGTCGTCCCAGTCGTCGCCGCCGAGGCGGTTGTCGCCGTTGGTCGCGCGGACCTGGATGGTGGCGAAGCCGTCCTCGGCGTCCTTGCCCACCTCGAGGAGGGACACGTCGAAGGTGCCGCCGCCGAGGTCGAAGACGAGGATGAGCTCGTCCTCCTTGCCCTTGTCCAGACCGTAGGCCAGCGCGGCCGCGGTCGGCTCGTTGACGATGCGCAGGACGTTGAGGCCCGCGATCTCGCCGGCCTCCTTGGTGGCCTGACGCTCGGCGTCGTCGAAGTACGCCGGGACGGTGATGACAGCGTCGGTGACGGCCTCGCCGAGGTAGGCCTCGGCGTCACGCTTGAGCTTCATCAGCGTGCGGGCGCTGATCTCCTGCGGGGTGTAGTCCTTGCCGTCGATCTCCTGCTTCCAGTCGGTGCCCATGTGGCGCTTGACCGAGCGGATGGTGCGGTCGACGTTGGTGACGGCCTGGCGCTTGGCGATCTCGCCGACCAGGACCTCGCCGTTCTTGCTGAAGGCCACGACCGACGGGGTGGTGCGGCCACCCTCGGCGTTGGCGATGATCTCCGGCTCGCCGCCCTCGAGGACGGAGACGGCGGAGTTGGTGGTGCCGAGGTCGATTCCGACGGCGCGTGCCATGTGGGGCTCCTTGGGGTCTGCGGTTCAGGTTGAGTCGCTTGCACTCAAGGTATGACCGGCCGCCTGGATGTGCAACCTCGTGTCAGTGATCTTGAGTCTGGTCGTGTCAACTCCTGGTATGCCGGATCCATTCCCGCCCCCTAACCCCACAGCCACCTGACCGCAGGTGCGGCGCACAGCGGGCAGCGTGCTCCTGCCGCCACGCGTCGAGCGAGAGGTCACCCTCGCCCTCGGCGATCGCGATCCGCTCGGGCACGTCGCGTCCCGCGGAGCGAACGTGCTCGGACGCCGGGGTCAGGCGTCGAACTCGAAGCCCTCGGCTGCGGCCCGGTCCAGAAGGCCGCCGATCGCCTCGCCATCGGTCAGCACCGGCTCGATGAGGGACTGCAGCTGCTCCAGATCGGCGCGCGCGCCATACGCGCAGAACATGCCACCCTCGGAGTCCAGCTCCAGCCGCTGCACCACCTCGGGGGCGAGGAGGGTCGCGATGCCGTCCCAGAAGTCACCGTTCGGCTCGTGGCCGGCGGCCATGACGACCTCGTCGACGGGCAGCTCGCCGCAGTCCAGCTCCAGGAGGTGGCGTCCGTCGATGGCATCGAGCCGCATCCGCGTCATGCTCGTCAGCCTAGGTGTTGCGGTGCAGGAGGTTGTTGACGCGGGGCCGGGGTTGAGGACGGGCAGGTCCGTCGGCGGCACCATGAGTAGCGACCAAGCAACTCGTATAGCCGATCTCGAAGGACCTGCCCTGTGCCCCACCGTAACGCGCCCCTGACACCCGAGGGTCGTCACCGGCTCGTGCTGCGTTGTCAGCACCGCCCCATCGCCCACGTCGCCGCGGAAGCAGGCGTGTCACGCCAGTGCCTGTCGAGGTGGGTGAACCGCTACCGCGAGTACGGGCAGGCCGGACTGCTCGACCGCTCCAGCGCACCCCACCGGCGCCCCACCCAGACGCCTCAGAACGTCGTGGACCGGGTCATCGAGCTGCGCAAGAAGAAGCGCTCGGCCACGCGGATCGCCGCCGACCTCGCCGCCGAGGGCGTCACGATCGCCGCGTGCACGGTCTCCCGGATCCTGCACCGAGTCGGGCTGCCTCGCCTGTCATGGCTCGACGCCGACGGCGAACCCCTCCGCGCGCCCGGCACGATCACCGCCCGCTACCCCGGACACATGATCCATCTCGACGTGAAGAAAGCCGCCCGCATCCCCGACGGTGGCGGCTGGCGGGTCCACGGACGCGGCAGCGAGCAAGACAAAGCAGCCGACCGCGCCGCCCGCGCCACCGGCAGGAAGGGCACCCGTGCCGGGTACACGTACATCCACTCCGCCGTTGACGGGTTCTCCCGCCTGGCCTACACCGAGTGCCACGACGACGAGACCGCCGCCACCGTGGTCGCGTTCCTGTCCCGCGCCCGAGTGTTCTTCCGCGCCCACGGCATCACCCGCTACACGCGGATCGTCACCGACAACGGGCCCGCCTACACGTCCAAGCACTTCGCCCGTCACGCCGCCTCGTTCGCCTCACGCCATCAACGGATCCGCCCCTACACGCCTAAGCACAACGGCAAGGTCGAGCGCTACCAAGGCCTGATGAGCAGCGAGGTCCTTTACGCCCGCCCCTGGACCAGCGAGCAGCAACGTCGCAACGGCATCGCCGGGTGGGTCAACCACTACAACTACCATCGCCCCCACACAGCCGCTGGCGGCAAGCCCCCAGCCTCACGCCCCAAAACCAGCGTCAACAACGTCCTGCCGAGTTACACCTAGGGGGCCGCCGGGGCGCACGCCGATCGGATCCGGGTGGCAGCTCACGGCGGGACAAGACCCCACCAGGACCCCGCAGGCCGCATCCTTCTGGGTATGCCGCACTCCACAGTTCGCACCCTCGCCGTCGCCGCCCTGGCCACCGCGACCCTTGCCGGCTGCGGCGGGTCTAGGGACGCCATCCGCACGGCGACCACCTCCTCCGTGGCCACGACGACGGCAGCCTCGGCCACGGCCACCTCGGGGTCGCCCACCGGATCCACCTCGGCGGCCACCACCGGCGCCCACAACGCCGCGGACACGATGTTCAGCCAGATGATGATCGCCCACCACCAGGGCGCGCTGGACATGTCGGCCCTCGCGGCCACCCGCGCCGGCAGCCCCGAGGTCAAGGCCCTCGCGGGGCGGATCGCCGCCGCCCAGCAGCCGGAGATCGTCCGGATGAAGGGATGGCTGACGTCTTGGGGCGAGTCGACGCAGAATCCCCACGCGGGCATGGAGATGCCCGGCATGGACATGAACGGCACGTCCCAGGCCCAGGTCATGGTGACCCTGAAGGGCCTGAGCGGCAAGGCCTTCGACAAGGAGTTCCTCACCTCGATGATCGCCCACCACCAGGGCGCGCTGGTCATGGCCCAGGACGAGCTCGAGCAGGGCCAGGACGCCGCGAGCAAGCAGCTGGCGCAGAGCGTCCTCGCCAGCCAGCAGCCCGAGATCGACGAGATGAAGCGCCTTCTCGCGAGTCTGTGACCCGTTCGCGCCGGGGCCGGGACCAGCACGAAGGCGTGTGCGCTGCGCGTTCACGCGGTTGCCTCCCGCAGCGCCGTGGGGCCGCCCGCGTGGTCATGGACGCCAGGGATGACCTGGGACTACTGACGATGCCGATCGGTCGCTAGCGTGCGACCAGGCCTCCCGTGTCCCTGGTCGAGGCCACTGCGCCCAGAGGAGTCCTTGATGAACCGCGGTCTACCCGCCCTTGCCACGACGCTCGCCCTCCTGGCGGCGGGCTGCAGCAGTGCTGCCACGTCCACCACCACGAGCACCGCCGCCGCCCCGGCGTCCACGACGACCGCTGGGGGGACGGCACCGTCGAGCGCGGCGCCGCAGGGCGACCCCAACGTCCTCAGCATGCCTGCACTGTCGGTCAGTGCGCCGGTCAAGGAGTGCTCGACGCGCAACAAGATGGTGACGCCGCCGCCGGACATCCGATCCGTCTGCCGGTGGACGGGCAGCCAGCCCATGGACGCCGCCGCGGGGACCACGATCATCGTCGGGCACTCCACCAAGGACCCCTCCAGCAAGGGAGCGCTGGAGGACGTCCGCCGGCTCAAGGTGGGCGACACTGCCACCATCGGCGGCCGCACCTGGAAGGTCGCGGAGGTCCTGCCTGGCGTCGACAAGCGCAAGCTCCCCGCCTGGGTCACCGCGAGCTCGGGGGCCCGCCAGCTGGGCCTGATCACCTGCGAGGTCACCAACGACACCCACAACGACATCGCCCGGCTCGTGGCCGCGTGAGTCGTCGGACGCCCCCGAGCCGCTGACGGCGGCTCGGGGGTGTCCGGACCGGATTGCGACGAGGGGCCTGACGCCGTATGGCGTCAGGCCCCTCGTCGTGCACGGCAGGTAGCCGTGACGGGTGTGCCCCGGGCCGGTCGGCCCGGGGCACACCCGTCAGTCAGCTGCTGGGATCACAGGCCGCTGTTGAAGATCGGCACGTCCGGGGTGCTGGGGTTGGTCGGCACCTCGGGCGAACAGGGGGTGTTCTGGTCGGTGAAGGTCCAGGAGGTCTTGGCCGACTTGTCGAACTTCGTGCCGGGCTGCGGCTTGGCGACGACCGTGATCGAACCCTTGCTCCAGTCGGAGATGACCCAGTCGACACCGGGGGTGGCACCGGTGATGACGCGGTCGTTGTCGGGGCCGCAGATGACCTCGACCTCAGGGGCCGGCGGCACGACGACGGACGGAGCCGTCACCGTCGGGCCCGGGTTGGTGGGCGTGTCGGTCGGCTTCGGGGTCGGCGTACCGGTCTTGGTGGGCTCGGGCGACGGCGTGTCGGTCGGCGTCGGAGTGGGCGTGTCGGTGGGGCACGGCTCCGGCTTGGGGCAGGGGGGCGTGTCCGTGGGCGTCGGAGTGGGCGTGTCGGTGGGGCACGGCTCCGGCTTGGGGCAGGGGGGCGTGTCCGTGGGCGTCGGAGTGGGCGTGTCGGTGGGGCACGGCTCCGGCTTCGGGCACGGGGGCGTGGGCTTCGGCGTCTCGGTGGGCTTCGGCGTCTCCGTGGGGGTCGGCTTCGGCGTCTCGGTGGGCTTCGGCGTGGGGACCGGCTTGTCGGGGTGGATGTCGATGACGCCCTGGGAGCGCCCCTCGTCCGGGAGGGTGTCCCACACGAACATGCCGTTGGTGGACGAGCTGCTCGCCTTCAGGAGGTACTCGTAGGTCTTGGTGAAGACCTCGTTGGTGACCTTGGCCTCGCCGACGGTCCGGGAGTCGAACGTGAAGTTCTTGCTCACGTTGAGGCCGCTGGAGAAGTGCCAGACGGCGGCCGCGGTGGCGTGAACCATGGCCGACTGGACCTTCGTCGAGCTGGCGTCGGAGATGTCCACGCCGATCTTGTCGGCGAGCGTGGACATGCTGGCCGAGCCGAACCCGTGGTCGATGACCCAGCGCAGCCGGCCCTTGTCGGCGATCTTGTAGTTGCTGAGCTGGTAGGTCGTCAGCCGCTTCTCCCGGTTGAGGACACCATCGGACAGCGGGACGTCCGGCTCGATGCAGTAGGCCCAGCGGTCCACCTCACGGTCGCCATCCAGGTCCAGACCCACATAGGCCGGACGCGCCTCGCCGTGGTTGGAGAAGGCGATCTCGCGGGTGGGGAACGTGCTGGTGATGAGGGCCTCGGCCCGGTCGTCGGCGTGGGCGGCCGGAGCGACCGTGAGGCCACCGATGGTCGATGCGGCGCTGAGCGCCAGCGCGAGTGTTACAGGAAGAGGACGAGCGCGCACGGCGGGTGCCTTTCAGCGAGTTTGCGCTCTGGAGGCGCAAGAGGAATGACCTGCTCACCATTGCGCCGTACAGGTGCTCTGACCAGGGCGATTAACGTTCAAAACAGACTTTCCACCCGAATGGGGCGGAATTGACCTCGCACAGCAACTCCTTGCTACCCGTGCGTAGCGTCGTCGTGGGCACAACCTGGCGAAACCTGTTCCCGCTTCGTGGTCGGCTGCTCCATCCGGGGACGCGACCTGGCGCGATCTCAGATTCAGCCGCCCCCGCCACCCAGTGTGGTCGAGGCGATCTGGACCACCAGGTCGAGGGTCGTGCCCACGACGACCGCCCCCACCAGATAGCTCACGATCGCGTGGCGAAGCGCCAGCCGCCGCACCCACTTCGTGGTGATGGCGGTGTCCGAGACCTGGTAGCACATGGCCAGCGTCCAGGCGAGGTAGGCGACGTCCTGGTAGTCGGGGTCCGTCGTGCCGTTGACGTCCACCCCGCGCCCGTCGCTGCCCCGAAGTGCGCCCGCGCATGTCGCATCGTGCAGGTGAGGTGCACGCGAGTCCACGAGGCCGCGACCGACAGGGTGCCGACCAGGGCCCCGAGCGCGGCTCGTCCCACGGCCTCGTGATGGATCATGTCGACCTCGCACCACGACGTCGTGACAGCGGGCCGCCGGCCTCGGTGGCCTACGGTGGTGGGGCACGAAGGAGGTGCCGCATGAAGGTCCTGCTGGTCGAGGACGAGGTCAACATCGCCGAGGCCGTCCGCCGCGGCCTCACCCGTGAGGGTTTCGTGGTCGACGTCGCGCACGACGGGGTCACCGGGCAGTTCCTGGCGACCGACCAGGCCTACGACGTGATCGTCCTGGACATCATGCTGCCCGGCCGGCACGGCTACGACGTGGTCCGCAACCTGCGCGCCGCCGACGTGTGGACACCGGTGCTCATGCTCACCGCCAAGGACGGGGAGTACGACCTGGCCGACGCCCTCGACCTGGGGGCCGACGACTACCTCACCAAGCCCTTCAGCTTCGTGGTGCTCGTGGCGCGGCTGCGGGCGCTCGTGCGCCGAGGCGCGCCGGAGCGGCCCACGGTCTTGCGCGCGGGCGATCTCGAGCTGGACCCCGCGAGACACGCCGTGACCCGCGCTGGGACCCCGATCACCCTGACCGCCAAGGAGTTCGCGCTCCTGCACTTCCTGATGCGCCGACAGGGCGACGCCGTGTCCAAGGCCGAGATCCTGGACAACGTCTGGGATCCGGGCTACGAAGGTGGCGACAACGTCGTCGAGGTCTACGTCGGCTACCTGCGCAAGAAGATCGACGCACCTTTCGGCGTGCACTCGCTGGTGACCCTCCGCGGCGCTGGCTACCAGCTGCGGGCCACGTCGGCGGCGGACTGAGGAGACCTGGGTCGGCATACGGCTCGGTCCTCCCCGGGCAGGGGCAGCTCGACCTGGAAACGGCACCACCCGTCGGTGGCCTCGGTCGCGAAGGCGGTGCCGCCGTGCCCGGTCACCAGGGCGCGCACGATCGCCAGCCCCAGCCCGCTGCCCCCGGAGTCCCGGTCCCGGGCGTCCTGCAGGCGCGCGAACCGGTCGAAGACCGCCTCGCGCTGGCCCGGCGGCACGGGGGCGCCGTCGTTGTCGACCGTGAGCAGGGCGAGGTCGTCGACGCGTGCGAGCCGCACCCGGATGCCCGTCGCGGCGTGGCGGGCGGCGTTGTCCATGAGGTTGCGCAGCACCTGGGTGAGCTGACGTGCGTCCCCGACGACCCGAGCCGGCTCGACCTGGGCGGTCACCGTCAACCCGCTGGTCGCCCGCATCCGGCGCACCTCGACGAGAGCGACCTCGTCCAGGTCCACGTCCTCCCGCGCGGACCGGCGGTCCGGGTCGTCGGCCCGCGCCAGGGTCAGCAGGTCCTCCACCAGCGACTGCATCCGCAGGGTCTCGGCGAGCACCACCTGGCGGCCCTCCTCGTCGATGCCGCCGGGCGAGGTCTCCCCCACGGTGCGGATGGTCGTCAGCGGGCTGCGCAGCTCGTGCGACGCGTCGCTGACGAAGGCGCGCTGGGAGGCGTCGGCCCGCTGGATGCGGTCGAGCATGGCGTTCATCGTCTCGGCCAGGCGGGCGATCTCGTCCCCGCCCGACGGGACGGGGACCCGCGTCACCGACCCCGCGGCCTCCACCGCGGCCACCGAGACGCGGATCTGCTCGACCTTGCCCAGGGCGCTCGCCAGGACCCGGCCGATCAGCCACAGCAAGCCGCCCAGCAGCAGCATGGCCAGGCAGCCGAGGGCGGCGGTGGCCCCCTTGACCAGCGTGGTCTCCACCTGCAGCGGGGAAGCCACGAGCACCGTCACGGCGCCGTCGGTCGGCCGGGCGAGCCCGCGCGCCGCGACCGCATAGGGGTCCTTGGGGTCGGGCTGCACGCCGTCCACCTGGGTGGTGAGGGTCTGCCCGGGTCTGGGGTGCAGGTCGGCCACCTGCTGGTCGGCGACCGCCGGGTCGGAGCTGGCGATCACCGTCCCTGCCCGGTCGACGAGCTGCACGAGGGCACCGTTGGTGGGCGCACCCGCCAACGCCTCTTGGGCGGTCTGACCGTCGGCGAGCTCGGCGGCGACGTCCTGCGCCCGGTCGGACGCCTCCGCCGTGGCCGAGACGTAGAGGATCCGGTCCAGGGTGAGGGCGTAGGCCGCGAGCGCCACGGTCAGGGTCAGGGCACCCATGAGGGTGGTGACGACGAGGATCCGGGTGCGCAGCGACGCCCGCCCGAGGCGGGTGAGCAGGACGCTGCGGCTCGTCATACGAGCCAGGCTAGGCGGCGAGGAGGACCGCTGCGGGGCGGGCACGTCGACCCGCGTGCTGGTCACCTCGGTCCCTTCCGCTGCTCCGAGACGGTGGTCGGGGCCGCGAGGACAGCGAGGGGGATGCGGCCCCGACCGTGCTCACGGTCTCACCAGACGGCTGAGCACAGCCTGAAGGGTTCCCTGGTCACGGCGGGTGCGGCGCCGCCCGGCCCACCTCGGGCGGGGTGGATGAGGTCGTCTGCGATGCTGCCGGTATGACGCTGTCGACCTTCCTGCTGCTGGTCGTGGCCGGCATGGGGGCAGGGGTGGTCGGCTTCCTCACGGGCATGGCCTCGCTGGTGTCCTTCCCGGCGATGCTCGCGGCCGGCCTGTCCCCCGTCGCCGCCAACGTCAGCCAGACCATCGGCCTGGTCGGCATCGGGGCGGGCGCGGCGGCCCGGTCGACGTCCACGCTGCTGGAGGGCGGGCGACGGGACCTCCTGCCGCAGCTGGGTCTGTCGGCGCTGGGCGGCCTCCTCGGTGGTGGTCTGCTGCTCGCCGGGGGCCAGGGATCCTTCGAGGCGGTGGTGCCCTGGCTGGTGCTGGTCGCCTCGGTGCTGGTGCTGCTGTCGCCGCGGCTGCGGGCGGCGCAGGGCGGGCGGACGGCCCCGCGCTGGGTCTATCTCGCGGGCGTCCTGGGGATGAGTACGTACGGCGGATACTTCGGCGCGGGCGCGGGAACCATCTATCTGGCCGTGGCGCTCCTGACGTCGACGGAGACCTTCGCCCGCTCGATGATCCTCAAGTCGGTGCTGCTGGCGGTCACCAACCTCGTGGCATCGGTGCTGTTCGCCCTGTCCGGGGTCGTGCACTGGTGGGCGGCCGTGGCACTCGGCCTCGGGTGCGTGGCGGGCGGGCACCTGGGCGCCGCGCTCCAGGACCACGTGCCGGAGCGGACCGTCCGCCGAGCGGTCGCTGTGGCCGGCATCGGGCTCGCCTGGTGGCTGGCGCACCGCTGAGCGCCCTCGGCCGCAGCCACCGAGCACCCTGTGGCCCCTGCCCCGCGCGCCCGCGGCTCAGCCGCGGCCGGCGAGGTAGCCCGGCAGCCAGACCGCCTCCCAGGCGGGGATCTCGTCGCGCAGGAAGGCCGCCCGCTCCGGCACCTCGGCCGCGAGCCGGTACCGGCCCGCGCTGCGGTGCAGGTAGCCGTAGTCCACGAGCTCGCGTCGCCAGAACGCGAAGTCGTCGTGCACCGCGACGAGGCGGGCGTCGACCTCCTTCTCGGCATATTCCTCGCCGGGCTCGAAGAGGCGCACCAGCTGCAGCAGCACGTGGGTGCGTGCCTTGCGTCGCGCGGGGAAGAAGCGCAGCCGCCCGTCCGCGTCGAGGAAGCGCGCGACGACGCGCTCGTGATCCAGGCGCGCGGCGTCGTGGACCGGGTCGGGCTGGCGGATCTGCTCGCCGTCGGGGGTGCTTGCGGTGTCGGCGGCGCTCGGACCGGCCGGGGCGGCAGCCAGCAGGTCTGCGCGCGCTGCGGTGTAACGCTGCCCGGTCTCGCGCATCCGCGCCCGCACCAGGTCCTTGAAGTCACGATCGTCGGTCATGGTCACCTCGGGCTGCGTGCCGCATCCCCAGCCTGCCGACGCAGCCGGACGTGAACGACGGATCGGCTCGCGTGGTCCGAGGATGCGCTCCCCTTCGCCGTCGCACCGGAGCTGGGGTCCTGGTGCCGGCTGGGCGCTGGACCGCGCCGCCGGACCCACCATGCCACACGGCCTAGGGTGACGTCATGGCAGATCCGGACGAGCTGCGCGCGGACTGCGGCCGTTGCGCCGGGTTGTGCTGCACCGCACTGCCGTTCGCCCGGTCGAGCGACTTCCCGGTCGACAAGCCGCCCGCGGTGCCCTGCCGTCACCTGGGCGCCGACCACTCCTGCGGGGTCCACGACCGGCTGCGAGCGGAGGGTTGGCGTGGGTGCACGGTGTTCGAGTGCTTCGGGGCGGGTCAGCAGGTGGTCCAGGTGACGTATGCCGGGAGGACCTGGGCGGACTCCCCCGACCTGGCGCCGGAGATGTTCGCGGCCTTCGAGGTGATGCGGCTGGTGCACGAGGTGCGTTGGTATGCCCGGGATCTCGTCGAGCGGCACGCCGAGGAGCTGCCGCCGGAGCTCCTCGCGGAGGTGACGGTGCTGGCGGAGCGGGCGGGTCGTCTGGCCGCCGCCCCGGCCCCGGAGCTGACGCCCGAGGCCGCGAGGTCCCTGCAGGGACAGGCCGGTCCGCTGCTGGTGCGGGCGAGCGCGGCGCTGCGGTCGGGGGTCACGGCACGGGGCGGTCGGGCGAGAGGGCGTGGGGGACGCAGGATCTCGGCATACGCCGATCTCGCCGGAGTCGACCTGCACGGAGCCGACCTGACCAGGGCGGTCCTGCGCGGAGCCCTGCTGATCGGGGCCGACCTGACCGGCGCGACCCTGGACCGCACCGACCTGCTCGGCGCCGACCTGCGCGACTGCCGTCTGGGGGCGGTGGAGGCCGCGGACCGGGACCGCTCGCGGCGGCGCAGGTCGCGCTCGCACCGGCGCGCGTCCCGACCGAAGGTGCCCACGGCCATCCACATCAGGGCGACGACGACCCCGCCGATCGCGGCGTAGCCGTCGACGTGGATCACGGCGAAGCCGACGCCGTAGAGCATGGTGACGGCCAGGGCGAGGAAGGAGGGCGTCTTGGTGTCCATGTCCTCGAGCCTGCTGCCGCGCAGGTGGATCGCCCCGTGACAGTCGTCATCTCCCGACCACGACAGTCGTCCGGGTAGGTTCGCCGCATGCGCGTCCTGGTCCTCGCCGACACCCACTCGCCCCGTCGCTGGAAGGCCCTCCCGGAGGGCCTGCGGGAGCCGCTGGCGGCCGCCGACCTGGTGCTGCACGCCGGCGACGTGTGCGAGCCGTCCGTGCTGGACACGCTCGCGGCATCCGCCCCGGTCCACGTGGTGCTGGGCAACAACGACGGCGCGGACGTCGCAGCCTGGGGCGCGACCGAGTCGCTCGAGCTCGAGCTCGGTGGTGTGCCGGTCGCGATGATCCACGACGCCGGGCCGCGGGGCGGGCGAGCGGCACGCATGCACAGGCGCTTTCCCCAGGCGCGGCTGGTGGTCCACGGCCACTCGCACATCCCGTTGGATGAGCCCGAGGGCCCGGTGCACCTGTTCAACCCCGGCTCCCCCACCGACCGCCGCCGCCAGCCGGTGGGGACCTATGGGCTGCTGGAGCTGGCCGGTGGGCGGGTCGTCCGCAGCGAGATCGTGCCGCTGCCCGCGAGCCGGCCCTGACCGTCAGCTCTCGCGGCCGTCCTCGGGAACCGCGGCCTCGGGGGTGGGGGCGGCGCCGCCGGCGGGAGGCAGCAGCGCGGCCATCTCCTCCAGCCGGAAGAACTCGGCGACGCTGCGGGCGCTCCGTCCCCCGGCGTCCGGGTCCGCCCCCGCGGCCAGGAGGTCCGCCACGATCTGCGGCTCCTGGCGGAACACCGCGCAGCCGAGGGCCGTCTGGCCCATGTCGTTGACCCGGGCGTGGTCGGCGCCGTGCTCGAGCAGGGCCCGCACCATGTCCCGCTGCTTGTGATAGGCGGCGAGGATCAGCAGGGTGTCGCCCTTGGCGTTGGTGAGGTTGGGGGTCAGGCCTTGGTCGAGCAGCGGCACGACGAGGTCGACGCGACCCGCGCGCGCCGCCTCGAAGACCTCGTGGAGGAAGGCGAGCTCCTCGTCGGTCAGCGATGTCATGGTGGCTCCCGGTGCTCAGCGACCGCAGTCGCGACGGATCTGCTGCCCCAGGCGGGCGAGGGCGGGTCGCAGCGCGGGCTGCGGCAGCAGGGTGCTGGCCCGCATCGACGCCCGCAGCACGGCGCCGGGATAGACGAGAGGCGCGCCGGCCTGCAGCCCCGCCCAGGCCTCGCGGGCACACTGCTCGGCCGAGATCCGGGCGAAGCCCGCGGCATTCGTGAGCGGGTCCATCCCGGACACCTCGTCGAACTCGGTCGCGACCGGGCCCGGCGCCAGCTGCGTCACCGTCACCCCGGTGCCGGCAAGCTCGGCCCGCAGGCCCTCGGACAGCCCGTTGACGAAGTACTTGCTCGCGCAGTAGACCACCGCGCCCGGCATCGGCGTCTGGCCGGCGCTGGACCCGACCATGAGGATGGCCCCCCGCCCCTGGGCGACCATGCCGGGCAGCAGCTCGCGGGTCAGCAGGGTGGGGGCGGTGACGTTGACGGCCACCAGCCGGGCGATCCGCTCCGGGTCGGCCTCCTCCAGCAGCCCGTAGTCGCCGAACCCGGCGTTGTTGACCAGCACGTCGACGTGGCCGTGGGCGGCACCCACCTCCTCGGCCAGGCCGTGCACCCCCTGCGGGGTGGACAGGTCGGCGGGCCGGACGTCGACCACGAGCGGCGCGCGACCGGCCCGGTCCACGGTCGCGAGCTCGGCCGCGAGCGCCTCCAGCCGCTCGCGGCGACGGGCCACGAGCACGATCGTCGAGGCGGTGGGCGCGGCCTCGCGGGCCAGGGCGGCGCCGATGCCGGACGAGGCGCCGGTGACCAGGACGACACCCTCCAGCCAGGCGGGCGGCGCCGCGGGAGCGGACGCGAGGGGGCGGCGAGGCATGAGGTCTCCTGACGTGCGGCGGTAGGACGACCAGGATCTCCTACCCCACCCGCCGCCACCCTCAACCGTCCGGTCGCGGCGACGCCGGCCGAGCTGGTCACCCGTCCGCTGCCCGGGAGCCAGACCGCCGCCCCCGCGCCCGAGCACCGCTGACTCCCGAGCCACCCCCTCCCGCTCCCGGTGTCGATGGAGTGGGCCGAGAGTGCGGTCCTCGCACCGAACGGCCCCCTCGCGTCCCTCCGTCACCTACCGTCGTCGGCACGGGGCACGCGTGCGACGTGCCCACGACGTGGGGGTCGATCATGCGCCGCACCAGTCATGCCGTCGCGGCCGTCGCTGCCGCCGTCCTCGCCATACCCGCTGCTGCTCCTCCGGCCGAGGCCGCGCCCGGGCCCGCCGCCGGCGCCTGGCGCTGCCCGGTGACGAGCACGACCTGGCGCGGGGTGCAGCGCTTCTGGACGAGTGACCGGCGGTGCTTCACGAGCCCGTGGTATGCCGGAGCGCACCCGGTGATGATCGGTTTCGGCTGCAACCCGAGTCCGTGGTACCGCAAGGCCGCGGCCTGCCGTTGGCGCGGCGGCATCCACCACGGCGTGGACGTGGACATGCCGGTGGGGACACCGATCCATGCAGGCTCTGGTGGCGTCGCGCTCGTCGGCCCTCGCACGATGGGCAGCGCCTACGGGCGAAACCGCCTGATCCTGCGGGCGGGTCGCACCGACGTGGTGCTGGGCCACCTGTCCCGTCTCGCGGTCCGCAACGGGCAGGTCGTGCGCAACGGCCAGCTGCTCGGGTTGTCGGGCATGAGTGGCGTGGAGCGTGCTGACGGGCCGGACCTGCACGTCGAGGTGCGGCCCGCCGGGACGACATACACCCGGGCCGTCGACCCGGGCCGGGTGCTGCGCCTGGCTGCCCGCTGAGCCCTCCCCCGTTCCGTGGGCGGGGGCGGCGGGGCTGGGAGGATGAAGGCCCCGTCCCCGCACCGGAAGGTGTCGCCGTGCGCCTCGCCCGCCCCGCTCGTCTCCACTCCGCCCTGGCTCGCGCCGAGATGGTCACCTGGACCCTGCTGCTCCTCGGTATGGCGCTGAAGCACGGCGCCGGGCTGGACCGGGCCACGCAGATCGGTGGCGGGGTGCACGGGTTCGTCTTCCTCGCCTATGCCCTGGTCACCGTGCTCATCGCCATCGACCACCGGTGGGGCGTAAGGGACCTGCTCGTGGGCCTGGGGTCGGCCGTGCTGCCCTACGCCACCGTGCCCTTCGAGCGGTCGGCGCAGCGGCGCGGCCTCGTGGCCGGGGACTGGCGCCTGCTGCACGACGCGGCGCGGGGCCCGCTGGAGCGGCTGGTGGGGTGGGCGTTGCGGCACCCGGTGGCCGCGGGCGTCGCCGCGGTGGTGGCGCTGGCGGTCGTGTTCTCCGGGCTCCTGGTCACCGGGCCGCCGACCCGGTGGTTCGCCTGATCCCTCGCCGCTGAGGGAGCTCGGTGCGAGTCGGTCGCTCGCGCGCCGGCTCGCCGGCGGGTGATCCGCTCGGGTCCCAGCGGTCCGTCTCGCCCTGCAACCCGATTCAGACCGCCGAGGCGCGCCCACGACGCGGGCCCGTCATGCACCCGTGGCGGCCGCCCAGGTCGTGTAGCCGCCGTCCAGGTTGCGCACCCGCCGACCCTGCTGGCCGAGCAGCTGCGCGGCCACGTGGGCGCGGATCCCCACGGCACAGTGCACGATCAGGTCGCCCTCGGGCACGTCGTCCGCCCGCGAGCGCAGCTCGTCCACGGGGATGTTGACCGCCCCCGGGATCGCTCCGCGCGCGAACTCCTCGGGCGTGCGGACGTCCAGCACGACCTCGCCCGCCTCCTGCGCGGCGGCGACCTCGTGCCACTGGACGGTGACCTCCAGCCTGGTCGCGAGGTTCTCGTCGACGAAGCCGAGCATGTTGACCGGGTCCTTGGCCGATCCGAACTGCGGTGCGTAGGACAGCTCCAGCTCGGCCAGCTCGCGTGCGGTCAGCCCGCCGCGCATGGCGGTCGCGATGACGTCGATCCGCTTGTCCGCGCCCTCGCGCCCGACGGCCTGGGCGCCGAGGATCGCGTCGGTCTCCGGGTCGACGAGCAGCTTGAGGGCCAGGGCGGTGGCGCCGGGGTAGTAGCCCGCGTGGTTGAGCGGGTGGGTGTGGATGATCCGCGGCTCGTGGCCGGCGGCGCGCAGTCGCTTCTCGCTCCAGCCGACGGTGGCGACCTGCAGGCCGAGCACGCCGACGACGGCGGTGCCGAGGACCGGTCGGTCGGAGACCTCCCGCCCGGCGATGACGTCCGCGATCCGGCGGCCCTGGAGGTTGGCGGTGTTGGCGAGCGGGACGAGCACGTCGGACCCGTCGAGGGCGTCGCGCTTCTCGACCGCGTCGCCCGCGGCATAGATCGCCGGGTCGGAGGTCTGCAGCCGGTCGTCGACGAGGATCCCGCCGCGCTCCCCCAGCTCCAGCCCGGCCGCCTCGGCGAGGGTCGTCTCGGGGCGCACCCCGATCGCGGCGACCACGACGTCGGCGGGCACGTGATCGCCGGTCGACAGCTGCACGGCGTCCTCGCCGATCGCGGTGACCGAGGTGGACAGGCGCAGGTCGATGCCGGCCTCGCGCAGCACGCGGTGCACCGGCGCCACCATCTCGGGGTCGAGCGGCGCCAGGACCTGGGCGGTCGCCTCGACGAGGGTGACGGCCAGCCCGCGGTGCAGCAGGTTCTCCGCGACCTCCAGCCCGATGAACCCGCCCCCGACGACCACCGCGGTGCGCGCCCCCCGGGCCGCGGCGACCATGGCGTCGGTGTCCTCCACGTCGCGCAGCGCGAGCGCCCGCTCGATGCCCGGGATCGGCGGCCGCACCGGACGGGCCCCCGGGGCCAGCACGAGGGCGTCGTACGGCAGCTCCTCCTCCTGGCCGGACTCCAGGTGCCGTATGACGACCCGCCGACCCTCCCGGTCGATGCGGACGGCCTCGGTCCCCACCCGCACGTCAAGGTCGAACTTCGCCCGCAGCGCGTCGGGGGTCTGGAGCAGCAGCGCCGACCGCTCCTGGATGACCCCGCCCACGTGGTAGGGCAACCCGCAGCTGGCGAAGGACACGTGGCCGCTGCGCTCGACCACGGTGATGCGGGCGGACTCGTCCAGGCGGCGCAGGCGGGCGGCGGCGGACATGCCGGCGGCGACGCCCCCGATGATCACGACGTTCATGACACCACCGTATACCCCCTGGGGTATGCTTGTGGCTGTGACCCCATGGTTGATCCCCCTCGCCGTCCTCGTGGGCCTGCTGCTCGGCGCCCTGGGTGGCGGCGGTGCCATCCTCACCGTCCCGATCCTGACCTACCTGCTCCACCTGGCCCCCGCGGCGGCGACGACCGGCTCCCTGATCGTGGTCGGCCTGTCCTCGCTGGTCGGCCTCCTCCCGCGACTGCGGGCGGGCGAGGTGCGCGTCGCGGACGGCCTGACCTTCGGCCTGCTCGGCACGGCCGGCGCCCTGGTCGGGTCCCGCCTGTCGACGCAGGTGCCCGGCCCGATCCTGATGACCTCCTTCGCCGCGCTGCTGCTCCTCGTCGCGGCCCTCATGTGGCGCCGGCGATCTCGCGGCAGGACCGCCGGCGCCACGCCGCAGCCGCGCGGCTGGCCGGTCCGCATCGCCGCCGCGACCGGGGTGGGCCTGCTGACGGGCTTCTTCGGTGTCGGCGGCGGCTTCGTGGTGGTGCCCACGCTCACGCTGGTGCTGGGTCTGCCGATGACCACGGCGGTGGCGACCTCGCTGCTCGTCATCGCCCTCAACGCCGCCACGTCGCTGGCCGCTCGCGCCGCGGGGGGCCTGGTCGTGGACTGGTCGGTGATCCTGCCCTTCGCGCTGCTCGCGGTGGTCGGCACCCTGCTCGGCGCACCACTCGGCCGCCGGGTCGGCCAGGCCCGCCTGCAGAGCGCCTTCGCCGTGCTGCTCGTGCTGGTGGCCGCCGGGGTGGCGATCGGGAACGTGCCGCAGCTTTTCTGACATACCCCCTGGGGTATGTGCTAACGTCGTGGGCGTGCGGTCGGGCTCTCCCCCTCCGCCCGACCGCACGCCCACGACCAGCAGGAGGCTCGCGTGCCCGGCATCGTCTCCGCCGAGACCGGATCCCACGGTGACCGCAGCCATCTCGTCCACGACGGACAGGTCGCCGTCGTCGACCCCCAGCGCGACATCGACCGGGTCGGGGACCTCGCCCGCACCCCCGGCAAGGAGTCCTGACATGTGCCGTCCCGTGACCTGCCAGACCTGCGGCCGGACGACCTGGGCCGGGTGCGGCCGCCACGTCGACCACGTCAAGGGCTCCGTCCCCGCCGACCGGTGGTGCCCCGGCCACGGCGACGCCGCGGCGCCCGGCGGTCAGCCGGGCGACCAGACCGGCGCAGCCACCGGATCGGGCTTCCTCGCCCGCCTGCTCGGCCGCTGACCACCCCGCACCCGCTCACCAGGAGACACCCCGTGCAGCTCGACCCCGACGACCTCGACCCCGTCCGCAAGCGCCTCGCCCGCGCCCAGGGCCAGCTCGCGGCGGTGGTCCGGATGATCGAGGAGGGCCGGGACTGCCGCGACGTCCTGACCCAGCTCGCCGCCTGCTCCAAGGCCCTGGACCGGGCCGGCTTCGCGCTGATCTCCACCGGCCTGCAGCAGTGCCTCACCACCGAGAACCCCGACCGCGAGGCGGATCTCGCGGCCATGGAGAAGCTCTTCCTGTCCCTGGCCTGAGCCCGCGCACCGCCTCGCACCCGCCGACCGGGCGCGAGGCCGCCCGCCGTCGTGGCGCTGCCCGCCGAGCACCCCGAGGAGGTATGACGAGGACATGCGCCTCCCCACCCTCCCGCCCGCCCTCGTCGCCGGGATCGACGTCCGCAGCGCCACCCCCGTGAGCGGCGGCGACATCGCCCGCGCCTACCGCCTGGAGACGCCGGACGGCCCCCTCTTCCTCAAGACCCGCGACCGACCCGGGCCGGACCTGTTCGAGCGGGAGGCCGCCGGCCTGGCGATCCTGCGCGAGCACGTGCCCGCCGCGCTGGGCGTGCCGCGGGTGCTGCGCGCCGACCGGACCGGCCTGGTGCTGGAGTGGATCGACCAGGGCCGCCCGCAGCGGCATACCGAGGCAGAGCTCGGTCGCTCGCTGGCCGAGCTGCACCGGACCACCCACCCGACCTTCGGCGCGATCGACGAGGCACTCGCTGGCTTCATCGGCTCCCAGCCGGTCGACCTGACGCCCACCGCGGACTGGCGAGAGTTCTTCGTGGAGCGGCGGATCCGGCCCCTGACCGAGCGCGCGGTGCGGGCCGACCGGCTCGACCCCGCGGCGCTGCCGCTCGTGGACCGGCTGGCTGCCCGGGCCGACGAGCTGTGCGGACCGGTCGAGCCGCCGGCGCTCCTGCACGGCGACCTGTGGGGCGGCAACCGGCTCGTGGACCGCACCGGCCGCTCGTGGCTGGTCGACCCCGCGGCGTCCTGGGGGCACCGCGAGGTCGACCTGGCGATGATGCAGCTCTTCGGCGGCTTCGGGATGGAGGTCTTCACGGCCTACGACGAGGCCTTCCCGCTCGCCGAGGGCTGGCGCGACCGGGTGGGGTGGTACCAGCTGCCGCCGCTGCTCGTGCACGCCATCCTCTTCGGCGGCGGTTACGGCCGCAGCGCCCTGCAGACCATGCGCGGCTACCTCTGAGAGCGCCGCCCCTGCCGCGGCGGCCCCGCCACGACGGGGGCGGTCAGGCGCAGAGCTCGGCCGTCTCGGGCTGACGGTCGGTCACGTCCGCCCGATCCGCTCCGCCCGCCGAGCCGCGAGTCGCCCACAGGCTCGTGGCGGTCACCGTGGCGAGGATCGCGACGATCACGCCCAGGCTGGCGAGCGTCGGGACGGTGGGGACCCAGGCCCACACGCCGTGCGCCCAGTGCAGGATCAGCTTGGTCGCGATGAAGAACAGGATCGTCGCCAGGCCGTAGGACAGGTGCACCAGGCGGGACAGCGCGCCCTCGAGGACGAAGTACAGCGCGCGCAGGCCCAGCAGGGCGAAGGCATTCGTGGCGAAGACGAGGTAGGGGTCACCGGTGATGCCGTAGACGGCGGGCACCGAGTCGATCGCGAAGATCACGTCCGTGCCGAGCATGGCGAGGACGACCAGCAGCAGCGGGGTCACGGCGCGACGACCGTTCTCCTGCACGGTCATCGCGCTGCCGCGGTAGTCGCTGGTGACGGGGAGGAAGCGGCGGACGAGGCGGACGATCGGCTGGTCGTCCGTGCTGACCTGGTGATCGTCGGCCAGGGCGTCGCGCAGCACCTTGACGGCGGTGACGGCCAGGATCAGGCCGAAGACGAGGAAGGCCGCGGAGAAGGTGGCGATCAGCGTCGCCCCGAGCGCGACCAGGATGCCGCGCAGCACGAGCGCGCCGGCGATGCCGACGAGCAGCACCCGCTGCTGCAGTGCCTTGGGCACGGCGAAACCGGTCAGCAGCAGCATGAAGATGAACAGGTTGTCGATCGAGAGCGTCTTCTCCACCAGGTAGCCGGTGTAGTACTCGACGCCCAGCTCGCTGCCGTGGCGGCCCCACACCCAGGCGCCGAAGGCCACCGGGATCGCGATGTAGAACGCGGACCAGCCGAGCGCCTCACGCATGCCCACGGCGTGGGGGCGGCGGGTGACCAGGAAGTCCACGGCCAGCAGGGCCAGGATCCCGCCGATGGTGAGGGCCCACAGGGTGGGGGTGCCGATGGTGCCGAGGTTGTCGAGCGGGTCGGCCGCGGCCGGGGTGGACGGGAAGGAGAGCGCGGGGCTCATCAAGACTCCTCGAGGGGTCAGACAGGCAGTGTCTGAGGTCTCCTTCACCCCTCGCGGGGCGCTCGCCCGGGGCGGAACGGACCGCCGTAATGACCGGGTCGAGACTTGGGAAGTACTCCCCTCGCATAACCGACAGTAATGGATGACTGAGGGTTCGGGCAAGGACCGCGGCGCTCCGCACCCCTTCGGGGGCCACCCGGGCCCGACGACGGGGAGCCACGCACCCGTCCTGGTGCGCGGCTCCCCGTCTCGTCCCGCCGTAGGCCGGGGACGCTCAGTCGGGCTCGGTGTAGCCCTCCATGTGCACGACCTCGTCGTACTTGTGACGCCCGACGAGGGTCAGCGCCACGCCGCCGAGGAGCCAGCACAGCAGCGCGATCCAGGCGTGGCTGCCGTCGGCGCGAGGGAAGTAGGACTCGTTGCGCAGCAGGGTGCCGGCCGCGCCGGGGACGAACCACTGGCCGATCTCGCCCCACGCCCCCGGCAGCCACTCCTTGGGCATGGCCAGGGAGGACAGCGGGTTGCCGACGAACATCGTCGCGATGGCGCCGAGCGCGATGCCCGGCTTGCCGACCAGCGACTGCGCGCCGGTGATGAAGGCCGCGGTCGCCCCGATCGCCAGTGCGCAGACGAGCCAGGCCATCCCGAAGCTGCCCTGCAGGAAGCCGAACCACCCGTGCAGCACGAGCGCCAGCAGCAGGCCGCCGAGCACGGCATAGCCCGCGACGGCGACCAGCCGGGGCTTCCACCCGACAAGGAGGGTGGAGATGAGCAGACCGCCGATCATCCCGCCCATGGCCAGCGGCAGACCCGCGACGGCAAAGCCCTGACCGCGAGGGTCCTTGTCGGAGAGGGGGACCACGTCGGTCACGGTGACGTGGGAGGCGGGCGCCGCCGCGAGGGCGGTCTGGGCGGCCTGGGCGCGCCGCGCGAGGGCAGCCGCCGTGGTGGACGCGGTGGCCGCCTGCTGCTTCATCGCGACGGCCTGGGCGGCCGAGGCGGGGTTGAGCGAGAGCGCCTGGGCGGTCTGGGTGAGGGTGGTCGCGGACGCCTGGGCCGCGGCCGCCTGGGCCCCGAGCCGGGCGGCGTCCTGGACGGCCGCCATCCTGGCGTTGCCGGCAGCCTGCACCTGCTCGGCGCCGGCCTTCTGCGCCAGACCGGTGAGCATCTGGGTGGCGGGTCCGCTGCCGGCGGTGGCGGTCAGGACCTCCATGCCGCCGGGAGCACCGGCGGGCAGGACGATCCCGCCATACACCTCGCGTCGCTCGATCGCGTCGACCGCCGCCTGGCGATCCGGCACGGACCGCACCTCGAAGGCGCCGCCCGCGCGCTCGATCCGGTCCTGCAGGGTGGCGCGTTGCCGGTCGGTGGCGACCACGGCGATCGGCATGTCCTTGACCTTGGCGCTGTAGGTCGGCCAGGCGAACGCGAGCAGGACCAGGGTGACGACGGCGGCCGCCGCGAGGGTGGTGCGCAGGGTGGCGTTCCAGGTGGAGTGGATGTGAGGTCGGGCCGTGGTGGCCCGGGTGGCGGTGGCCATGGGATCTCCTGGAGGGGTGGGCCTCAAAACCGAATGTTCGTTCTCCATGCTGCGGACGGGTGGCGGGGTTGTCAAGAACGAACATTCTTTTTTAATCTGGACGGTATGCCGAGAGTGACCGACGAGCACCGGGCCGCCATGCGCGAGCGCATCCAGGGCGCCGCCATGGAGGTCGTGCGCACCAAGGGCCTGGCCGCCTTGACCATGGCGGACATCATCGCCGAGTCGGGCCTGTCCGCCGGAGCCATCTACGGCTACTACAAGGGCAAGGACGTCCTGGTCGCCGACATCGTCCGCAGCGTGATGACCGGACGGCTGGACCTCATGACCGAGCTGGCCGAGCGCTCCCCCGTGCCCGCGCCCACCGAGGCGCTCGCCGTACTGCTCGAGTCCCTCCCCGACGAGTGGCTGCGGGGCGGGCTGCTGCTGCAGGTCTGGGGCGTGGCAGCCCACGCCCCAGACCTCCTGCTGGGCCAGGCCAAGGAGCTGTCCGCCTCGATGAGCGAGGCGGTGGAGGCCTATCTCGTCGCGTGGCTGCGCCAGCAGGGTGCACGGCCCGCCGACGCCCGGCGGCGTGCCCACCAGATCGCCCCGGCCCTCACCGGGCTCATGCAGGGCTATGTCATGCAGTTCTCCCTGCTGGGGCGGGTCACCGCCGAGGAGTACGCCGCGGCCGCGAGCGCGATCTTCGACGGGGCGCTGCGCACGGACTGCCTGCCCCCGTCCGAGGTCCCTAGGCAGACCCCACGCTCCTGACAGCCTCCCGACAGGTCGGACACGCACCGTAGTCATCAGCGGGACCACCCCGCCGGTGCCGACGGCACCCGACTCTCCAGGAGTGAACATGGCTGAGAACAACCGCATCCTCACCGCCGCCGCGGTGGCCGCTGCCGGGCTCATGATCGCCGGCGGGGCGGCTGTCGCCAACGCCTCGACCACCCCCACGCCCCAGTCGACGTCGAGCTCGAGCGCGCAGGCCGGGGCCCAGCAGGGACCTGGCGCCGGCGCCCGGGACCAGGGCGGCCCGCGCCAGATGCACCAGCACACCGCGGTGACCGGTGACGAGCTCGCCAAGGTCAAGGCCGCCGTCCAGGCCAAGGACGCCTCCGTCACCGTGAGCGACGTGCAGAAGGACCCCGACGGCTCCTACGACGTCATGGGCACCAAGGCCGGGTCGCCCGTGATGGTCGAAGTCTCCCAGGACCTCAAGACCGTCGAGGTCCGCACCGGCGGCCCCGGCGGACGGGGCGGCCACGGCGGGATGCACCAGCACACCGCGGTGACCGGCACCGAGGCCACCAAGGTCAAGGACGCCGTCAAGACCAAGGACGCCACGATCACCATCGGCGAGGTGCGCAAGGACCCCGACGGCTCCTACGACGTCATGGGCACCAAGGCCGGGTCGCCCGTGATGGTCGAGGTCTCCCAGGACCTCAAGACCGTCGAGGTCCGCACCGGCGGCCCCGGCGGCCCGGGCGGGCACGGTGGCCCGGGCGCGATGCCCGGCCAGTCCGGCCAGCAGGGCCAGCCCGGGCAGCAGGCTCCCCAGGACCAGCCCACCGCCTCCGCGAGCAGCGCGGCCTGATCGGCGGGTCGCCGGCGGCGAGACGTCCATCCGCCGGCGACACCGACCACCGGACCCCCAGCGGCCCGGCGACCCTCCCACGAGGTCGCCGGGCCCTCGGCCGTGCCGGTCCGCACCGGTCCGCCCGATCGGGCCACCCGGTCCAGCCACCTGCGCACCGGGCGGGAGCTCACGAAAGGTGAGGGAACGGTTACCGACATACCATCGACGCCATGAGTTGGTCACCCCCCGCCGTCCCCGTGTCCTGCGGCGCGATCCTGCTCGACGAGCGGGGGCGGCTGCTGATCCTGCGGCCGACCTACAAGTCCGGCTGGACGATCCCCGGCGGGATCATGGAGGCCGACGGCGAGACCCCCTGGGAGGGCTGCCGCCGGGAGGTGCGGGAGGAGACCGGGCTGGTCGTCGACAGCGGGCGGCTCGTCGTCGTGGACACCAAGGCCGCCAAGGAGCACGAGCCGCTGGCGATCCGGTTCCTCTTCCACTGCGGCACCGTGCCGGCCAAGGACGCACGGCGGATCCGCCTGCAGGAGGAGGAGATCGGCGAGCACCGGTGGGCGCCGGTCGACGAGGCGCTGGACCTGCTGCGCAAGCGGGTGCGCCGCCGGGTGGCGGTGGGCCTGCAGGCCGACGGCTGCGTCTACCTCGAGGACGGGCGCCCGGTCGACGGCGTCCGCGCCTGACCGTGCCACGCCAGCTCGAGCAGCCGCTCACCCCCGGGCAGGCGCTGCAGCGGTATGACGCGCTGCCGCCCCTGGACGTCCCGGAGGTGCTCGGCCGGTGGCGCGGCAGCGAGGTGCGCACGGGCCACCCGCTGGGCGGGGCGCTCACGCGGCTGGGCTGGTGGGGCAAGGACCTTCGTTCCGCCGAGGACGTGCACCCCCTCGTCTGGGGCGGCGGCGACGACCGGTGGGAGCTCGACCCGCTGCGACTGCCGGTGCCGGTGGCCCAGGCGCTGCCCTGGACGCTGCGGCTGCCGCTCGCCCCGACGGCGCTGCGCCTGGCCCGGCCGCTGCTGGCGACGACCCGCCCGCGGGCGCGGCTGCGCCGGGTGGAGCACCGCGGCGTGGTGTCGACGGCCATCGCCTACGACCACCAGCCGATCGTCGACCACCTGCGGCGGGTCGACGAGGACACCTTGCTCGGACTGATGGACCTGCGGGGCAGCGAGCCGTTGTTCTTCCTCCTGCACCGCGATCCGGAGCCTGCCGGACGGTCCTGACCGGACCGTCCGGCGCACCGGGGTCGGGACCTGCGACGAGCCGGAGGACCCGGGATCGTCTCGGACCTGGACACCGCAGCCCGGGGTCGCACGGCAGGCGGTGACCGCGGGACCGCCTGCCGGCTGCGGCGATTCGTCCTGCAACGGTTCTCGCCCGGTCGCCCGCCGCGTGCGAGGGTCGTGCCACTCACGACGGGAGCACGACGATGATGCCTGCGCGCCTCGCCACGGGGGCTCTCGCCCTCACCCTGACCCTGCCCGCGCTCGCCACCCCCACGGCGAGCGCGTCGGCCCCGGCCGCCCACCAGGGGGCCGGCCCCCGGACCGCCGCGGGCGCGGCCGACGAGGCGGGCTTCCTCGTGGGGCGCGGGATCGCCGACATCACCGGCCCCGCCGCCGAGAACGGGATGATGGGCTACGCCAAGACCGAGCAGACGACGAGCGGGATCTGGCAGCGGCTGCGGGCGCGCACCTTCGTGGTGCAGGACCAGGCGGGCCATCGGGTCGCCTACGTCGTCGCCGAGATGGGCATGGACTTCCGGTCCGTGGACGAGGAGGTGCAGCGGCGACTGCGGGCCGCGGGACTGGCGGACCGCTACGGTCGCGACAACGTGGTCATCAGCGGCACCCACACCCACGCGGGCCCCGGTGGCTACAGCGGGAACGTCGCCTACAACCTCGCGACCAACGGCTTCCAGCCCCAGCTGATGGACGCCATCGCCTCCGGCATCGTCGAGTCCCTCGTCGCCGCGGACAAGGACCTGCGGCCGGGCGCCGTCACCATCTCGCGCAGCACCCTCGACGACGGCAACGTCAACCGCTCCAAGGTCGCCTTCGACCGCAACCCGGTCGGGGACCGCGCGCCCTTCCCGGACGGCCGCGCACCGGAGAGCGTCACGCTGCGGTTCAGCCAGGGTGGGCGGGAGGTCGGCCTGCTCAACTGGTTCGCCGTGCACGCCACCTCGCTGCCCAGCACCAACACGCTGCTGTCCCCGGACAACAAGGGCTACGCGGCCTACCACGTCGAGCACGACCTGCACGGCGTGCGCTACCGCGACCAGGATCCTCAGGCGTATGTCGCGGCCTTCGCCGCCGGGGCGGAGGGCGACCAGTCCCCCAACCTCGACCTCCGGCCGGGATCCGGCCCGACGCAGGACCCCCTCCAGAACACGCTGATCCTCGGGCGGCGCCAGGCCGCCGCAGCCCTCGCCCCCGCCCCCGCGGTGCCGGTGACCGGGTCGATCGACCACCGCAAGCGGTACGTCGACCTGGGCGCGACCACGGTGTCGCCGCGGTGGACCGGGGACGGTCGCGCGCACACCACCTGCCGCGGCGCCGTGAGCGCCTCGATGGCGGCCGGCTCGACCGAGGACGGTCCTGCGCTCGCGGGCTTCACCGAGGGGCTCGTCTCCCCGATCCAGGCGGTCGCCGACGCCCTGCGCACCCCCGTGCCGGAGGAGGTCAAGACCTGCCAGCACCCCAAGGCCTCGCTCGTCGCCACGGGCGCGCTCGGCCTCACGCCGGACGTGGTGCCGCTGCAGACGATCCGGCTCGGCCAGCTGGTCATCGCCACGGTGCCGGGCGAGATCTCGGCGGTCGCCGGGCTGCGCCTGCGCCGCGCCATCGCCGAGACGGTCGGGGCGAACCTGCCGGACGTCATCCTCCAGCCGTATGCCGGGGACTACAACGACTACACGGTCACCCCGGAGGAGTACGACTCCCAGCAGTACGAGGGCGGCTCGACGCTGAACGGGCGGTGGCAGCTGCCGGCCTACCAGCAGGAGCTGTCGGAGATCGCCGCCGCGATGCAGGCCGGTCGGCCGACGCCGGACAAGGCCCGCCCGACCGACCCGCCCTTCTTCAGGGCCGACTGGCAGACCGGGGTCGTGGCCGACCAGGCACCCCTGGGCGCTGCCTTCGGCGACGTGCTGACCCAGCCGCCCGCGGCGGCGCGGCCCGGGCAGACGGTCGCAGCGGTCTTCGTCACCGGGCACCCCAAGAACGCGCTGCGCCGCGGCGGCACCTTCCTGGAGGTGCAGCGGCTCGTCGACGGCGCGTGGCAGACCGTGGCCGACGACGGCGACGTGTCCACGACCTACCGGTGGCAGCGGGCGGGCGGCGCCAGGTCGACCGCCACCGTCACCTGGCAGGTGCCCGCGGACGCCCCGGCCGGGAGCTACCGGCTGGTGCACCACGGGGACGCCCGCTCGACCCTCGGCACCCGCACCTCCTTCACCGGTACCTCGCGGACCGTCACCGTCGGCTGACCCGGACAGCTACCCTGCGGGCATGACCGCGCCCCACCCCGCCGTCGTCGACGGCGTCATCACCGTGGCCGCCCTCGTCGTGCTCGACGACGACGGTCGGCTGCTCACGGTGCGCAAGGAGGGGACCGAGCGGTTCATGCTGCCCGGCGGCAAGCTGGAGCCCGGGGAGACCCCGGCACGGTGCGCCTCCCGGGAGGCCGCGGAAGAGGTCGGTGTGGTCGTGCCCGTCGAGTCCCTCGTGCTGCTGGACGAGTTCACCGCCGCTGCGGCGAACGAGCCCGGACACCAGGTCCGCTCCACGGTGTATGTCGCGCCGCGCGACCAGGTCCACCTCTCCGGGCCTCCGCAGGCGCGCGGCGAGATCGCCGAGATCCGCTGGCTCGACATGGGATCCACGCTGCCGGACGACCTTGCCCCGCTGCTGCGGGACGCGGTGGTGCCGGCGCTGACGGCCGGTGGGCCGCGCAGGTGACCCCTGCCGCCACGAGCGCCGCCGGTCCGGGCTCCTTCGACCTCGCCGCGATCGGGGCCGGGCTGCCCTTCGCCGCGGCGCTGGCCGACCTGCGGGCCGCGCTCGCGGGCGGGGTGGCCGTGGTCCAGGCGCCGCCGGGCACCGGCAAGACCACCCTCGTGCCCCCCGCGGTCGCGCAGCACTGCGCCGAGCAGGGACTGGTCGGCCGCGTCGTCGCGGTCCAGCCGCGCCGCGTGGCGGCGCGGGCGGCGGCGGCGCGGCTGGCAGCGCTGACCGGGACCCCGGTGGGCGACCTGGTGGGCTACACCGTCCGCGGCGAACGACGCTGCAGCGACGGCACGCTCGTCGAGGTGGTCACCCCCGGCATACTCCTGCGCCGGCTCCTGGCCGACGCCGCCCTGGACGGGACCGCCGCCGTGGTCCTGGACGAGGTGCACGAGCGCGGGCTGGAGACCGACCTGCTCGTCGGCCTGCTCACCGACCTGCGCCAGCTGCGCGAGGACCTGGTCCTGGTGGCCATGTCCGCGACGGTGGACGCGGCGGCCTTCGCCGGGCTGCTGGGCGGGGACGAGCCGGCGCCCGTCGTCGACTGCCCGTCCGCGCTGCACCCGCTCACGGTGCGCTGGGCGCCCCCGGCCGGGCCCCGCACCGACGAGCGCGGGGTGTCCCGGGAGTTCCTGCGGCACCTGGCGGTCCGGGCGGCCGAGGAGCACGCGGCCGAGCTGGCGAGCGACCCCGAGGTGGACGCGCTCGTCTTCGTGCCCGGCGCCTGGGAGGTCGGGCGGGTCGCCGCCCACCTGCGCGAGATCGCCCACGGCACCGAGGTGCTCGAGCTGCACGGGCAGGTGGGCCCGCGCGAGCAGGACCGGGCGGTGGGCGGCCGGGTCCCGGGCGACCCGCCCCGCGTCGTGGTCAGCACCTCCCTCGCCGAGTCCTCGCTCACCGTGCCCGGGGTGCGGCTCGTCGTCGACGGTGGCCTGGCGCGCGAGCCCCGCCGCGACGCCGCCCGCGGCATGTCCGGCCTGGTCACCGTCACCTGCTCGCGGGCCTCGGCCGACCAGCGCGCCGGTCGCGCCGCGCGGCTCGGCCCGGGCGTCGTGGTGCGCTGCTACGACGAGACGACCTATGCCGGGATGCCCGCCCACGTCACCCCGCAGATCGCGACCAGCGACCTCACCGACGCGGCGCTGCAGCTCGCCTGCTGGGGGACGCCGGGCGGGGTCGGCCTCGCGCTGCCGACGCCCCCACCGGCCCGCGCCCTGGCCGACGCCGTCGCCACCCTGCGCCGCCTGGGCGCGGTGGACGCCTCGGGTGCGGCCACCGAGACCGGGCACCGGCTCGGGCGAGCACCCGTGCCGGTGCGGCTCGCCCGCGCCCTGGTCGACGGATCGCCGCTCGTGGGCACGCAGCTCGCCGCCGAGGTGGTCGCCGCCCTGTCCGACGACCTGCGCGCGCCGGGCGCCGACCTGACGGCGCTGGTGCGGGAGCTGCGGTCCGGGCACCCCGCGTCGTCGCGATGGCGGGCCGAGGTGCGCCGGCTGGCCAGGACGGCGTCGTCCGGCTCCCCCGCCGCAGCCCCCACCACGACCCCCGCCGCCGGGCCGGACCACCCCGCAGGTCTGGTCGTGGCGCTCGCGCACCCCGAGCGGGTCGCCCGCCGCACCGACGGCGGCACCTATCTCCTGGCGAGCGGCACGAGAGCCGCCCTGCCCCAGGGCAGCCCGCTGGCGGGAGCGCTGTGGCTGGCCGTCGCGGAGGTGGCCCGCGCGAGCGGGCGGGTCGCGTCGGGCACCGGAGCCGTGATCCGGTGCGCCGCCGCCCTGGACCAGGACGCCGCGGAGCTCGCCGCCGCCCACCTGCTCGTCGACGAGGTCCGCGCCACGCTCACCGGAGGGACGGTCCGCGCCCGGTCGGTGCGGGCGATCGGCGCCATCGAGCTCACCTCGACCCCGGTGCCCCCGACGCCGGAGGCCGCGCACGCCGCCATACGGGATGACCTGCGGGACAAGGGGATCGCCGCGCTGTCCTGGTCCCCCGCCGCCACCGCGCTGCGAGATCGCCTGGCGCTGCTGCACGCCCGTCTCGGCGCTCCCTGGCCGGACCTGTCCGACGAGGCCCTGCTGGAACGGCTCGACGACTGGCTGGCCCCCGAGATCGACGCCGTCGCCCGCGGACGACGCTGGGGCGCCGTCGATCTCGTCGACCCGCTGCGACGGCTGCTGCCCTGGCCGCAGGCCGCCCGCCTGGACGAGCTGGTCCCCGAGCGCCTCCAGGTCGCGAGCGGCAACCACCCCCGGATCACCTATCCCCCGCACGACGACCCGACCGGTCGCCCGGTGGTGCGGGTCAAGCTGCAGGAGTGCTTCGGCTGGGCGGCGACGCCGACGGTCGTGGACGGGCGGGTGCCGATCACCTTCCACCTGCTGTCGCCCGCGCAGCGACCGCTCGCGATCACCGACGACCTGGCGTCCTTCTGGAGCGGTCCCTACCAGCAGGTGCGGGCCGAGATGCGCGGGCGCTACCCGCGTCACCCCTGGCCCGAGGACCCCTGGTCGGCCCCGGCGACCGCGCGCGTCAAGCCCCGCGGCTGACCGCCCTCCTCGGTCGGGGCACGACCGCGCGCGCTGGGTGGGTGGCCGTGCCGGAGCGGTCCGCGGACGGGCTCAGTCGCAGCTGACGCAGGTGCCGGAGAGCGGCAGCTGCAAGAAGCAACGGGGGCAGAAGGCGTCCTCGCGCTCGGGGATGATCGCCCCGTCGCTCGCCCGCGGCTTGGGCGCCTTGGGCTTCGTCTCGCGAGGAGGCCTGGGGGCGCGCGGCTCTCGCACCGCCCGGGTGCCCGGACGGGTCGGGGCCCGGCCCGTCCTGCCCGACGTGGTGCGGGTCGACTCCAGCGAGGTGATCGGGTGCAGCAGCGGCTGCGCCTCCGCGGGCACGTCGGGCGCGTAGCGCCGGTTGCAGGCCAGGCGCGCCTCGGCGGCAACCTGCTCGCGCCGCTCCTCGCCGTACGGCTCGGCGCCGCAGGCCTTGCGCACCGCGTCGAAGGTCGGACCCACCGCGCCGCCCGGCAGGACCGCGAGCGCGACGAGGTCGGGCTCCCCGGCGGAGGTGGTGCGGTGGTGGACGATCGCGAGGACCTTGCCGAGCCAGCTGTGGGCGGGGACGTCGGTGTGGATGCCCGAGCGCTCCTGGACCTGGTGGGCGAGGTCGCCGTAGGTGATGGCGGTCTGGTGCACCGCTGCGGTCTCGATCAGGACGGCGAGCGCGTGGTCGGCCCAGGTCTCGTAACGCTGCTGGAGGCTCATCAACCGCGGGTCACCCATGCGGCCATCATCCCAGGTGACACACCCATCGCCGAACCCCCACCCCCGGACCCCCTGAGTGGCCTAGCAATGGTCACCTCACATCGCTGGAGAAATCGTTGAGTGATCAAGGACACCGGAAGCGGGGTCGCCCGGCTGCACCCCCTCTCTCGCGTCGGCACCCGCACCGCCCCGACCTGCCCCGACTCACCCCGCTCGGCGGGCGGCCAGCGCGTCCAGCCCGAGGGCGACCGCCCCGAGGACGCCGGCGTCGTCACCGAGGCCGGGCGCCACGACGTACTCCCCGGCCCCGCCGAGGATCTCGGGCCGCCGCACGTAGCCCCCCAGCCGGTCGACGAGCTCGCCGCGCATGGCCTCCAGCGCCCCTGCCAGGTGCGGCACACCGCCACCGACCACGATCCGGTGCGGGGACAGGGTCAGGACGATGCCGGCGATCAGCTGCCCGACGTAGTAGCCCGCGAGCCCGGCGGCCTGGCGCTGCCGGTCGGGGTCGAGCGTCTCCAGCCGTGCCCCGAAGCGGTCGGCGAAGGCCGGGCCGCTCGCCATGCCCTCCACGCACCGCCCGTGGTAAGGGCACCGGCCCGGGTAGTCGTCGGCGGGGTGCGGGTTGACCATCAGGTGACCCATCTCGGGATGGAGCAGCCCGTGGACCGGGCGGCCGTCGAGGACGGCGCCGCCCCCGATCCCGGTGCCGACCGTGAGATAGACCAGCGAGTCGACGTCCTGCCCTGCGCCCCAGCGCAGCTCGCCGACCGCCGCCCCGTTGACGTCGGTGTCCCAGGCGATCGGCACGTCCAGGTGGCCACGCAGCGCGCCCACCACGTCGGTGTCCTGCCAGCCCGGCTTGGGGGTCGAGGTGATGTGGCCGTAGGCCGCGTCGTCCCGGTCCAGGCACACCGGGCCGAAGGCCGCGACCCCCAACGCGTCGATCCGCTCTCCGGCGTCCTGCTGCTCGCGCAGCCAGGCGCCGATCGCGTCCAGGGTGGCCCCGGGCTCGGTCGTGGGGATGGAGGTCCGGGCACGCAGGTCGTCGGGACCGCCGGCGAGCGCGCACACGACCTTGGTGCCACCCATCTCGATCCCGGCGACGGTGCGGCGGGCGTCGGTGGCGGGACCTTCCGGCATACGTCCTGAAGCAGTCATGGGGACAACTGTGCCGCGCCTGACAGCGGACCGCCCGTTCGGCGAGCGACTGTCACGGTGGGCGACGACGCTGGGCCAGGTTCGTGCGCCCGGGGACTCTCTGCGTGTGGATCGTTCAAGCGCCCCTCCGGAGTCGCTACCGTTGAGCCGTGGACTGGACCAGATACGACGCTGCTCTCTTCGACCTCGACGGGGTCGTCACCCCTACCGCGATCGTGCACATGCGTGCGTGGAGCGAGATGTTCAACGCCTTCCTCGCGACCCGGGGAGTGACCGAGCCCTACACCGACGCCGACTACTTCGCGCACGTGGACGGCAAGCCCCGGTATGACGGGGTGCGGTCCTTCCTCGCCTCCCGCGACATCGTGCTGCCCGAGGGCGACCCCACCGACGGCCCCGACGCGGAGACCGTCGCCGGCCTCGGCAACCGCAAGAACGCCGCCTTCATGGAGGTGCTGCACCGCGACGGCATGCAGGCCTACCCCGGCTCGCTGCACCTGCTCGACCACCTGACCACCCTCGGCACCAAGGTCGCGGTGGTCTCCTCCTCCCAGAACGCCCGCCCCGTGCTCGAGGCCGCCGGCCTGATCGACCGCTTCCCGGTGATCGTCGACGGCCTGGTCGCCCGGCAGGAGGGCCTGCCCGGCAAGCCCGCCCCCGACACCTTCCTCGCCGCCGCCGCGCGCCTGGGGGTGGCGAAGGAACGCGCCGTCGTCCTGGAGGACGCCGAGTCCGGCGTGGCCGCCGGGCGGGCCGGCGACTTCGGCCTGGTCATCGGCGTGGACCGCGGCGCGGGCGTCGAGGCGCTCACCCGCAACGGCGCCGACCTCGTCGTCTCCGACCTCGACGAGCTGGTGAAGTGAGCCCTCACGACCTCGGCGAGGACCCCCTCGACCGCACCCGCTTCCCCGTCGACCCCTGGCGCCTGGTGGAGACCGAGTACTGCAGCGACGACCTGGGGACGATCGAGACCCTCTTCGCCGTCGGCAACGGCTATCTCGGCATGCGGGGCAACCCGCCCGAGGGCCGCGACGCGCACACCCACGGCACCTTCATCAACGGCTTCCACGAGACCTGGGACATCCGGCACGCGGAGGCAGCCTTCGGCTTCGCCAAGGTGGGCCAGACGATCGTCAACGTCCCCGACAGCAAGCTGATGAAGCTCTACGTCGACGACGAGCCGCTGCTGCTGTCCGTGGCCGACCTGGTGGAGTACGAGCAGGCCCTGGACTTCCGGACCGGGCGCCTGTGCCGGGACCTGGTGGTGCGCACCGCGTCCGGCAAGCGGGTGCGCGTCTCGGCGACCCGGATGGTGAGCTTCACCGAGCGCCACCTGGCGATCATGACCCTCGAGGTGGAGATGCTCGAGGGGGACGCCCCCGTCGTCATCTCCAGCCAGATCATCAACCGCCAGGACGGCAAGGACGAGTACCACGTGCCCGGCTCGGCGATGGGCGAGGGCCGAGACCCGCGCAAGGCCGCGACCTTCACCGAGCGGGTGCTGCTGCCCCAGTCCCACTGGCACAGCGAGCGCCGGATCATCCTGGGCTACAAGACCGCCCGCTCCGGCATGACCCTCGCCGTCGGCGCCGACCATGTCATCGAGACCGACGCGGACTACGAGGAGCTCATCGACTCCGACCAGGACCGCGGCCGCAAGATCTACCGCGTCGACGCCCGCGAGGGGCAGACGATCACGGTGACCAAGGCCGTGACCTACCACACCTCCCGCGGCGTCCCCGTGCGCGAGCTCGTCGACCGCTGCCGCCGCACCCTGGACCGGGTGCGCGAGTACGGCGCCCAGCACTACATCGACCAGCAGCGCGCCTGGCTGGACCGCTACTGGGCCAACACCGACGTCGCCGTCGAGGGGCACCCGGCGCTGCAGCAGGCCGTCCGCTGGAGCCTGTTCCAGCTCGCCCAGGCCTCGGCGCGCGCCGACCAGCTCGGCATCGCCGCCAAGGGCGTGTCCGGGTCGGGCTACGAGGGCCACTACTTCTGGGACACCGAGATCTACGTCATCCCCTTCCTGACGTACACCTCCCCCGAGGTCGCCCGCAACGCCCTGCGCTGCCGGGTGCAGATGCTGCCCAAGGCACGCGAGCGTGCCCGCGAGCTCGCCCAGCGCGGAGCGCTGTTCCCCTGGCGGACCATCAACGGCGACGAGGCCTCGGCCTACTACGCCGCCGGCACCGCGCAGTACCACATCGACGCCGACGTGGCCTTCGCCTTCAGCAAGTTCGGCGACATCACCGGTGACGTGGGCTTCATGGCCCGCGACGGCATCGAGGTACTCGTCGAGACCGCGCGGATGTGGGCCGACCTCGGCTTCTGGCGGGAGAACGGCACCCGGTCCTTCCACATCCACGGGGTGACCGGGCCGGACGAGTACACCACCGTCGTCAACAACAACCTGTTCACCAACGTCATGGCCCGCGACAACCTCGAGCGAGCCGCCCGCGCCGTCCGCGAGCTGGGCGCCGCGGACCCTTCGGCATACCTGCGTCTGACCCGCCGGCTCGACCTGGACCCGGCCGAGATCGACGAGTGGCAGGCCTGCGCCGACGGCATGCACATCCCGTACGACCAGACCCTGGAGATCCACCCGCAGGACGACCAGTTCCTCGACCGCGAGGTGTGGGACCTGGCCCGCACCGAGCCGACCAAGCGGCCGCTGCTGCTGCACTACCACCCGCTGGTGATCTACCGCTTCCAGGTGCTCAAGCAGGCCGACGTGGTGCTCGCGCTGTTCCTGCAGGGCGACCGCTTCTCCCTGGAGGCCAAGCGACGCGACTTCGACTACTACGACCCGATCACCACGGGTGACTCCACCCTGTCGGCGGTCGTGCAGTCGATCATCGCGGCCGAGGTGGGGTATGCCGAGATGGCGCTGCGCTACTTCCGCGCGGGCCTGTACGTCGACCTGGCCGACCTGCACCGCAACACCTCCGACGGGGTGCACATCGCCTCGGCCGGTGGCGTCTGGGCAGCGCTCGTCTACGGCTTCGCCGGGATGCGAGACTACCACGGGGACATCACCTTCGACCCGCGGTTGCCCGAGGACTGGCCGGAGCTGACGTTCCCGATCCGGGTGCGCGGCACCCGGGTGCGGGTGACCGTGCGGCAGGATTCGATCGGCTTCGAGGTGGAGGAGGGCGACGCGCTCGAGGTGGCCGTGCGCGGCGAGCACCACGAGGTGCGCGCCGGTGCTCCGGTGACCGTGCCGCTGGCCGGGCAGGGCCCGCGGCGGCGCTCGCTGGAGGGCACCCACCCGGTGATCGGCGACCTGCGGGCCGACGGCACCATCATCACGGCGGGCGTCCCCAACCCCGACCTGCCGCGGCGGGCCAGCAGCGCACCCAGCGACCCGCGCGTGAGCGACTGACCCGCTGCCCCGGTGACGCGAGGGCGCGCCGACCCGCACGGTGCGGGTCGGCGCGCCCTCGACGTGCTGCCGAGCCGGGCGACGAGGCCGAAGCGGGGTCGGACGAGCCTGCGACGGGGCGGACGCACGCGGTCCGGCGAGCCGCCGTGCGACATACCGTGGGGGCATGCGCATCGACTACCCCGCTGCGGGTGACCAGGGCCTTCCCCCGGCCGCGATGTACCGCCTGCTCACCTCGGTGGTCGTCCCCCGGCCCATCGCCTGGGTGACGACACGGTCGGCGGCCGGGGTGGACAACCTCGCGCCGCACTCCTTCTACACCGTCTCGTGCGTGCGGCCGCCGATGGTGCAGTTCACCTCCGTCGGGGTCAAGGACACCCTTCGGAACGTCCAGCAGACCGGCGAGTTCGTCATCCACCTGCTCGGCGAGCGGCACGTCGAGGTGGGCAACGCGACGGGCACCGACTACCCGCCCGAGGTCAGCGAGCTCGACGCCCTCGGCCTGACCCGGGAGCCCGCAGCGACGGTCTCCGTGCCCCGCCTCGCCGAGTCCCCGGTGGCCATCGAGTGCCGCCTCCACCAGGAGCTCACCCTCGGGGACTCCACCGTCGTCATCGGCGCGGTGACGCACGTCGCGGTCGACGCCGCCGTGCTCGACCGCACCGACCCGGAGGCGCCCCACGCCCGGATCCGGGACCTCGCTCCGGTGGCACGGCTGGGGCGGGACGAGTGGTCCACCATCGGTGAGGTCACCGAGCGTGCCCGCATCCCGTGGAGCGTCATACGCCCGACCTGACCGCACTTGTCCAGGCCAGACGAGTTGTCCGTAGCCTCTTCCGTCTCAGCCCGCACACAGCCGTGCCTAGGTTTCCCTCACGCAGGGTGATGATTCGCTGAGACGCAGCGTGCTCCCCTGCCCGCACCGGGGGGACGCTGATGGGGAATCGACGGACCGGCCTGACCACCACGCTCGCGAGACTGCTCGTCGCGGGTCTGGCAATCGGCACGGGGACCGCAGCCGACGCCGCCGCCCACCCGCCCGAGGCCGCTCGGGCGTCCGTGGCCCTCGCTCCCGCACCCGCTGTCCCGTCACCCGTCCAGGTGCAGCAGGCGAGGTTCCTGCGGGAGGTGGTGCCGCTCGTCGCGCCCTACGACATGGGGGTCGCGATCCGGGACAACCGCACGGGGGTCTGGCTGAGCTATCGCGGAGACAGGAGGGTCTTCCTCGCCTCGACCACCAAGCTCGCCACCAGCGCGGCGACCTTCCTGCACGCCAACGAGCGTCGCCGCGGCCCGACGCCCATCGAGCGGGCCTGGATGGTGCGGGCGCTGCAGGTGTCGGACAACAACGCCCAGTCGGCCCTGTCGCGCGGGATCGGCTCGCACGCCGGATTCGCCCGGCTGACCCGCAGGTTCGGGCTGCGGCAGACCACACCCTTCTACGGCTACGGCTCGACGGTCGAGTAACCGCAGGTCAGAGCGCTAATCAGCCGCCGCAGTCCGCACAGAGTCCGCAGAATCCCCGAGAGCGGCACTCATCAGGTCTGCGGCGGCTGCTCGCGTCCGGTCGTCCGCCTTGGGCCACAGGTGGGAGTAGACGTCGAGGGTGATGGACGGCGACGAGTGGCCGAGAGCGTGCTGCACGGTCACGACGTCGCAGCCGGCCGCGATCAGCCCCGAGGCGTAGTGGTGTCGCAGGTCGTGGAGCGTGAACCCGTGGAGCCCGGCCTTGGCCCTGACGCGCCGCCACTGGTCGCCCGCCGACGACCGGTTGTAGGGGACCCCGAGGCGCGCTATCAGCCACTCGTCGGCCTCGGACAGGCCCAGCCACTCGACGTGCTGCGCGAGGAGCGTCACGAGGCCTGACGGCGCGGGGACTGTCCTGACCGACCCGCACTTCGGTGGCGTCACCGAGGTGCCCTCGCGGGAGCATCCCTGAACCTGGCGGCGGACGGTGATCGTGCGTCGCAGGAAGTCCACGTCTCCGAGCTGCAACCCCGCTGCCTCACCGAGGCGCAGGCCGGCGAAGGCGCACACGGCCACGAAGGGCCGGAACAGCTCGTCTGCGGCGTCGAGTGCGCGGCCGACCTGCTCGGAAGTGGGGACACGCATGGACCCCTCGGCCTTGGGTACCTGGGGCGGCTTGACCCCGGCTGTCGGGTCGGTGGGGATGACGCGCTGACGGACGGCGGCCAGGAAAGCCATGCGGACGTAGTTGAACCTAGTGCGCCGGGTGGTGGCTGCGAGGCCCTGGGCGCCCTGCATGGCCTTCATCCAGTCGCGGACGTGCTGCTCGGTGACGGACCGGATGGGCAGGTCCGCGAACGTGACGGATGCCAGGGCCAGGGCGGCGGCCTCGGTGGTGCGGGGCGCCCAGTCCTGCGAGGCCGCCCAGGTGTCGTAGAAGGCCCGGAACGCCATGCGCCCGGATCTGGGGTCGACGTACTGGCCGGTGACGACGGAGGCGGTCACCTCGTCCAGCCATCGCCGGGCGTCGACCTTGCGGGCGAAGTGACGTGCGTGCTCGCGGCCGGTGTCGTCTCGGTAGCGCGCCCGCCACCTGCCGTCAGGGCGCTTCGCTATCGAGGCCATGTGGCGCACCTTCCATCTGAACCCGAAGCCGGCTGTGCTCCTCGGAGACCAGATCACGCTTGAGCATGCCCCGCGCTCGACTGCACGAGAGTCGTACCCATTGCAGCTGCTCGGCAGGGATAGCCCCCTCATTCATGGCCTGTTCAGTGTCCTCAAGCGCCTTGGCCATCCGACGACGCCACAGGTCCACATCTTCGAGGCTGAGGGCTGCCCTCTTGGCGACGCGCCGTAGGGAGTCCATGCATTCAACGAGCTCCTCATCGCCGCGCAGGTCGCCTGTCGATCCAATGTCGTCAACCAGCACGTTCAAGATCGCGGCCAAGTCCTGCGCCTCGGTCAAGCGAACTGGCCGGTCCCCCTTCTCGACGGACCACACCGTTGCCTGGGACCACTTGTGGCCGCGCTCACGCATGGAGTCCGCAAGCGCCGCCTGCGTCATGCCTTCGCGGAGCCGTTGCACATTCGCCCCGATCCGCTGGTCTCTCGTCTCGTCATCGTTCATGGGCAGCACGCTACCAAGGTTCCCAGTTGACCCCCACTAGCAACCGTGGTTTACTTCATTTGTCAGTCATCCACGACTAGAAATTGAGGTGAAGTATGTCCACCAAAATCCTGACCCTGGCCGAGGCCGCTGAGCGACTGCGCAAGACGCCAGCACAGATGCGATGGATGAGGTACAACGGCACGGGTCCCCGGTCCGCCAAGCTGGGCGGGCGCATCGTCTACCGCGAGAAGGACCTCGAGGACTGGATCGAGGAGGCCTTCCGGGCCGACGAGGTGACGGCATGATGACCGCCACCAACGAGAAGTCCCCCGCCGTGCTGGCACACGACGAGGGACAGAGCGGCTACGTGGACGCAGGCGCCGCTCACCACCTTACGGGCCTGGCTGAGGCGCTGCTGCACGACCTCGCCGGCATCACCGGACTGCTTACCATCTGGCGCGACGCCTACCAGGCCGGACACCGGGACGGTCGAGCCGAGGCCGAAGCCGAGATGGCCCCCCTGCACCGCCACGCCGTCAGGACCGCCCAGAGCGCGACCAGCATCCCCGCCCGCGACCACCAGCGAGACCGCGACCGCCGGGCACGCATCGAGCGGAGGTGGGCAGCGTGAGCAACGTCCTCGTGGTCTGCCGCGAGACCAACGGCCGCGTCCCCCTGACCAGCCCGACCGGGAGCGATGTGCACGAGCTCCTGCTCAGCGCTCGAGTCCTCTCCGCAGGCAAGGAGCCGTTCCGCACGGTCCGCGCCTCACGCCTGCCCGACGTCCTGGCCGTAGCCGAGGCCGAGGGGTGGCGCGTCATCGAGTCGAGGGCGCGCAGAGCCCAGGAGGGGCCGTGAATCGTTGGCGAGCCCGACATGGAACAAGCACCACCGGGCCGCATGGGAACGCTTGGCGGTAGACGCCGGGGACCAGCTCGACCTCACGACCAGGATCCTCCTGGTCGCCCAGGGGCGGCTCGCCAGGAGCGGGCACGCAGCGTTCCGTCGAGCCGAGATGTCCCGCCTCCTCGGCTCCGTGGCCCCCGGAACGGGCGAACTGACCCCCGTCCATCGCAACTCGATCCGCAAGGCGATCGACAAGGGCATCGCGGTCGGGGTGTTCGCCAGCGGCTCAACGTCCGAGTGCATCCGCATCCCGCACTACCTGACGACACACGACGCAGGGAAGGACCTCGATTGCCCCACCTGCACCCGACCCAAGGCGCGAAACGCACGCCCCCAGCGTGCATTAGCACCCCCTCAGGACGCCTAACGCACGCCCCCAGCGTGCGGTGCGCACACTCCCAGCGTGCGTTATCCGGCATCTCCGCAGGTCAGGGCTTCGGCCCTCTCTATCTCTTCTCAACCCGACTTCTCCGTACGAAAGGCACCACACCATGAGCACCACCCACAGCACCATCCACCTCGCCCAGACCGCCGCCATCGCGGCCACCGCCCTCGCAGGCATCGCCTGGGTCGCCCTCGCCCGAGTCGCCCGCTGCGCCCCCGCCGCCGAGGTGTGGCACGCCGGCTACCAGGCCGGCCGCAACCACAACGAGGAGACCACCCGATGAACGCCTTCCACCGGCAGGCCGTCGAGAACAACGCGACCGCCCTCTACCGCGCCCTCACCTACACCGAGGCCCTAGAGTTCGCCGACTTCGACACCGCCGAGCAGACCCTCGCCGCCATCCAGCCACGCGACGGCATGACCCCCGAGAGCGAGCTCCTGGAGGACATGGCCCACCTGGTCTGGCACCTGCTCGACCACGACGGCAACGGAGCGCAGGCCATCCACGACGGCAAGGAGCGCGCAGCCCACGCCCTCGCCAATCTCGCCTGACCACCCACCCCATCGTGCGGGCGGGCCACCCATCGGCCCGCCCGCACCCCAGCCACAGGAGCACCCATGACCATGCGTCCGTGCCTCCGCTGCGGTGAGCCCACCGCCGGGAGCCACTGCGAGGAGCACAGGCCCAAGCACTACCCCAAGGCCCCCGGCCACGAGCGGGGCTACGACTGGGCCTGGGTGAAGCTCAGTCGCCGCGCCCGCCGCCTCTCGCCGCTGTGCGAGGACTGCGGAGCCACCACCGACCTCACCACCGACCACTCGCCCCGAGCGTGGGAGCGCAAGGCCGCCGGACTGGCGATCCGCCTGGAGGACGTCGCCGTGGTCTGCCGGTCCTGCAACAGCAAGCGAGGACGAGCCCGACCCGTGACCGAGAGTGACGACCTGGGGGGAGGGGGTCGCTCAGCGCTCGCCCCTCCCCCGGCGCCCAGGCGCAGGGGCCATCACACTCGCACGCCTGTTCGACTGAATGCCACGGAGGGTGACCAGTGAAGGCCGGTCCGAAGGGAGCCGTGGACCCGTCGCCCCTGCCGCTGCGCACCCGAGCCACGGGGGCGGCCCGGTTCGCCCGGTTCTGCCAGCGCTACATCGTCACGCCGAAGGGCACCGGGGCGCGGTCCCCGATGAAGCTGCGGCCCTGGCAGGTCGAGCTCGTCGGCTCGGTCCTGGACGCTGACCCTCGCCCTCGCACCGCCGGCTGGATGATGCCGCGTGGACAGGGGAAGTCGACCCTGGTGGCCGCGCTCGGCCTGTACGACCTCATCCTGGGCGACGAGGGCGCCGAGGTCGATGTCGTGGCCGTGGACGAGCGGCAGGCCGGCATCGTGTTCGGCACGGCCGCGCGCATGGTCGAGCTACACGACGACCTCGCGTCGCGCGTGCAGGTCTACAAGGACCGGCTGACGGTGCCTGAGCGGGGCGCGAAGTTCCAGTGCCTCCCCGCCTCGCCCAAGGCGATCGAGGGGCTGGACCCGTCCCTGGCGATAGTGGACGAGCTGGGCGTCGTGGACCGCGACGTGTTCGAGGTATTAACCCTGGCCCAGGGCAAGCGCGCCCAGTCCACGTTGATCGGGATCGGGACGCCCGGCCCGGACCCGCACAACAGCGTGCTGACCGACATGCGCGTGTATGCCGCTGAGCACCCCGACGACCTGACGCAGGTGTGGCGGGAGTTCAGCGCCGCGGGGTTCGAGCACCACCCGGTCAACTGCGAGCACTGCTGGGAGCTGGCGAACCCGGCCTTGGACGACTACCTGCACCGCGACGCGCTGACGGCGCTGCTGCCGCCGAAGGTGCGTGAGGCGACGTTCCGGCGCGCTCGGCTGTGCCAGTTCGTGACCGACACCGACGGCGCGTTCCTGGCGCCCGGCGTGTGGGACGCACTGAGCACGGGCGAGGGCATCGACGAGGGCACCGACGTCGTGCTGGCGCTCGACGGATCGTTCAGCGACGACACGACGGCGCTGCTGCTCGGCACCGTGTCGACCCGGCCGCACTTCGACGTCCTGGCGACGTGGGAGCGACCGACGAGCGACGAGGCCTGGCGGGTGCCCATCGCCGAGGTCGAGAACACCATCCGCGCCGCCGCCCGCACCTACCGGGTGGTGGAGATCATCGCGGACCCCTTCCGCTGGACGCGCACGCTCCAGGCGCTGGAGGCCGAGGGCCTGCCCGTCGTGGAGTTCCCCCACTCGCCATCGCGGCTGACGGCCGCGACGGGTGACCTGCTGAACGCCGCCAACAACGGGGAGCTGACGCACTCCGGTGACCCGCGCCTGGCCGCGCACGTCGCCGCCGCCGTGATCACCGAGGACGCCCGAGGGGTGCGCCTCGCCAAGCCCAACCGCAAGCGCAACGCCCGCAAGATCGACCTCGCCGCGTGCCTGGTCATGGCCCACTCCCGCGCCACCTGGCGCGCCACCCGCAAGCCCCCTCGACGCCGCGTCGCGGGGTTCCGATGACCGGAGGACACCTCATGCCCACTGATCTGCTCACGACGCTCCTGACGGCCCTGGACGCCCCGCAGGCCCGGTACGCCGCGCTCGACCGCTACTACGCCGGCACCCAGCCCCTCGCGTTCCTGGCGCCCGAGGCCCGCGAGGCCCTGGGGGAACGGCTGACCACCATGTCGTCCAACCTGCCGCGTCTGGCCGTGACGTCGCTCGCGGAGCGGCTGCGGGTGACCGGCTTCACCCTCGACGGCAAGCCCGCCACGCAACTGTGGGAGGCGTGGCGGCGCAACGACCTCGACCAGCTCGCCGGGGTCGCGCACCGCGAGGCCCTGGCCCTCGGCAGCGCCTACGTCGCGACGTGGGCCGGCGAGGACGGCAAGGCCCTGGTCACGGTCGAATCTGCTCGTCAGGTCGTCACCATCCACGACCCCGCCACCCGAGAGGTGACCGCCGCCATCAAGCGCTGGGAGGACGCCCAGGGAACCCACGCTGTGGTGTACACCGCCGACACGATCCGCCACCACTTCGCCCCGCAGGCGGGCGCCACGGCCGGCTTCCGGGTGGTCGAGCGCATCGACAACCCCTTGGGAGTCGTGCCCGTCACGCCGCTGCACAACACCGACCGCCTGCTCGGCGGCGGGGTCTCCGAGATGGCCGACCTGCTGCCCCTGGTCGACGCCCTCTCCAAGCTCCTCGCCGACATGCTCGTCGGCAGCGAGTACTACGCCCGGCCCCGGCGCTGGGCTACCGGCGTCGAGCTGGCAGAGGACGCGGACGGCAACGCGGCGAACCCGTTCGCTGAGGGCATCAAGATGATGGTCTCGGAGTCGCCCGACACGAAGTTCGGCAGCCTTCCGGCGGCGGATCTCTCCGCCTACACCGACGCCGTGAACGTCGTCACGTCGCAGATCATGGCGGTGTCGGGTCTGCCAGCCCACTACGTCGGTGTGCTGTCGAACCAGCCATCCAGCGCTGACGCCCTGCGCGCCAGCGAGGCCAGCCTGACCGCTCGTGCCGAGGCCCGTCAGCAGGTGTTCGGGCGCGCGTGGGAGCGCGTGGCGCGGCTGGTCCTGGCCGTCGAGAACGGTGTCGACCCCGCCACCGTGGCGCCGTCCGTGTCGTGGGCCGACCCCGCCACCCGCTCCGTGGCGCAGGAGGCGGACGCCGTTGTGAAGCTGTACAGCGCGGGTCTGCTGCCCGCGTCGGCCGCGCTGCGACGCCTGGGCTACTCCGACAGCGACATTGACGCGATCCGCCGCGACATGTCCGCTGACGCCGTGTCGCGCCTCGATCTTGGCGGTGTCGTGGCCCGATGAGCAGCGAGACTCCCTACCAGAGGGCCCTTGTCGCCCTGGCCGATGGCGCGGTCACGACGTGCCTGAGGGTCGTCGTGGCGTGGCTGGCGGGCCGTGTCGCGACACCTGACGCGACACGCGCCATAGCCGCGACAGTGGCGCGCGCCAACGCCCACGCTGTCGCCCTCGCCGACCTGTCGCTGGCCGCCACCCTCACCAGCGACATGGCGCGGCCCGTGCCCGTCCTGGGCCTGACCGCCCCGGCCGGTGACCTCGACCGTCTCACCAAAGCCGCCACGACGATCCTGGGCGACCCCGAGCCCAACGCCACCGCCACGACCCCCGACGAGCAGCACGACGCCGTGGCGCGCCGCGTGGAACGCCTCGCCCGCAACGAGCCCCTGGACGCCGCCGGCGGGGCCTTCAACGAGGCCGTGAAGCGGTCCCCGCACGTGACCGGCTACCGCCGCCAGCTCGAGGACGGCGCCTGCGAGCTCTGCGTCTGGCTGGCCAAGCGGCACCTCGACCCGCTCGGCTACGTCTACCCCGCCAATCAACCGATGCACCGGCACGCCGGGTGCCGGTGCCACCCCATCCCCGCCACGAGAGGAGCCTGACCATGACCGACCAGACCATCACCATCGAGACCGATGACACGACCCCAGACGAGGTGGCCGCAGAGCGCGCCGCCGACGAGGTGACCGCCACCCACACCGACGACGACCAGGACGACCCCGAGACCTTCCCGCGCGCCTACGTCGAGAAGCTGCGCCAGGAGGCCGCAGACGCCCGCGTGCGCGCCAAGGATCGCGACGCCCTGGCCGAGCGACTGCACACCGCCCTCGTCGCCGCTACCGGTCGCCTCGCCGACCCCACCGACCTCGCATTCAGCGAGGACCACCTGACCGACCCCGACGCCCTCACCGCCGCCGTCGACGAGCTCCTGGCCCGCAAGCCCCACCTCGCCAGCCGCCGGCCGCACGGGGCGATCGGACAGGGCGCTACGGATGCCGGCCAGTCCGTTGACCTCGCGGGCATGCTCCGCCGAGCGGCCGGGTGAGTGCCATGAAGACCTTCACTCTCACCACCAACCGATCGTCGCAGACAGTGACTGCCGCGACGTGGCAGGAGCGCGGGACCTTTGTCGTGTTCCTCGACGACGACGGGAACGACGTGCTGGCCGTCCCGGCGACCAGCGTCCGCAGCATCGCGCCGGGCACCACGACCCCGCCAACAGAGGTCCCCGAGCGCATCCGCCCCGTGAGAAGGCTCATCTGAGGGGGCCACCCCGTCAGCACACCTTCCCGCACACCCTCTGGCACCCGCTCCGGCATTCCAGCACCGCGCCCAGCACCACAGCATCACTTCGAGCATAGGAAGGACCACATGACGACCACGACCAGCACACCTCCCAGCACCACATCGACCAAGGTCCGCGAGAACCGCGTCCGCCGCATCGCCGCCCGCCGGGGATACGTCCTGAGCAAGTCACGCCGCCGCGACCCCGAGGCGACTGACTACTCTCTGTGGACCGTGGCGGAGGACGACGGGACGACGGTCTACGCCACCACGAACAGGGGCATCGAGCGCATGCAGAACGTCCAGCTGCACCACGTCGAAGCCTTCCTCGCCAGCGCCGAGGTCAACTTCGACGACTGGCGCTGACCCCGGACACGACGATGCCCCGGCACCCCTCCCGGGGCCGGGGCATCGCGCTGCGGCGACCAACCGCACACCATGCATCTCTCAATGCCTGCCCAGCATACCCCCCAGGGGTATGCTGGGCAGTGAGTCCAGGCGGCTCAACCACGCTCGCGGCCCTGGCGGCCGGAACGCACCCCACCCGTTCCCCTCGTCAGGAGACCCCTCATGGCCCTTGCCACCCAGACCACCACCGCCGCCGCCGGCAGCGTCGCCACCCCCGAGCTCACCGCCGAGGACGAAGGCGATCCTCGTCGAGCCGCTGCGCGCCCAGTCCGTGTTCCTCGCCGCCGGCCCGCGCATCTTCGACACCGCTGGCCCCCTGCGCCTGCCGAAGAACGGTGGCCCCATCACCGACCCCGGCTGGACCGGGGAGAACGAGCAGATCCCGGAGCGCGACGTCGACTTCGACGAGGTGAAGCTGCTCCCCTCGACCCTGAAGAGCGTGAAGGTCATCACCCGCGTCTCGGCCGAGCTCGCCCGCCAGTCCGTGATCAACCTGGACCAGGCGATCCGCGACCGGCTCGTGCGCGACGTGGCCGACAAGCTCGACGCCCAGTTCCTGTCCGCGTCCGGTGACGGCGTGACGACCCCAAAGGGCCTGTTCGCCTACGCCGGTACCCAGGAGGTCAAGGTCGGTGGCGCGATGACCCTCGACCACCTGCTCGACGCCTGGGGCAAGGCTCTGTCCGCCAACGTCGCCATGACCGCGCTCAAGTGGGTGATGGCCCCTGGCGACTTCGTGGCCCTGCGCAAGATCAAGGACACTGCCGGCCGCTACCTGCTGCAGGCCGACCCCACCGCCGACGGCGTGTTCCGTGTCTGGGGCGCCCCCGTCATCGTCACCAAGCGCGTCCCGGACACCACCGGCAGCACCCCGACCGGCCGCGCTGCTCTCGTGGACTTCTCCCAGATCGCCGTCGCCCGCGACCTGGCCCCGAGCGTGAAGGTCCTCACCGAGCGGTACGCCGACTACGACCAGGTCGGCATCCGTGTCGTGGCCCGCTACGACGCCGCCCCGCTCAACCCTGAGGCGATCGTCACCCTGACCGGGATCACCCGCTGACGATGACCGCGCCGACCCCCGAGACGGTCGCCCGCTTCCTGGGCAAGGGCGACGACCCCGCTGTCGTCGCCCTTGCCGGGGAGCACCTGCCCGTCGTGACCGCGTTCGTGCAGGCCTACACGCGGGACCAGGGCTTCGACGACGCCGGACACCCGGCACCCCCGCTCGCGGCCGTCATCACCTCTGCCACGGCCCGCCTGGTCGCCAACCCCGAGCGCACCCAGGCCTACACGGCCGGCGACTACTCCGAGCGTCCAGCCGTCCTCGACGGCTGGACGCTGCCCGAGCTCGCCGTGCTCCACCGCTACCGGAAGCGGGCGCTATGAGGCTCGCAGACCGCATCGAGCTCATCACCGGCCGCAAGTACGTGGACGACCTCGGGAACGACGCGATCGACTGGGACGACCCGCAGGCCACGGTCATGCTGCCCGCCCAGGTCACCCACACCTCCACCGCCCTGGACGCCAACGGCAAGTTCGTCCTGTCCGAGGAGCTGCGGGTCATCGCGCCCCCGGTCACCTTCGACCCCCAGACCCAGCGAATCCGGTGGCGGGACCAGTGGTACACCGCTGCCGGCGAGGCCCTGATCCACATGCGCGGCGCCACGCCCCACCACGTCACCATCCCCATCAAACAGATCACCGGGTGACGGTCCGCAAAAAGTCCGCAAGAGGGTCAATCCGAGCCATGATCCGACAACGCCGTCAACGGAATCCATGCTGGTCAGGGCAATCCACCATCAACGCTCAACCCCTGCCAGCCCTGGGCGCGCAGTCCTACGGCTACGGGTGGGGACGCACGACGTCCACGCCGCTCGACCAGGTGCGACTGCTGGAGGCCCTGCGGCAGCACGTGAGCCCGCTCCTCACCGTCGACGAGGAGTGGCTGCTGTCGACCATGCGCGGCGTCGACGCCGGACAGACCTGGGGCGCGGCACCTCTCGGCCGCGGGCCGGGCCGGGTGATCGAGGTGAAGAATGGATGGAGCCCCTTCTCCGACAACGGACGCTGGCGGCTCAGCTCGGTGGGGCACGTGCGGGATGCGAGGCACGACTACACGGTCGCGATCCTGTCCAACGGGTGGCGCTCGACGGGCGCGGGCATCCCCCGGCTCAACGCCGTGGGACGGGCGGTCTATCGGATCACCGGCCACTGACCCGACGCCCCACCCGCGCGCCAACCCCCGCGTCCCCTCGGGCGCCAACCCCCGCGTCCCCTCGGGCCAGGCTGGCCCCGAAAGACACGGTATGGCCCCTCTTTGAACGTGCCACGGGGCCAGCCTGGCCCCGTGTGGCGGGAACGAGAGTCGCCCGTCTCGAGGTGGCTCCACGAGGAGCGCGCGACGACCACGTGGCGGGAGGGGCGTGGGTGGGTCAGCGGGTGAGGTCGGCGACCAGGGCGTCACGCTGCTCCGGCGGTATGGCGCCCGCCGGCACCGGGGTGCGGGTGTTGTCCTTGCGCTCCAGCACGAGCAGGTCGCCGACGACCCGGACCCGCCGGAAGCGGTCGAGGGGGTGCTCGGTCCCCGTCAGCGGGAAGCGCACCACCCGCGCGCCGGCGTCGTAGCGCACGGCCAGCCGGTCGAGGCGGGTCAGGCTGCGGACCAGGGTGCGGCGCCGGCCGAGGTCGGCGAGGAAGAGCACGGCGGCCAGGGCCAGCGGGGTCACGGCGGCGCCCCACCCGATGCCGCCGTGGGTGATCAGCACCACGACGGCAGCGACCACGGCCAGCACGACGAGACCGGCCTCCAGGATGCGCGCCTTGCGGCGGGTGGGCCCGTCGAGGGCTTCCGCCATACACCCGACGAGGTCCGCGGTCACGGTGACGACCGGGCCGCCGTCGTGGTCGAGCGTCTCCATGGTCGGTCAGCGTAGCCGGGCGCACGACGAGGTGCGCCGCCCCACCACCCGGCCAGGACCGGGTGCGTCAGCCACCGGGATCCGGCGGCTGACGCACCCGACACCCGCCGAAGGCGGGCGGGACTGCTCAGTGCTCGAGCAGTGCCACCAGGTGGGTCAGCTCGGGCTTGGACGCGTGACGCAGCGCGGCGACCTGCCGGCCGGGCTGCCGGTCGGTGACCAGCTCGACCGATCCGGGCAGGAGCACCGGCTTGCGGAACCACACGTGCGAGCGGCTGGCGCCCTCGCTCGCGGGCCCCAGCGCCGCCAGGGTGCGCGCGCCGGTCCACATGCCGTGCGCGATGGCACGCGGGAAGCCCATGGCCTTGGCCGTCCACGGGTGCAGGTGGATCGGGTTGACGTCCCCGCTGACCCCGGCGTACTGCCGACCGAGGTCACCGGCCAGCCGCCAGCGGGCGGACGCGACCCCGTCCGGCATGTCGGGAGCCTTCGCGCCGGGCCGGGCCTGCGGGTGGATGCGGCCGCGCCGCAGATAGCTGCTGGACTCCTGCCACACCGTCTCGCCGTCGGCCTCGACCAGGGTGACCAGGTCGACGAGCTCGCCGCGCGGGTGGGGGCGCTTGCCCTCGGCCCACACGGTCACGTCGAAGGTCTCGTCCGCGTCGAGACGGCGGTGGAGGGTCGTGGTGTTCTCCACGTGGACCAGCCCCGGCATCGGCAGGGGGAAGTCCGGGTCGGACATGAGCTTGGCCGCGAGCGGGAAGCCCAGCAGGTGGGGATACAGGTGCGGCAGGGTGTCGCCGACGGGGGCGCCCACGAGGCGCTGGTAGTCGGCGAGGTGGGCCCGGTCGACCGCGACCCCGCGGCGCACCAGACGCCGCGTGGTCAGGCCGCCGGAGCGGCCGCGGGCGGTCAGGGCGCCGCGCAGCAGAGAGCCGACCAGCGACGGCGCCTGCTCCAGCTCCTGAGCGGGCACCACGGCGCCCGCGTCGGTGGCGTGGTCGGTCATCAGGCCCCCAGGAAGTTCTGGCCGCAGACCCGCACGACCTGGCCGGTGATGCCCGCCGAGCCGGGCTGCGCGAGCCAGGCGATGGTCTCGGCGACGTCGACCGGCTGGCCGCCCTGCTGCAGCGACGAGAGGCGACGGCCCGCCTCGCGGGTGGCGAAGGGCATCGCGGCGGTCATCTCGGTCTCGATCAGGCCGGGGGCGACGCCGTTGACGGTAATCCCGCGGTCGCGCAGGCCGGGGGCCAGCGACGACACCAGGCCGATGATCGCGCTCTTGGTGGCGGAGTAGTTGGTCTGCCCGCGGTTGCCGCCGAAGCCGGACTGCGAGGACAGGCACACTATCCGGCCGCCGTCGGCCAGTCCGCCCTCCCCGAGCAGCGCCTCGTTGATCCGCAGGATCGACTCGAGGTTGACCGCCATGACCGAGTCCCAGCGGGCGTCGTCCATGTTGACGAAGAGCTTGTCCCGGGTGATGCCGGCGTTGTGGACCACGATGTCGAGGCTGCCGTGCCGACCGCGGGCGTGCTCCACGATCCGGCGACCGGCGTCGGGCGCGGTGACGTCGAGCTGCAGCGCGGTGCCGCGGACCTCGGAGGCGACGGCGGCGAGCTGCTCGCCCGCCGCGGGGACGTCGACGCAGACCACGGTGGCGCCGTCGCGGTGCAGGGTCCGCGCGATGGCTGCCCCGATGCCGCGGGCGGCGCCGGTGACCACGGCGACCTTGCCCTCCAGGGGCCGGTCCACCGAGGGGTTGACCGGGGCGGAGGTGGCGTCCACCCGCACGGTCTGACCGTCGACGAAGGCCGAGCGACCGGACAGGAAGAAGCGCACGGCCTCGCCCACGTTGCGGTGCGCGGCCTCCGCCTCGGTGCCCTGGGCGTCGGCCGCCGGCGGCGGGCCGTAGACCAGGTTGGCCGTGGCGCCGGCGCGCAGCTCCTTGGCGAGCGAGCGCACGAAGCCGTCGAGCGCCCGCTGGCTGGCCACGGCGACCGGGTCGGTCAGGACGGTGTGGTCGGTGCCGAGGACGACCACCCGGGCGTTCGGCGCCAGGCGCTTGACGGCCGGGGCACCGAGCTCGCGCAGGCGGGCCAGCTCCGCGGGCTCGCGCACCGGGGAGAGATCGAGGACGAGGCCGCCGAGGCGCTCGTCACCCGCCTCCTCGAGCGAGGCGACGGCCCGGACCCCGGCGGCGGCGACCATGACGCGCAGGCCCTCGCCGTACGGCCCGTCGCCGGCGACGAGGACGGGACCCTCGACCAGGCTGTCGCCCGGGGTATGCCGACGCAGCCGCGCGGGGGCGGGCAGGCCGAGCTTCCTGGCGACATTCCTGCCGAAGGGCGAGTTGACGAAGTCGGTGTACTGGTCAGCCATCTCAGGCCTCCACGATCGCGACGACGCCCTGGCCGCCCGCGGCGCAGATGGAGATCAGGCCACGACCGGAGCCGCGCTCGTGCAGCATCTTGGCGAGGCTGGCGACGATGCGCCCGCCGGTCGCGGCGAAGGGGTGACCCGCCGCCAGCGAGGAGCCGTTGACGTTGAGCCTGCTGCGGTCGATCGGTCCGAGCGGCGCGTCCAGGCCGAGCTGCTCGCGGCAGAACTCCTCGTCCTCCCAGGCCTTGAGCGTGGCGAGCACCGTGGCGGCGAAGGCCTCGTGGATCTCGTAGAAGTCGAAGTCCTGCAGGGTGAGCCCGTTGCGGGCCAGGAGCCGCGGGACGGCATAGACCGGAGCCATCAGCAGGCCCTCGTCGCCGTGCACGTAGTCGACGGCCGCGGTCTCGCCGTCGACGAACCACGCCAGCGGCTCGAGGTGGTGCTCGCGGGCCCAGTCCTCGGAGCCGAGGAGCACGACGGACGCGCCGTCGGTCAGCGGCGTCGAGTTGCCCGCGGTCATGGTGGCGTCCTCGCCCTTGCCGAAGACCGGCTTGAGCTTGGCGAGCTTGTCCACCGAGGAGTCGGGGCGCAGGTTGTCGTCCTTGGTGACCCCGAGGTAGGGCGTCAGCAGGTCGTCGAAGAAGCCGCGGTCGTAGGCGGCGGCGAGGTTCTGGTGGCTCTTGGCGGCCAGCTCGTCCTGCGCCTCCCGGGTGATGCCCCAGCGCTTGGCGGTGATCGCCATGTGGTCGCCCATGCCCAGGCCGGTGCGCGGCTCGCTGGTCGACGGCGGGACCGGCTGCAGGTGCTGCGGGCGCAGGGCGGTCAGTGCCTTGGCGCGGTCCATCGGGGTCTTGGCGCGGGTCGCCGCGAGGAGGGTCTTGCGCAGGCCCTCGGTCACCACGATCGGGGCGTCGGAGGTGGTGTCGACGCCACCGGCGATGCCCGACTCGATTTGGCCGAGGGCGATCTTGTTGGCGACCAGGATGCAGGCCTCCAGGCCGGTGCCGCAGGCCTGCTGCAGGTCGTAGGCCGGGGTCTGCGGGGACAGGTGGGAGCCGAGGACCGACTCGCGCACCAGGTTGTAGTCGCGGGAGTGCTTGATGACGGCGCCGGCGGCGACCTCACCGATGCGCTCGCCGGCCAGGCCGCAGCGGGCCACGAGCCCACCGAGGGCCGCGGTCAGCATGTCCTGGTTGGACGCCTTGGCGTACTTGCCGTTGGACCGGACGAAGGGGATGCGGTTGCCGCCGAGGATGGCGACGCGACGCGTGGTCGTCATGGATGCTCCTCGTTGATGGATCGTGACGCTGCGACCAATCTAACCGACACCATCGGTATCCGATACTGGTTGGACCTGATATTTTCAGCGGTATGACGAGTGCCACCCCGCCCCCTGCCGAGCCGGGGGGCGCGCCACGGGCAGCGACGCCGGTCGACGGCCGCTCCGCCCGCTGGGAGACGCACCGCCGCGAGCGCCGGATCGCCTTGGTGGACGAGACGATCCGGGCGATCCGGGCGCACGGCGCGGGCGTGGGCCTGGACGACGTCGCCGCCCAGGCCGGCACCTCCAAGACGGTGCTCTACCGACACTTCGAGGACCGCGCAGGGCTCTACCGCGCCGTCGCCGAGCGGGTGGCCTCGCGGATCGTGGACCGCGTCGAGGAGTCGCTGAGCGGGGACGAGGCGCCGCAGGAGGTGCTGCGCTCGGTGGTCGACGCCTACCTGTCGCTGGTGGAGCGCGACCCTGAGCTCTACCGCTTCGTGGTGCGGCACCCGCTGGTCGAGGGCTCCTTGGACGAGGACCCGGTCCGCGGGATCTCCACCCAGGTTGCCGATCTGGTGACGGGTGCGCTCGCGGGCTCGGCCCCGGACCCGGAGGTGGCGCGGACCTGGGCGATCGCGTTGGTGGGGGCCGTGCAGGCGAGCGCGGACGCCTGGCTGGCCACCGATCCCGGCCTGTGTCCGTCCCGGGCCGAGCTGACCGCCCGCCTGGTGTCCTTCGCCTGGAACGGGGCGTCCCACCGGCGGTAGATCTCGCGCCTGGGCGGGCCGGCGCGTCTACGGTGTGTGGACAGCCTTAGCCCGAGGAGCCCGATGCGCCGGCACACCGTGGTCGACTCCCCCGTCGGCCCCCTGACCGTGATCGCCGACGGCGATGCCCTGATCGGGATCTACGTCGAGGACCACGGCCGGACGCCGGTCGTCGCGGAGCACGGGCCGCGGCGCGACGAGGACCCGCTCCTGGCCCGCGCCGGCGCCCAGCTCGGGGAGTACTTCGCCGGGCAGCGACAGGACTTCGACCTGCCCCTCGCCCCTCCCGGCGACGCCTTCCGGCAGCGCGTATGGCGCGCGCTCCGCGGGATCCCCTACGGGCAGACCCGCTCCTACAGCGCACTCGCGGTGGAGCTCGGGCAGCCCGGAGCCGCCCAGGCCGTGGGCAGGGCCAACGGCGCCAATCCCCTGTCGATCGTCGTCCCGTGCCACCGCGTCGTCGGTGCCGACGGCTCCCTCACGGGCTACGCCGGCGGCCTGGCGCGCAAGCGGTGGCTGCTCGCCCACGAGGAGCCGGCCGCGGGCGACGCCGGCCGACTCTTCTGACCGGGGCGAGATGACCACCCCACCAGGACCTTTCGACCGCGTCGGGATCGCCGCCCTGAGCCGCACCCGTCCCGCCCTGCCCGAGGAGGACTCGTGACCCGCACGCTCGCCGCTGCGCCCCCCGTGGACCGGGCCGACCCGGACCGCCTGCGCGAGCGCCTCACGACCGAGGCACGCACCACCCGGTCGCTCGACCTGCTCGTCCGCACTGTCGACTCCCCCGTGGGTGCCCTGCTCGTCGCCGCGACGGGGGCCGGGGTCGCCCGGGTCGCCTTCGCCGTCGAGGACCACGACGCGGTGCTCGACGACCTCGCCCGCCGCGTGGGCCCTCGCGTGCTGCAGGCGGGTTCGTCGCTCGACGGGGTGGCGCGCGAGCTCGACGACTACTTCGCCGGGCGGCGCACCGGCTTCGAGCAGCCCGTGGACCTGGTGCTGGCCAGGGGCTTTCGGCATACGGTGCTGGAGCACCTGCGCGAGATCCCCTACGGCGCGGTCGAGTCCTATGCCCAGGTGGCCGCCGCCAGCGGCAGCCCGCGCGCGGTCCGCGCCGTCGGGACCGCGTGCGCCACCAACCCGGTGCCGATCCTCGTGCCCTGCCACCGCGTCGTCCGCAGCGACGGGTCGACGGGCGCCTACCGTGGTGGCGCGCAGGCCAAGCGGTGGCTCCTCGACCTGGAGGGCGAGACGCGATGAACGACGAGACAACCGACCTGACAACGGGTCTCGTCATCGGTGACGACGGGCTCGCCCGCCCGCCGTGGGCCGCGCGGGACCCGCTGCTGCGCGACTACTACGACACCGAGTGGGGGATGCCGGTCCGCGACGAGCAGGGTCTGTTCGAGCGGCTCTCGCTGGAGGCCTTCCAGTCCGGGCTGTCCTGGGCCACCATCCTGCGCAAGCGTCCGGCCTTCCGGGCAGCGTTCGCCGGATTCGACCCCGATCTGGTTGCGGCGTATGACGAGTCGGACGTCGAGCGGCTGCTCGCCGACCCCGGGATCGTCCGCAACCGCCGCAAGATCGAGGCCACCGTCACCAACGCCCGGGCCACGGTGGCGCTGCGCGCGGAGGGTGGCCTCGCCGAGCTGATCTGGTCGCACCGCCCGGCCGTGACGCCGGCCCCGCGCTCCCACGCCGAGGTCCCCACCACCTCACCGGAGTCCGTCGCCCTCTCGAAGGCACTGAAGCGCCAGGGTTTCACCTTCGTCGGGCCCACGACCGCGTTCGCCCTGATGGAGGCCGTCGGCGTCGTCGACACCCACCTCGTGGGCAGCCACCGCCGCGGCTCCTCCGGCGTCTGGTCCTAGCGCGTCCCCTCGCCTCTCCTCGCGCCCCTCGCGGCGCCTCACCTCACCCTCGTGGCGCCGGGTGCCCCCTCGGCCGCCCCGCCAGGTCAGGTGCGCGGGCCCTCGATCACGGTGCGCGGCGCATAGGCCCGTCCGCCGACCGGCACGTCCCGGGTCACCACCGCGTTGGCCCCGACCTGGGCGCCCGCCCCCACGACGATCGGCCCGACGATCACGGCCCCCGCCCCGAGCGAGGCGCCCGCCCCGATCCGCGGGGCCACCTGGGCGTCCTGCCGCTCGTCGCCACGCAGCCCGATGGTGACGCCCTGCCGCAGCACCACCCCGTCCTCGACGACGGTCGCGTGGTGCAGGACGATGCCACCCTGGTGGGCGAAGGTCACCCGCCGCCCCAGCTCGACCGAGCCGGGGATCTCGATGCCGTAGACCGCACGAGCCACCCACTGCCCCACCGCGGCGGCCCCGCCGACCGGACGGCGGACCCACCCCGGCGCCGCCGCCTCGTCCCGGGCCCACCTGCTGAGCCGGTGCGCCGCCACGGCCTGGAAGCCCGGCGCCGTGAGTCCTTCGTTGCACTGCCGGTCCTCGCGCAGCTGGTCCACGATCGGGAGGCGACGAGCCAGCGCCTCCACCCACCCTCGGCGCGCAGCCACGCGCTCCTCGGCAGGAGGGAGGTCGTCAGGGACAGGGTGGTCGTGGTGCGGGGGCATGCCTCACGCTAACCAGCAGGTCGCGTCACGGCCAGGCCCAGCCGGTATGACGCGATCACCGCCCCGCAGCGCCGGGCTCCGTGCCCAGCACCGCGTCGACCAGCGCGGGGAGCGCCTCGGCCGCCGTGGCGCGCCATACCTGATCCACCTGCCCGCTCAGCTCCGTGGCCGCAGGGTTGATCTCGACCGTCGGCACACCGGCGTCCCGCGCCAGCAGCGGCAGACCTGCCGCCGGCCAGACCAGGCCGCTCGTACCCACCACCAGCACGAGATCGGCTGCGCGACAGGCTTCCTCGGCCTGACGCAGCGGCCCCTCGGGCAGCATCTCGCCGAACCACACCACTCCCGGCCGCATCTGCCCGCCGCACGAGAGGCATGGCGGGGGCGTCAGCCGGACCACGGGCGCCGCGGGCAGCTCACCGAGGTCCCCCGACTGCGAGCACGACTCGCACCGAGGTGCGAAGAGGCTGCCGTGGACGTGCGCGAGCACCCCGCTGCCCGCCCGCTCGTGCAGGTCGTCGACGTTCTGGGTGACGATCGCGACCGCGGTGTCCGACCCCTCGGCCTAGCGGGCGAGGGCCCGGTGCCCGGCGTTGGGCTCGACGGCCCGCACCAGCACGGATCGCCAGGCATACCAAGCCCACACGAGCTCCGCGTCGCGCGCCCAGGCGCCCGGTGTCGCCAGCTCGGCGGGGTCGAAGCGCTCCCACAGCCCGGACTGCGCGTCGCGGAAGGTCGGCACCCCCGACTCGGCGCTCATCCCCGCGCCGGTCAGCACCGTCACGCGGCGGGCAGCGCGGGCGAGGTCCAGGACGGCCGCGGGGACAGGGCTCTGGGTCACCCTGCCATCGTCCCATCGCGAGCGGATCTCGGGCCTGCGTGCGACCTCGCCCGACAACGGTTGACTGGTGGCCTTCGTGCGTCGCTGCCGTCGTCAGGCACGCCGGACCGGCGCGGTCTCGGGGGCACGCAGCCACGGCAGGATCGCCAGCAGCGTGATCAGCCCGGACAGCCCGAAGGCCCACGGGTAGCCCGCGTGGTCGACGATCGCCCCCGCGAGCACCGGCCCCACGATGGTCCCGGCGTCCTGCACCATCTGGAAGGCCGCCACGGCCTGGCCCGCGGACCGCTCGGTGCCCACGACGTCGGCGACGGCCGCCTGCTGGGCGGGGTTGAACATCCCGGCGCCCATGCCCGCGACCACCGACACGGCGAAGAGCAGCCACAGCGAGGGCGTCAGCCCCAGGGCCAGCGTGAACACCCCGTTGACCGCCAGCCCCGCGATCACGAGCGGGCGGCGTCCGCGACGGTCCGTCAGCCGCCCCGCCACGGTGAGGGCCAGGGCGTTCCCGACGGCGAAGGCCGCGAGCGCCATGCCGGCGATGCCCGGCGAGACGCCCAGGACGGTGACGGCGAGCAGCGGCAGGAGCGCCACCCGGACCCCGAAGTTCGCCCACCCGTTCGCGAAGCCGGCGGCCAGGATCGCGCGATAGGTCGGGTGCGCCGCCGCCTCGCGGAAGGTCATCAGGGGCAGGGGCGTCGACCCGGGCGCGGGCCGCAGCGCCGCGTCCTTGAGGAAGACCGCGACGACGAGGGACGCGATCAGCAGGGCGACGGCATAGATCATGAAGGGCATCCGGTGGCCGAGTCCGGCGAGCAGTCCCCCGACGACGGGTCCGAGGATGTTGCCGACGAGGAAGGCCGAGGCGTAGGCCGACGAGGCCCGGCCGCGCATCCAGGGGGGTGCCAGCCGCACGACCAGACCCGCCGCCGACACCGTGAACATCGTCGAGCCGATGCCCCCCAGAGCCCGGAAGACGAGCAGCTGCCAGTAGGACTGGGCGAACGCGCAGGCCCCGGTGGACAGGGCGACGACCAGCAGCCCGGCGAGGTAGACGGGCCGCTCGCCCCAGCTGCCGATGAGCCGCCCGCCCACGGGAGCCCACAGCAGCCGCATGAGCGCGAACGAGCTGACCACGACCGACGCGGCGGTGACGCTGACGTCGAAGGAACGGGCGTAGGCCGGCAGGACCGGCGCGATCAGACCGAAGCCGAGCGCGATGAACAGGGCGGCGGCGACCAGGACCCAGATCTCGCGGGGGATGTGGTCTGCGTCGGGGGCGGTGGGCAGGGTGGGCGCGGCGGCGGGGGTCGATGGCATGACCAGGCAAGTATGACGGTTCGGCTACGACGGCCGCCCTCGCCGGGGGTCCTCGTCCGGGCCTGTGGTCAGACCGTCTAAGGTCCACAGGTCCAACTCTCCGACGACGTAGGGACAGCCATGGTTGTACTCGTTCCCGCGGCGCTGGTGGGCAAGGAGACCCTGATCACGGCTACCTGGGTCGACTACCTGCTCATCGCGCTCTACTTCACCTTCGTCCTGGGCATCGGCTTCGCTGCGCGTCGCCAGGTGTCGAGCTCGATCGACTTCCTGCTCTCCGGCCGGTCCCTGCCCGCGTGGGTGACCGGCCTGGCGTTCATCTCGGCCAACCTCGGTGCCGTCGAGATCATGGGCATGAGCGCCACCGGCGCCCAGATGGGCATGCCGACGTTCCACTACTTCTGGATCGGCGCCGTTCCCGCGATGCTCTTCCTGGGCGTGGTGATGATGCCCTTCTACTACGGCTCCAAGGTCCGTTCGGTGCCGGAGTTCATGCTCCGCCGGTTCGGACCGGGCGCCCACCTGGTCAACGCGATCTCCTTCGCCGCCGCCCAGCTGCTCATCGCCGGCGTCAACCTGCTGCTCCTCGCCAAGATCGTCGAGGCCCTCCTCGGCTGGCCGCAGTGGGTCTCCCTCGTGGTGGCCGCCGCGATCGTGCTGTCCTACATCACCTTCGGCGGACTGTCCGCGGCGATCTACAACGAGGTCCTGCAGTTCTTCGTCATCGTCGCGGCCCTGCTGCCCCTGACCCTCATCGGCCTGCACCGGGTCGGCGGCTGGTCCGGCCTGGTGGACAAGGTGACGCACAGCCCCGGCGGCGCCGAGCAGCTGTCGAGCTGGCCCGGCCAGGCGCTGTCCGGCTTCGACAACCCCGTGCTGTCGGCCCTCGGCATCGTCTTCGGGCTCGGCTTCGTACTGTCCTTCGGCTACTGGACGACGAACTTCGTGGAGGTCCAGCGCGCCATGGCCTCCAACTCGATCACCGCCGCCCGCAAGACGCCCATCATCGGGGCCTTCCCCAAGATGTTCATCCCCTTCATCGTGATCATCCCCGGCATGATCGCCGCGGTGCTGGTCAAGGAGATCGCGGCCGTCAAGGCCGGGGGCACCGGGGAGTTCACCTACAACGACTCGATGCTGCTGCTGATGCGCGACGTCCTGCCCAACGGTCTGCTCGGCCTGGCGATCACCGGCCTGCTGGCGGCCTTCATGGCCGGTATGGCGGCCAACATCTCCGCCTTCAACACCGTCTTCTCCTACGACCTGTGGCAGACCTACGTCGTCAAGGACCGTGACGACGCGTACTACCTGCGCATGGGCCGCATCGCCACGGTGATCGCCACGGTCGTCGCGATCTTCACCGCGCTGATCGCCGGTGGCTTCGGCAACGTCATGGACTACCTGCAGACGCTGTTCGGGTTCTTCAACGCCCCGCTGTTCGCGACCTTCATCCTCGGCATGTTCTGGCGCCGGATGACCCCGACGGCCGGCTGGGTGGGCCTGGTGGCGGGCACGCTGTCCGCGATCGGGCTGTGGTCCGCCTCGACCTTCGGCGGGGCCTTCACGCTCAAGGGCCAGGGGCTCGCCTTCCTGTGCGCGTCCACGGCCTTCGTCGTCGACATCGCCCTGAGCGTCCTGGTCTCGCTGGCGACCAGGCCCAAGCCGCGCGAGCAGCTGGTCGGGCTGGTCTACTCCGAGACGCCCAAGGAGCACCTCACCGACGCGGAGGCGGTCCACCTGCCGCTGCTCGCCAAGCCGGTCCCGCTGGCGGCGATCGCGCTGGTGCTCGTCATCGCCCTCAACACGATCTTCGCCTGAGGAGGCAGACATGAGCACCAGCACCTCCGCCCGCGACGGGCACGACGGGCACCGCCCGGGACGCTCCGGCCGCGGCCCCCGCAAGGCCGGCGCCTTCGACATCCGCAGCTTCATCGGCACGCTGCTCGGGCTCTACGGCGTGATCCTCACGCTCATGGGCCTGCTCGGCGACAAGGAGCTCGCCAAGACCGGCGGCATCAACGCCAACCTCTGGGTGGGCCTGGCGCTGCTCGTCGTCTCGGCGGTCTTCCTCGGCTGGGCCAAGGCCCGCCCGATGATCGTCCCCGACCACGTCGAGCAGACCGGGGAGGACGCGGGCCACGGCGGCCACTGACCTTCCCCTCACGCCACGGAGCCTCGCACCCCACGACGGGGTGCGAGGCTCCGTGACATCCGGGCGGTCGGGGTCCTCAGACCCAGACGCCGGCCTGCATCACCCGGGTGACGTGCAGGTCGGCGTCGAGCACCGCCAGGTCGGCGCGCGCACCGGGCGCGAGCACCCCCCGGTCGTCGAGGCCGTGGACGCGGGCCGGGTGGGCCGTGGCCGCGAGCAACGCCGTCTCCAGGGGGACCCCGGCCTCGGTCACGGCGAAGCGCACCGCCCGGTCCAGCGTCAGGGTGCTCCCGGCGATGGCGCCGCCCTCGCGCAGGCGGGCGACCCCGTCGACGACGTCCACGTCCAGCGGTCCGAGCAGGTAGTGCCCGTCCGGCGCACCCGCCGCCGCCATCGCGTCGGTGACCAGCACGAGCCGCTCCGGGCAGGTGCGGGCGACCAGGTCGACGACCGTGGGGTGGACGTGCACGCCGTCGCAGATCAGCTCCACCGCGACGGCGTCGGACGTCAGCGAGGCCCCGATGATGCCGGGCTCGCGGTGGTGCAGCGGCCGCATCGCGTTGCACAGGTGGGTGGCGACGGTGGCGCCCCGCGCGATCGCGGCCCGGGCCACGGCGTCGGTGGCGTCGGAGTGCCCGATGGCCGCGATCGCGCCGTGCTCCACGCAGGTCTCGACGGCGTCGAGTCCCCCCTCCAGCTCGGGGGCGAGGGTGACCATCTGCACCACTCCCGCATGCCGGGTCAGCAGCGCCGCCAGGTCCGCCCGCGTGGGCGCCCGCAGCAGGGCCGGGTCGTGGGCGCCCTTGTGGCAGGGGCTCAGCCAGGGGCCCTCCAGGTGCACGCCGGCCAGCTCGCCGGACGTCACCAGGGGCGCGAGCACGTCGAGCAGCTCGCCGAGCCGCGCGACGGTGTCGGTGACCAGGCTGGCCACCATCGTCGTGGTGCCGTGGGCCCGATGGGTGGCGAGGGCGGTGCGGGCGGCCGCGGCCGTGCCGTCGGTGAACGACGCTCCCCCGCCGCCGTGCGAGTGGGTGTCGACGAATCCGGGTGCGAGCAGGGCGTCCCCGAGGTCGACGTGCTCCTCGCCGGCGCCGTGTCCGGCGCGGGCAGCCTCGCCGACCGGGTCGGCGGAGGCGGCATGAGCCACCTCGACGACGCGGTCGCCCGACACCCGGACCCACCCGGGCCCGCCGAGGCCGGCGGGCCCGAGGAGGCGGGAGGCGGAGACGATCATCGCCGGTCGTCGTCGAGGACCATGCTGGACTCGCCCTCGTCCTCGCGGCCGGGGGTCTTGAGGTTCCAGCGGCGGATGACGAAGCGGAACAGCACGTAGTAGATCGCGGCATACACCAGACCGAGGATGACGACCAGCATCGGCTGGGTGGCGATCCGCCAGTTGAACACCATGTCGAACAGGCCTGCGGAGAAGCCGAAGCCGAGCTTGGCGCCGAGGGCGTTGCACAGGGCGAGCGAGACGCCGGTGAGGACCGCGTGGACGACGTAGAGCGGCCAGGCGACGAACATGAAGGCGAACTCGAGCGGCTCGGTCACGCCGGTGAAGAAGGCCGTGAGGGCGGCGGAGATCATGACGCCACCGGTGACCTTGCGAGCGGCGGGCTTGGCCTCGTGCCAGATGGCCATGGCGGCGGCGGGCAGGGCGAACATCATCACCGGGAAGAAGCCGGTCATGAAGGCGCCCGCGGACTTGTCACCGGCGTAGAACCGTGCGATGTCTCCGTGGACGACCTTGCCTGCGGCGTCGGTGTAGTCGCCGAGGATGAACCACGGCACCGAGTTGAGGATGTGGTGCAGACCCAGCGGGATGAGCAGGCGGTTGAGCGTGCCGTAGACGAAACCGCCGAGGACGGCGTTGCTGGCGACCCACCGACCGATGCTGGTCAGCCCCGAGTTGAAGGCCGGGTAGATGAAGGCCGTGAGGACGGCGAGGGCGATCGCGGCGAGGGCGGTCGCCATGGGCACGAACCGGCGTCCGCCGAAGAAGGACAGGTAGGGCGGCAACGAGATGCGATAGAACTTCTGCCACAGGGCACCGGCGATGAGGCCGATGAGGATGCCACCGAGCACCCCGTAGTTGATCAGCGCCGGCTTGGCGGTCGGGTCGGTCGGCTGGGTGAGCACGAAGGGGGACATCGCCTTGCCGACGCCCTCGAAGACGAGGTAGCCCACGACCGCGGCGAGCGCGGTGGAGCCGTCGGCCTTCTTGGCCCAGCCGATCGCCACGCCGACGGCGAAGAGCAGGGGCAGGTGCTCGAAGAGCGCACCGCCGGCGCCGGCGAAGATCGCGGCCACCTCGTTCCAGCCGAGGCCCTTCTTGCCCAGCATGTCGTCCTGACCGAGACGCAGCAGGATGGCGGCCGCGGGCAGCGCGGCGATGGGCAGCATCAGGCTGCGACCGAACTTCTGGAGCGTGGCCAGGCCCTTGCGCTCCGGTGGCGGCGTTGCCGCGGTGCTGGTGCTCATGTGAGGTGTCGTCCTTCCGTGGCGCGCCGGCCCGTATGCCGGCACGGTGGTGCGGTCAGGGAGCCATGCTCCGGTCGAGGGTCATGTGGATCTGGTAGCGGTCGCCGCGATACCAGCTGCGCACCCGCTCCAGGGGACGTCCGCCGACACGCGACAGACGGTCGAACACCATGACCGGCGCGGTCGCCGACAGGTCGAGGTAGGTTGCCGCGGCGCCTGCCTGGTCGGCCCAGACGGCCTGCTCGGCGGCGTCGACGACCAGGCCGTAGGTCCGGTGCACGAGGTCGTACAGTGACCCGGCCAGGTCGTGATCGTCGAGGCCGGGCAGCAGGTCGGTGGGGTACCACGCCCGCTCGTAGGCCATCGGTTGACCGTCGGCCAGCCGCACCCGCTCGACGAACCATGCGGCCTCCCCCTCGGCGAGCCCCAGGTCGTCGGCGACCTCGACCGGACAGACCCGGCGCTCGACGCGGACCACCCGCGTGGTGGGGGTCAGGCCGCGGCGGCGCATGTCGGTGGTGAAGGACGCGAGGTGCAGGTGGGACTGCACGCGAGGGTGGGCGACGAAGGTGCCCTTGCCCTGGATGCGGTGCAGCACGCCGTCGGCGATGAGGGCCTCGATGGCGCGGCGCACGGTGGCGCGGCTGACCGCGTAGGTCTGCATGAGCTCGCGCTCGGAGGCGATGGCGGTGCCGGGATCCGCGGAGCGGACGGCGCGGGCGAGGGCGTCGCGCAGCTGGGCATGCTTGGGGACGGGCCCCTCGCTCAGCCGCGCAGCGACACGCCTCGTCGCCATGGGCAACCCTCTCATCCGTTCGGGCTAGGATCATTCGCGCTGGTCAACACGGGTGGTCCGTACCAGTACGGACATGTATGATCCGCTCCTGGGGGACGGTCTGTCAACGAGCCCTGCAGGACGTTGTGCACTCGTGACCCGTCGACGCGCACGCAAGGAGAGCCATGACACCGGAGCTGATCTCGTCGTCCCAGAGCACCATGCTCCGAGAGATCCACGAGGGCCCGGAGGCCGCGGCCCGCACCCTGGAGCAGCTGCTGCCGCTGCGGGACGAGATCGCCCGCCTGGCCCAGGGCCGACGCCACGTGCTGTTCTCCGCCCGCGGCTCCAGCGACAACGCCGCGATGTACGGCCGCTACCTGCTCGAGACCCGGGCCGGACTGCCCGCCGCCATGCTGGCGCCCAGCGTCTTCACCCACTACGACGCCCGCCCGGACCTGTCCGACACCCTCGTGGTCTCGGTCTCCCAGTCGGGGGCGACCAGCGAGCTCGTCGACGTCCAGGAGCGCGTGCGCGCCTGCGGGGCGGCCACGATCGCCGTGACCAACGTCGAGGGCTCTCCCCTCGCCGCGGCCGCCGACCTCGCCCTGGTCACCCAGGCCGGCCCCGAGGTGGCCGTCCCAGCCACCAAGACCTATCTGACCCAGACCATCGCCATGGCGGTCCTGGGCACGGCCCTGTCCTCGCAGGGCCCCTCCCTGGACGCCCAGCTGCGGTGCGTGCCCGAGCTCGTGCACGACGCCCTGGGCCGCACCGCCGAGATCGACGAGGCCGCCTGCGCCCTCGCCGGGGCGACCGGCGCCACCCTGGTCACCGGTCGCGGCATGATGCTGGGCACCGCGTTGGAGACGGCCCTCAAGATCGAGGAGACCTGCCTGCGGGCGGTCCGCGGATACTCGTATGCCGACCTGCGCCACGGGCCGATCGCGGTCGTGCGCCCCGGCACCGTCGCCGTCCTCGTCGCCGCGGCCGACGGGCCGATGGTCTCGGCCATCCACGAGCTCGCCACCGATCTGGCTGATCGGGGCGCCGCGGTGGTCGCGATCGGAGGCGACGAGGAGCTGGCCCGGACCGCCCAGGTGCACGTCCCGGCACCTCCCCTGCCCGAGGCGCTGGCCCCCGTCGCCACCATCGTCCCGGCCCAGCTCATGGTCGAGCGACTGGCCGCCCGACTCGATCTTGACCCGGATAGCCCACGCGGTCTGGCCAAGATCACCCAGACTGATGCCCATGGAGCCCAGCCAGCCAACGACGCGCCGGTCCCATCTCAGGGGACGGCACCGACCCGAAGGATTGTCGAAAGTGAATAAGGCACAGAAGATCATCGCTGGGCTCGGCGGCCCCGCCAACATCGTCGAGATCGAGGCGTGCATCACCCGCCTGCGCACCCAGGTCGAGGACCCCTCCGCCGTCGACCAGACCGCCCTCAAGGCCGCCGGGGCCCACGGCGTCATCGTCGCCGGCACGGTCGTGCAGGTCGTCGTCGGCCCCGAGGCCGACAACATCTGCGAGGACATCGAGGACCTCCTGTGACGGAGGTCCTCTCCCCGGCGTCCGGGACCATCCGCCCCCTCGCCGAGGTCCCGGACCCCGTTTTCGCGGCCGAGATGGTCGGCCCCGGCCTGGCCGTCGACCCGACGCCGCAGGTGCAGACCGCGATCGCCCCGATCGCCGGCCGCATCGCCAAGCTGCACCCGCACGCCTACGCCATCGCCGGCGACGGTCTCGCGGTCCTGGTCCACCTGGGCATCGACACCGTCCAGCTGGCCGGGGCCGGCTTCGAGCTCCTCGTGGACGAGGGCGCCGAGGTGGTCGCCGGGCAGGAGCTCGTGCGCTGGGATCCGGCCGGCATCGCCGCGGGTGGCCGCTCGGCCATGGTGATGGTGTGCCTCCTGGACCAGCCCGCCGCAGCGGTGCCCGCCGACCGGGCCGGCGACGCCGTCTCGGTCGGGGAGACCCTGCTCACGTGGACGGCCTGACCGGCAGGGCCCCCCAGGAGGACAGCCCGCACCCCCGGCCGCACGGTCGGCCACCCGCGCCGGCCGGTCTGACCGGGCTTCGGCCGGAGGTGGCGGGATCCCCGGCCGCGGGCCTCCTCCTCGACCTCGACGGGACCCTCGTCGACTCCGAACCGATCCACCGCGAGGGCTACCGCCGCGTCTTCGCCTGCCGGGGGTGGCCCTGCAGCGACGCAGACCTGGCGATCTTCACCGGCCGGCGTGCCGACGACGTCTTCCGCACGACCCCCGGCCCCTGGGACGGACTGGACCCGCAGGCGCTCTTCGAGGAGCTCGTCGCCGCCCTGCCCACCGACCTGGCCCCCGAGCCGCTCGCCGGTGCGGCCGACCTGCTCGACGAGGCCGACCGGCTCGGCATCCCCTGTGCCCTCGTCACCTCGGCCGGCCGCGCGTGGGCCGAGCCCGCCCTGGCCGCCCTGGGCGGCCTCGAGCGCTTCGCCGCCGTGGTCACCCGCGACGACGTGGAGCGAGGCAAGCCCTCCCCCGACTGCTACCAGCTCGGCGCCCACCGCCTCGGCGTGGACCCCGCCCGCTGCGTCGCGGTCGAGGACGCCCCAGCAGGCGTGCGAGCGGCCGTCGCCGCCGGCGTCGGCCGGGTCGTGGCCGTGCCGAGCACCCACGCCCCCGAGCTCCTTCGCGAGGCGGGTGCCCACGAGGTCCTCACCGGCGGGTGACCCCGCCGCGACCCGGCATACGACGTCGTGCCCCGCTCGCGGACACCCCGCGCCGGTGAGCCATGGCAGCGCTCCCGGCTCCCCGGCCGCCCGTGACTGACCAACTCACCGGCTGACCTGCCCGAGCGCGACGGATGGCCCGCCACCCCGGTGGGGTGGCGGGCCATCCGTCGTCGTGAGTCGGCCTCAGCCGAGGATCACTTCGGGTCGAGCGTGACGAGCACGTCCTTGACCGGCGCACCGGCGTTGCCCAGCGCCACGGCGCCGAGGTAGTGCTGACCGGCCGTCAGGCCCTTCCAGTCCACCGTGACGGTGGCGGGCTTGCCGCTGGTGACGGCCTGGCTCTCCGGCGTGGCGGTGAGGTTGCCCTCGGCCTTGTCGGTGAGGACGAAGGAGTGCTGCTTCACGGAGAGGCTGGCCGACGGACCGGCGAAGTACTTCGCCTCGACGGTGTAGGAACCGGCAGCCGGCTTGAGCAGGGTGACCGCCTCCTCCGCCGTGGCCTCGCCGCTGGTGCCGATCTCCTTGCCGTCCTTGAGGACGGTCAGGTCGATGTCGGTGCCGGCCGGGTAGTCCGCGTCGAAGGTCGCGAACCGGACGGCCTTGGTGCCCTCGGGCACCTGGACCGTGGTGCTGAGGGCCTTGCCCTGAGCCACGTCACCCGCGTTGACCTGCGAGGGGACGGCCCCCGCCGGCTTGGCGGTCAACGTGCCCGAGAAGCCGGGCTTGACCAGGAGGTTCGCCGAGCCGGAGGTCGCCGCACCCTTGATCTCGCCGGGCGTCGCGGACAGCGCGACCGAACGGATCGCCAGGGGGCTGCGGACGACCTGACCGCGGTTGCCGGTCCAGGTCAGCGCACCGAAGGCGTACTGGTCGAACTGCGCCGCGGTGCGGCGGAAGGTGACCGTGTAGGTCTTGCTCTCGCCGGGCTTGATGGTGAACATGGTCGGCTGGACCGAGACGGCCACACCGGTGGGCTGCTGGACGCGGACCTTGTAGACGGCGGTCTTGTCCTCGACGTTGCGGACCGTGCGGGTGACCGTCTGCGTGCCTGCCAGGTCGCCGATGGCGATGCTGGGGTAGTTCAGGTCGCTCGGGTCGATGGTGCCGACCTTGGCGCAGGTGCCCGGGTCGGAGATCAGCTCGAGCTGGTTGATCCCGCAGAGGTACTTCATCCAGTCCGGGGCGGCCGAGTCGTAGACCAGACCCGGCGAGACCATCTTGGGAGGAGTGACGTGGCCCGCACCGAAGTCGAGCGGGGTGGCGTTCTCCGAGCCGCGCTGGATCGGCTGACCGTGGTCGTCGAGCACCGAGGCGGTGGTCATCATGGCCGACTTGACCGCCATCGGGGACCAGTCGGGGTGCAGCTGCTTGAGCAGGGCGCCCAGACCCGCGACGTGCGGCGCCGACATCGAGGTGCCAGACATCGAGCCGAAGTTGTTGCCCTGGTACTCCTTGGGCGAGACCGCGGCGATGATGTCCACGCCGGGGGCCGTGATGTCGGGCTTCAGCAGGTCGCCACCGCCGGCGAGGGCCGGGCCGTACGACGAGAAGCCGGCCATCTGCGGGTGCCGGGCCTGGGGGTCCTTGAAGGGGTCGCTCAGCGTCGCGGTCGGGTTGGGGTCGCTCGCGACGTAGGCCTTGACCTCGGCGCCCTGCTTGGCGTCCAGGTGCGCCGTCGGGAGGGTCATGAAGTCGGCGTTGACGGACTGAGCGTCCGACGTGTTGACCTGGAGCATGCCGATGGCACCGGCGTTCTTGGCCGCGTCGCCCTTGTCGGTGCGGGCGTTGCCGCCGCGCTCGCAGAGCAGGATCTTGCCCTTGATCTTGGCGGCGTCCAGGACCGCGGTGACGCCGTTGGTCGGGTCGTCGTCCGCGTCGGAGTAGCACTGCTTGGCCTTGGTGGCGTCCGCGCCGGGCAGGGCCGCGCCGGCGGCGCTGACGACGGGGGCCGGGCCGACCTTGGGGCCGGTGCCGACGCCGGTGTAGACCTTGCCGTTGCCGAGCGTCACGGTCTTGGCGACCGCGTGCGGGGCGGTGCTGGCAGCGACGGTCATCTCCCAGGGGGAGTTGTGGGCGACCGAGGAGGTGCCCACCGTGTCGCCGGAGTTGCCGGCCGAGGCGGAGACGAAGACCCCGGCGTCGGCGGCGTTGAAGAACGCGATCTCGTCCGGGGTGACCGAGTAGGTGCTCGAGCCGGAGACGGAGTAGTTGATCACGTCGACGCCGTCGGCGACGGCCTGGTCGATGGCCGCGACCAGGTCGACGGTGGCACCGCTGGCGCCGCTGTTGTCGGGCTTGGTCCACAGGGCCTTGTAGACCGCGATGCGCGCCGCGGGCGCCATACCGCTGATCTTGCCGACCGGCTGGCCGTTGACGACCGCGTCGACACCGTAGTTGCCGGCCGCCGTCCCCGCCGTGTGGGTGCCGTGGGCGTTGTAGCCACGCGGGGTCTTGAACTCGAAGTCCGGCACGGTCGCCGCGGAGTAGTAGGCCCGGGCGCCGATGAGCTTGTTGTTGCAGGTGACCTTGTCCGGGCCGGTGCCGCCGTCGCAGACGCCGTTCCAGTTGGCGTCGACGCGGTCCTGGCCGACCGGGTTGGCCAGCGGCGCGAAGGACGGGTTCTCCGGCCAGATGCCGGAGTCGATGACACCGACGATCATGCCCGCGCCCGACTTGGCGTTGCCGCCGAACTGCTTCTGCCACACGCCGTTCGGACCGTCGAGGCCGAGGAACTGCGGGGTGGTGTTGGTGTCGGCCTGGCGCTGCTCGTCCTTCCAGACGCGCACGACGGACTTCGACTTCTCCAGCTTGTCGGCCTGGGCCGGGGTGAGGCGCACCGCCATGCCGTTGAAGGTGGTGGTGTAGTCACGGGTCTTGGCGGTGGCGGGGACGCCGATCTCGGCGAGGGCGTCCTTGTGCTCGGTGACCAGGTGGCGGGTGTAGGCCTGACCGTTGGCGGAGCGGACCTTGACCTTGCCCCCCTTGGCGGGCTTGGTCGCCGGGATGCCCTTGACACCACCGGCGTAGGTGGTCAGCGGGTTGCCCGCGACCTGGACGATGTAGAGCGCGGTCGAGCCCTCGCCCGCGGCCTGCGCGGGAGCGCCGGCCAGCGCGACGGGCGCCAGCACCAGCGACATCGCCGCGGTGGAGATGATGACCGATCGTCCTCGACCGGTCGGAGAGTGCTTCTGCACGGTTCCTCCCAAAGATGGCTGCGGTCGATGGGTGACCGCATGGCGAGGGTATGTCCGCCTCGACCGGTCCGCCATACAGAAGACCGGATAGAACCGACGTGCCGCGACTATCGACCCTGAACGCCTCGGAGGTGAACGATCGGCAAACCTGCGGTTGCCGTGCGCATCCGACCGCAGGTCAGCGGGTCCCGGCGAGGAAGGCCTTGAGGATCGGCCCGGCGGTACGCGAGCCCCCCTCCCCCTCGTCCACGAAGACGGCGACCGCAAGGTCACCCCGCGCAGCCACCATCCAGGCGTGGGTGCGCGGCGGTGCGGTCGTGCCGAACTCCGCCGTCCCCGTCTTCGCGATCGGCGCCCCGGGCAGGTCTGCCAGGAGCGCGCCGCTGCCGCCCGTGACGACGCCGCGCATGAGGGCGCGCAGGGTCGCGGCCTCGGCCGGGGTGACCGGGCGGGTCGCCTGGCCCGCGGTGCCCGACGGCACACCCGCGGCCGGCACCACCAACCGCGGCACCACCGGGTGCCCCGCCACCACGCTCGCGGTCACGGTCGCCATGCCGAGGGGGCTCGCCGTGATCTCGCCCTGGCCGATCATCTGGGCCGCGTGGTCGGTCTGGCCGGTGGCGGCAGGGACCCCACCGAGATGGACGGGCAGGCCGACACGCGGCTCGGAGCTGAGCCCGAGGCCCGCCGCGGCGTCGGCGAGGGCGGCGGACGGGGCCTTGCCCCGCAGCCCGATGAAGGCCGTGTTGCAGCTCTTGGCGAAGGACGTCGCGAGCGGGACCTGCCCGAGCCCCGCCGCCGGATAGGCGTCGTAGTTCTCGAAGCGGCGACCGTCGACGACCACCTGGGCCGTGCACGGCGTGGGCGTGGCCGCGGTCACCCCGGCGCGCAGCAGGGCCAGGGCCGAGACGATCTTGAAGGTCGACCCCGGGGCGTACTGGCCGAGGGTGGCGGTGGACTGCCCCTGCCCCCCGGGCCCGCTCGCGGCGACGAGCACGTCACCGGTGGACGGCCGTACGGCGACGACCGCGCTGGCCGGCTTCACCCCGGCGAGCAGGGCCTCGGCGCGCGCCTGGGCGGGGACGTCGAGCGTGGTCGTCAGGTCCTTCCCCGCGACCGGGGCGACCGTGTGCAGCTGCCGGGCCTCGCCGCCGTGGACCAGGGAGACCGTCAGGCCCGGGGTCCCGCGCAGGGTCTCGTCGTGCGATCGCTGAAGTCCGCCCTGCCCCACCAGGTCTCCCGGGGCGACGGCCCCGGCGGACTGCTCGACGATCTCGGCGGTGGCCTCCCCCACGCCGCCCAGGACGGGCCGGGCGAAGGTCTTGGTGGGCGCGAGCGGGAGCTCCGCGGCCAGCCCGGCCACGGTGGGGTTGGCGGCTGCGACCTGCGGGATCGCCGCGACCTTGGGGTCCTCCCGCCGCAGGACCACGGCCTCGACGAAGGCCTGAGGCCCGGCGGCCTGCACCTGGCCGGTGTAGCCCGCCACGTCGGTGAGCCCGGCGAGCGCCGCGACCTGCGGTGCCGCCGCCAGGGCCTGCGCCGGCGTCCCGTGCGACTTGTCGACGCCGAGCCGGACCACCTGGCGCAGCTGGACGATCGGCACGCCGCCCGCGCCGAGGACCCGGCCGCGGACCGCCGGGGTGCGGCTCACCTTGACCGTGTCGCCCGCCTGCGCCCCGGGCAGCGCGACGGCGGGGCTCCAGCGGGCCCGCCAGCCCCCGTCCTTGCGCACCAGGGGGACAGAGGTGTCGTACTCCCAGAGCCGGCCCTCGGCGAGCGGCCAGCTGACGTGGTAGCGCGCGGTGGCGGCCCCCTGATCGTCGGCCCTGGGATCCTCCAGGAGTCGCACCGTCGGCTTGCGTTCACCCAGACCCGCGAGCAGCCCCTTGACCTGCGCGGTGGCGGTGGCGGCATCGATCCCGTCGAGCGGCACCCCGGTCAGGTCGGCCGAGGCGATGGCCCGACCCACCTGGTCCGCGGTCCCCTGCGGTCCCGGGTCCCCCGTGCAGCCGGCGACGAGGGCGCCGGCCGCCAGCACCGCGCATGCCCGACTCGTCCTGCCGCCCATGGCGCCTCCTCGCTCGACGTCGCTCGATCCTAGGCGGGCGAGGCGCCCTCGCCGTGTCGGACCCGCTCGGCGGCGATGACCGGTGGTGATCAGGACCGGCTGATCCGGCCGCCCCCGGCCAGGTCAGCGCTGCTGGGCGCGCAGGGCTCGCAGCACGTGGTCACGCTGCTCGACCACCAGGCGACGCAGGCCGCCGGGGGCCGAGGGGTGCTCGTCGAGCCAGGCCTGCGCGGCGACCGGCACCGGGTGCTCCTCCGGCGTCTGCCCCTCGGCCAGGTCGGCGTCGCGGGGGAACATCCCGAGCACCATCCGGGAGGCCAGCTCCTGCGAGCGCGAGGACCACACCTGCTCCAGCGCCCCGAAGTAGTCCGGCACCAGGTCGGCGGTCAGCGGGCCCTGGCCGGGCTGGGCATAGCCGGTGGTCCAGGCGGACACCATGTCGTTGGTGAGGGAGGTGTCGTCGACGACGGTGCGGAAGGCCTCGCGCTTGAGCTCGGCTCGCGGGAACGACGCGGACGCCGCCCGGTGTCGGACCGGCGCGAGGGAGGTGTGGTCCCGCTCCAGCTCGGTGTCCAGGGTCGCCTGGTCCACCGCGTCCTGGGCGGCCAGCGCCTGCAGGAAGGCCCAGCGCAGCTCCGGGTCGAGGGTCAGTCCGTCGACCTGCAGGCTGCCGTCGAGGAGGCGGGTGAGCTCGCCGGAGCGGGCATCGGTGGCGGCGCTGGTCGAGGCGAGCACCCGGGCCCAGACGAGCTGGTTGCCCGAGCCGGGCCGGGCGGCCTGCAGCTGCCGCCACGTGCCGTCGAGGTAGCGGCTGCGCAGGTCGGCGCGCAGGGCCACCGGGGCGTAGGCCTCCACGGCGGTCGAGGCATTGGCGGTCACGTTGGCGAGCAGCGCGACGTCCTCCTCCTGCGGCGCGTGCCGCAGCACGATGTCGACGTAGTCGGCGGCGGGCAGCTCGCCGTCGCGGCAGGCATTCCACAACGCCGACCACAGCACCGCGCGGGTCAGCGACGAGGAGATGGCCGACAGGTGCTCGCGCACCGTCGCGAGCGACCGCTCGTCCAGGCGGACCTTGGCATAGGTGAGGTCGTCGTCGTTGACCACGACCAGATCGGGCGTGGCCAGACCCGTGGCGGCCTCGACGGTGAGCGACGCGTCGGCCAGGTCGACCTCGAGCCGCTCGGTGCGCTCCAGCGAACCGCCTTGCAGGGCATACAGACCCACGACGAGGCGGTGCGGGCGGACGATCGGCTCGCCGGTCATCGCGTCGGTGCCGCTCTGGTGCACGACGAGCCGCTCGACCCGACCGTCGCGCTCGACCAGCTCGGGGGTCAGCGTCGAGATCCCGGCGGTCTGCAGCCACAGCCGGCTCCACTCCCCCAGGTCGCGGCCGGAGGACGACTCCAGCGCCGTCAGCAGGTCGACCAGCCCCGTCGAGGAGAAGGCGTGGTCCGTGAAGTACGCCCGGGCGCCGGCGAAGAACTCGTCCTGCCCGACATACGCCACGAGCTGCTTGAGCACGGACGCGCCCTTGGCGTAGGTGATCCCGTCGAAGTTCTGCTTGGCCGCCTCGACGTCGGGGATGTCCGCGACGATCGGGTGCGTGGTGGGCAGCTGGTCCTGCAGGTACGCCCAGGCCTTGCGACGCGCGCAGAAGGGGGTCCAGGCGTCGGTGAACTCGGTGGCCCTCGCGTTGGCCTCGGTGCCCACGTAGTCCGCGAAGGACTCCTTGAGCCACAGGTCGTCCCACCAGCGCGGCGTCACCAGGTCGCCGAACCACATGTGGGCCATCTCGTGCAGGATCGTGTTGGAGCGCAGCTCGTACTGCGAGCGGGTGGCGGCGGACTGGTAGACGTACGCCGCGTCGTTGAAGGTCACCAGGCCCGGGTTCTCCATCGCGCCGAGGTTGTACTCCGGCACGAAGATCTGGTCGTACTTGCCCCAGGGATAGGGGAACTCGAAGGTCCGGTGGAAGTAGTCCAGGCCGTTGCGGGTCGTCTCCAGGATGGTGTCCCCGTCGAAGGCCGAGACCAGGGACTGCCGGCACAGCACGCCGAGGGGGATCTCGACGCCCTGGCCGGACCAGGAGCCCCGCTGCAGGTGGTAGGGACCGGCCGCGACGCAGGTGATGTATGTCGACAGCGGCGGCGTCTCGGCGTGGACCTGACGGACCACGGCCTGCCCCGCGGCGTTGGTCCCGGCGTCCTCGCTGGACACGACCGGCTGGTTGGACCGCAGCTGCCAGTCGGCCGGGCCGGTGATGACGAAGGTGAAGCGCCCCTTGAGGTCGGGCTGGTCGAAGCCCGCGAACACCCGCCGGGAGTCGGTCGGCTCGTAGTGCGTGTAGAGGTAGACCTGCTCGTCCACCGGGTCCTGGTAGCGGTGCAGTCCCTCGCCGGAGCGGGAGTAGATCCCCTCCCCGCGCACGGTCACGACGTTGTCCCCGTCGGTGCGCAGCCCGTGCAGCTGCACCCGGTTGCCGTCGTGCTCGACCGGCACCTGCTCGCCGTTGACCTCGACCTCGTGCACCGTCTCGCCGAGGAAGTCCAGGAAGGTGTCCGTCGCGGTGGACGTGAAGGTCACGGTCGTCCGCGTCGGGAAGGTCGCGCGCGTCAGGTCGGCGGCGTCGGACAGGTCGAGCTCGACCTCGTAGGTCGCGATCTCGAGCTGGGCCGAGCGGAGCTGCGCCTCGCTGCGCAGGAGGTTGCGGGTGCTCATGCCGCGACCATATCCAACCTCCGGCACAGGCGGTTCCCGGGGTGTGCAGGCTGTCACGGTCGCCTAGCGTGGGTGGGTGACCACCGCTCCCGAGACCCGCCCCGACCCGGCTGCGCTCGACGCCTCGTCCTCCTGCTACTACACAGCCCTGGGCGAGGGTCGCTACGAGCCGACCCTGCACGCGCAGGGCGCCTGGAACGACTGGGAGCAGCACATGGCGCCGGCGTCGGGCCTGCTCGTGCACGCCCTCGAGCGCCACGATCCGCGCGAGGAGATGCAGCTCGCCCGCATCACCTTCGAGATCCTCGGCCTGATCCCTGCCTCTCCCGTCCGCATCGAGTGCCGCACCGTGCGCCCCGGGCGCACCATCGAGCTGGTCGAGGCCACGATGATCGCCGAGGAGCCCCAGGAGGACGGGTCGTATGCCGGCGGCAAGGCCGTCATCCGCGCCACGGCCTGGCGGCTGGTCACCCAGGACACCGCAGAGGTGGCCGGCGGCTTCCACCCGGACCTGGCCCGCCCCGACGAGGCGGATCCCTGGGACGGGACCTCGTTGTGGGGTGGCGGTTTCATCCGGTCGTTGGAGTTCCGCTCGGTCGCGGGCGGCGAGCCGGGGCGCGGTCAGGCGTGGCTCACCACGCACACCGGCCTGGTGGCGGGTGAGGAGTCCTCCGAGGTCGCCCGGTTCGTCGGCCTGGTGGACACCGCCAACGGCATCGCGGTGCGCGAGCACCCCGGCGAGTGGATGTTCCCCAACGTCGACCTGACGATCCACCTCTTCCGGCGGCCGCGGTTCGGCTGGCTGGGGCTGAACACCGAGGTGACCTTCGGCGAGACGGGTCTGGGGATCACCAGCTCGGACCTGTACGACGAGCACGGGCCGGTCGGCGGGGTCGAGCAGATCCTCACCGTGCGTCGGTTGCCCGGCAGCTGAGCCGGAGATCGTCGGCGACGACAGCCAGACCACAGTGCATGCACTGGGGGTGACCCCATCAGCCTTACGGCATACCGCGGCCTGCACGCTCATGCAGCCCACGTTGGTCTGACCACATCGCGCATGGTGCAATGACGACGATCCCGGGGGAGGGCGCCTGCGCGGGCTCTCCCCGCGGTCGTTACAGTGCGACGACGAGCCTCACGAGGGCTTCGTGCGCTGTCAACGACGACACACACATCGCGAAGGAGACGCAGCCATGGCGCTGGCCAACCGTCTGTCCCGACTCGGCACCGAGACGGCGTTCGCCGTCTCCGCGGCAGCCGCCGCGTGGGGGGCCAAGGGCAACACCATCTATCCCTTCCACCTGGGTGACATCGACCTGGCGACCCCGGGCCACATCACCGAGGCCATGAACAAGGCGATCGCGGACGGGCGCACGGGCTACTGCCCCGGCCCCGGCATCCCGCAGCTGCGCGAGGCCATGGCCGCCGACATCAACGGTGCCCGCGGCACCGACTACACCGCCGACAACGTCGCCATCCAGCCCGGCGGCAAGCCGGTCATCACCAAGTTCGTCCAGGCCGTGATGAACGAGGGCGACGAGGTGCTCTACCCCAACCCCGGGTTCCCGATCTACGAGTCCCAGATCGAGTACTTCGGCGGCATCGCCAAGCCCTACCGCTACGTCCCCACCGAGCGCGGCTTCGCCATCGACCTGGACCAGGTGCGTGCGCTGATCACGCCCAGGACGAAGGCGATCATCTACAACGACCTGCAGAACCCGATCTCCGCGGAGTCCACCCAGGCCGAGCGCGAGGCCATCGCCCAGCTCGCCATCGAGCACGACCTGTGGGTGCTGTCCGACGAGGCCTACTTCGACATGCGCTACTCGGGCACGTCGACCTCCATCTCCTCCATCGAGGGCATGAAGGACCGCACGGTCATCCTCTACACCTTCTCCAAGAAGTACGCCATGACCGGCTGGCGCCTCGGGGCGGGCATCGCGCCGCTCGAGATCGCCAAGGTGTTCTCGACCATGAACACCAACAACGAGTCGTGCACGACGCACTTCATCCAGTACGCCGGCGTCGCCGCCCTCACCGAGAGCCAGCAGCCCGTCGCCGACATGCTGCAGGTCCTGCGCGGCCGGCGGGACACCGCCTGCGAGATCACCAACTCGATCCCCGGCATGTCCGTCGCCGTCCCCGAGTCGACGTTCTACCTGTTCCCCGACGTCACCGAGGCCGTCCAGCGCGTGGGCGCCAAGGACGTCGACGACTTCGCGACGCAGGCGCTGCACGCCACGGGCGTGTCCTTCTGCACCCGCAACCACTTCGGGCGTCGTCAGGACGACGAGACCCGCGACTACATCCGCTTTGCCTACTCCGGCATCTCCGAGGACCGCATCCGCGAGGGCCTCGGCAAGCTCAAGGATTGGATCGAGAGCAAGTGAGCAAGGTCGTCATCACCAACAAGATCCCGCAGTCTGCCGTCGACGCCCTCAAGGCCGAGCACGACGTCGTCTTCTACCACGACGCCGACGAGTGCATCACCCGTGAGGCCATGCTGGAGGCCGTCAAGGGCGCCGACGCCGTCGTCACCCTGCTGACCGAGCGCGTGGACGACGAGTTCCTCGACGCCGCCGGCGACCAGCTCAAGGTCGTCGCCAACGTCGCCGTGGGCTACAACAACATCGACGTCCCGGCGCTGGAGAAGCGTGGTGTCACCGGCACCAACACCCCCAAGGTGCTCACCGAGACCACCGCGGACACGGCCTTCGGCCTGATGCTCATGGTCACCCGCCGGTTCGGCGAGGGCGAGCGCGTCATCCGCTCCCGCACCCCCTGGCAGTGGGGCATGTTCTACATGCTCGGCATGGGCCTGCAGGACAAGACGCTCGGCATCGTCGGCATGGGCCAGATCGGCATCGCGATGGCCCGCCGCGCCAAGGCCTTCGGCATGGACGTCATCTACGTCGACGCCTACGAGCTGGACGCCGAGATCGCCGAGGAGCTCGGCGCCCGCAAGGTCGAGATGGACGAGCTGCTGGCCGAGTCGGACGTGGTCTCGCTGCACTGCCCGCTGCTCGACTCCACCAAGCACCTGATGGACGCCGACGCCTTCCGCAAGATGAAGAAGACCGCCTACCTGGTCAACTCCGCCCGCGGCCCGATCGTCGACGAGGCCGCCCTGGTGGCCGCGCTCGAGGCGGGCGAGATCGCCGGCGCCGGCCTCGACGTCTTCGAGGACGAGCCGACCGTGCACGAGGGCCTCCTCGGGCGCGACGACGTCGTCCTGCTGCCCCACCTGGGGTCCGCGACGATCGAGACGCGCACCGCGATGGCCGACCTGGCCGCCGAGAACGTCCTCAACGTGCTGGCCGGCAAGGCCCCCGTCACCCCGGTGACCAAGGCCTGATCCGCCGTATGCCGAGACCCCCGGCGCCGCTCACCGCGGCCCGGGGGTCTCGGCATACGGGCGCAGGTCAGACGCGGCCGTCCAGCAGGTCGCGGGTCACCAGCGCCGCGAGCTCCTGGAGCAGCGGCCCAGCCTCGGTCATGCAGCGAGCGGTGTCCGGCTCCAGGTGGGTGAGGGCGTAGACCCGCCGGATGCCTGCGGTCTCCGCCTGCCCCTCGCCGAGGAGGCTGCGGCCGCAGACGGCGACCACGGGCACGCCCGCACGGGCGCAGGCATGGGCCACGCCCACCGGCGTCTTGCCCATGAGCGACTGCTCGTCCAGGGAGCCCTCGCCGGTGATGACCAGGTCCGCTCCGCTCGCCAGCTCCGGGAAGCCCACCAGGTCCAGCACCAGCTCCACCCCGGGACGCATCGTCGCCTGCAGGACCTGCAGCGCGGCGTAGCCCACGCCTCCGGCCGCACCGGCTCCCGGCCGGTCACGCTCGTCGCGCCCGGTCGCCCTGGTGAGCAGGTCGGCGAGGCGCTCCAGGCCGGCGTCGACGCGGGGTCGCAGCTGGGCGGTCACGCCCTTCTGCGGGCCGAAGACCGCCGACGTGCCGCGGTCACCGAGGAGCGGGTTGTTGACGTCGCAGGCCACCGTGACGGCCACCTCGCGCAGCCGGGGGTGCAGCCCGGACAGGTCCACCGACGCGAGGGTGTCGAGTCCCTCGGCCCCGTCGGGGATCTCGTGGCCCGCGCGGTCGAGCAGCCGGACCCCGAGGGCGGCGAGCATGCCCGTGCCGCCGTCCGTGCTGGCCGATCCGCCGATGCCGAGCACCAGCTCCGAGCAGCCCTCGTCGAGGGCGATCCGCATGGCCTCGCCCAGGCCCCGGCTGGACGCCGTGAGCGGGGCGAGCTCGCCGCGGGGAAGGTGCACGATGCCGCAGGTCTCGGCC